>CACHRI010000001.1 GCA_902582155.1 uncultured Pelagibacteraceae bacterium
CTTTTTACTTCTTCTGATTTTTCAATTTCAATAATTATTTTATTTAAATTTTCTGTCTCAGTTTCAATTACAGATGTACTTTTAAGTTGACGTTCTTCAATTGGAAAAAGGTACTTGAGAGAAAGAAGGGACTCATTTACCTTTCCAACTTGACAAAGTTCATTAGCAGATCTTGGAAAGAAAGATTTTGCAATATCCCATGAATAATAAAGCCAAACTAATAATAAGAAACTGCTACCAACAATTACCCAATGAATTCCACCTTGAGCCCTCTCTGGATTTCCAAAAACAGCATCTACTTTTTCTGTTTTAATTAATTTCCTACCGTATAAAACACATCCGACGATAGCAAAGAAAAATACAAAAGTTAAAAAAGCTGTGATCATTAATTATCTTTACCCATTATTTCTTCTTCCATGTCCCAAATCATAGAGAGAATTTCTTCTCTCTTTGAAACGAATTCTTTATTGTTTTTGATTTCCCTTAAATCGCCGTTAAGGCCCATTGATGCAAAGGGTAACTTATATTCTTTATGAATTCTTCCAGGTCTTGGAGCCATAACGTAAACTTTTTCTCCAAGCAATAGCGCCTCTTCAACAGAGTGAGTTATTAAAATAATTGTTTTTCCTGTTTCTTTCCAAATTTTAAGAACTAGCGACTGCATTTTTTCTCTCGTTAATGCATCTAAAGCTCCAAGAGGTTCATCCATTAAAATTAAATCAGGATCATTTATTAAGCATCTGGCTAAAGCTACTCTTTGCTGCATACCACCTGATAGTTGGTAAGTAGGAGTATTACCAAAACCTTTTAAACCAACTATATCCAACCATTCGTTAACTTTCTTTTGTGTTTGAACAGCGTCTTCTTCTTTCATTCTCAAACCAAAATTTACATTCTCAGCAACAGTTAACCATTCAAATAATGCACCTTGCTGAAAAACCATACCTCTATCAACGCCTGGTCCATTTATTTCTTTATTATTAAGAGTAATTTTTCCTGAAGTTGGTCTAATAAATCCTGCTGTTATATTTAATAAAGTTGTTTTTCCACATCCTGAGGGACCAAGGACAGTTAATAATTCTCCTTTTTTAATTGTGAAATTTAAATCTTTGAGCGCATGGACAGTCTCTCCTTTCGGAGTTTTAAAAATCATATTTAGGTTTTGTGAAATTAAGTCGCTCATAAAATAATTATATTAGATATTTAGTTAAAAAAATAGGCACCAATTATATAAACTGGCGCCTATTAATCTGATTTCTTAAACTACGGTAAAAACTTAGTAGTTACCGTACCTCTTGGAGTGTCAAATCCTTTTAAAAACTTAGCTAGATTTCCACTCTTCATAGATTTTTTTGTTTCTTTTGGTGTTAAGAATTTGAAGCCACTTAAAGTGTCTTTCATATCAGCAACTTTCATTTCTGACTCTTTTGACATAGCTTTCATATCACTTCCACCTTTTCTGTATCTTTCGTTAGCTTCATGAGTTAACTCAACGAATGATTTTAACATTCCTGGGTTTTCTTTCATGAATTTGTTTGTAACAGAAACAATGTCAATACCCATAATTCCACCAGCACGTGCTTCATCTACTGTTAGAAGTCTTTTTCCAACTGATGTTGCAGACTTAATAGAATTACCACCAAATAAACATGCCATTACTACATCACCGCTTACTAGTGCAGCTGCACCTTCTTCAGGATCCATAGCAATAATATTCATTTTTTTTCTGTCAGCTCCAACTATTTTCATACTTTCAGTAAAAACGTACTCAGCCATAGTTCCTAGTGGAACTGCAACTTTTTTACCTTCAAGCTCTGAAGCATTTGCTTTTGTAATACCAGACTTATTAGAAGTAACACATGTTGTTCCTCCCATACCGTATTCCATAGCAACGTCAACTAAACTGATAGGTGCTTTTGCTTTTACAGCGTTAATGTAAGGCATTAAACCTTGTGAGTAAGAGATATCAATATCTCCAGCTAACATAGCATCTGTCATTGCCACACCATTTGTAAAATTAGTCCATTTCACTGGCACACCTAGTGCTTTTGAATATGCTTTCTTATTCATGTCCTCAAGATTAGGAGATGGCCACTCTAAAAAGTACGCAACTCTAACTTCTTTAGCAGCAGAATTTGCAACTGAAGAGTAAAGAGAAAAAGCCAAAACCATTCCAAGAACTGTGCTTATTATTTTTTTCATAGTTCTCCTATATATAGTTTATTAATTGTTAAGATTTAAAATGAATTTTGTACGTAAGTAAATACAAAGAGTGTTCAATAATAGGCCAAGTTTCAGTAAAAAATCAATCCTAGGTTGAAATTAAATTTATTTATCTTTTTTTAAATATCTTTTTAAACTTTGACATATTCATTGTCGTATTCGAAGGGTAAGAACTTCCAAAAACTTTTTTATAAGAAATTTTCTTTATTTTGGGATTGTATTTTTTCACAAAACTAAAAACACTTTGAGATTTACCTCCAAAATTTATAATTCCTTTTAGATTAAGTAATTTAAATACCAAAGGAGCTATTTCGTCATGAAATATAAAGTTTGTTAAAAAATCACCAAATGCTGATTTGTGAACAAAAGGCTTTTCAGTCATGGAAGCTCTTACAATAAGTGAGTTTTTATAAAGTCTAACAGCACATTCTCCACCAAGTTTCGACCAAGCATAGCTATTTATTGGCAATAAAGGATCCTCTTCTTTGTGATTTCCTCTTTTACCTGGATACACATAACTTGATGAAAAATAAATTAACTTTATTTTCATTTTTTCACATATTTTGACAATATTAGCTGTGCCTATAATATTTAAACTAATACTTTTGCTTATATCTTTGTCATGAATAGACATTGGTCTAGATAAACCAGCTAAATGTATTAGGTATTTAGGTTTTTTTTTCTTTAAGTAACTCAGGATAGATTTTTCTTTTTGGATATTTAATTGTACTTTTGAGGGATAGTAAGTTTTGTAATTTGTTTTAATCCTTTTTAAAGATTGTGCGAATCTGCCAGTGCCACCAGTAATTACGATACGATTTTTATAAAGAAACATGCGAAAACCAAATGCCTCCTTTTTTTTTAAAATCTGATTCTTTAGACATAATTTCATCTTTATGATTCCAAGCAAATAAAAAAGCAACATCAGGCTTTTCTTCGTGGAATTTAGACACTGGATAAATTGGTATATGCGAACCAGGAGAAAATTTACCAATTTTTTCTTCTGTAGTATCACAAATAAAATCAATAGTTCTATTATTTATGTTACAATAATTTAAAACAGTTGTACTCTTAGCGGTGGCTGCATATCCACAAATTTTTTTATTTTCACTTTTGAATTTTTTTAAAGTATTTATTGTCATTTCTCTTGAAGCTTCACACGCTTTTTTAAACTTCAAACAAGACTCAATTGTGTCCAAGCTATGTTTTTGTTCCTCATCAATATATTTTTTTGTAATATCATTAATTTTATGAAAACCTTTTCTACCTACAATATACCTCATGGATCCACCGTGAGTAATTTGTGGCATAACATCTATAAGTTCAAAATCATAAATATCAAAAATTTTTTTGATAGAGCTAAGAGAAAACATAAAAATATGTTCATCATAGATTTGATCATATGAAACTTTTGAAAACATTGATCCCAAATAAGGTTCCTCAAAAATAAGAAGTCCTTTTTTAGACAACAAGCTATCAACACTTTTTATTACATCAATAAGATCTGGTATATGAGCTATCACATTTGCTGAGCAAATAATATCAGTTGTGTGTTTAAATTCTCTTAAATCATTTATACTTTCCGAGTTAAAAAATTTGTTAATAGTTTTAATTTCATTTTTATTTGCTAATTCAGCAATCTTTTTAGAAGGCTCAAAGCCAATGGCTTCAATATTTTTGTTCTTAAAATTTTCTAGAAGCGTGCCGTCATTTGATCCAACTTCGATGATTTTAGTCCCCTGGTCGAGATAATTCACCATAAGCCATTCTGCAAAATTTTTAAAATGTTTACACATATATTTAGAACTGCTTGTATAAAAAGGATAACTTTCATTATGTACTTTTTCAGGATTAGAAAAGTCATTTAGTTGAAATAAGGAAACTTTTTTTGAGAAACCAACTTCCATTTCATAGAAAAACTCTTTATCAAAATTTTTTTTTTCAAGGAAGCCATTAGCTGAGGGCATTTTTCCAAATGACATAAATGGACTTAATTTTTCACCTGTTACTTTACATTTCATCTTATTTTTAAAAATTCTTTTAATGTGACATTTTTTTTATCTTTTTTAGATATAATGGGTTTTTTTATAGGCCATTTTATTTTTAATGTCTTATCATTCCAAATTAAACCCAGTTCATGATTTTTTGATCTATAATTTGTATTGTAATAATGAACAATATTTTCCTTTTCCAGAGCAAGAAATCCATGAGCAAAACCAGGCGGTATTAATATAGATTTGCCGTTTTTATCACTGAGAACTACTTTAAAATGTTTTCCAAATGTCTTTGAACCCCGCCTTAAATCGATAGCAACATCTAGAATTGACCCTTTTAAGACTGAGACGAACTTACCCTGGGGCTTTTTAGTTTGTACATGCATTCCTCTTAGTACATTCTTTTTTGATTTTGATGTGCAAGAAAATATAAACCTGATTTTTTTAAAGAAACTAGCCTTAAAGTCCTCTTTAAAGTAACCTCGAGAGTCCCTATAAATTTTATTATTTATTATTTTAAGACCTTTTAACTTAGTGTTTTTAATTTGCATTATTTTATATACGTTATATATATTATTAAATATACTACTATTAGTTGTATATAATTTAGTTGTTTTAGTTAGGCAATAGTCTAAAAATTTTAATTTTATGAGCTCACAAAGAACTAATATTCCCAACTCTCTAAATGAGCACTGGATGCCATTTTCTGACAACAAATCTTTTAAGAAAAACCCAAGACTAATCACTGACGCAAAAGGAGTTTATTTAACTAATCATCTTGGAAAAAAGATGATAGATGCTAGCTCTGGTTTGTTCTGCAATCCACTGGGTCATGGCAGAAAAGAAATTACTGAAGCGGTTTCAAAACAGTTAGAAAAATTAGATTACTGCCAACCCTTCAACCAGGGTTTTGGTGGATCATTTGAACTAGCAACAAGAATAGCAAAGAAAACACCAGAGGGCATAAATAGAATTTTTTATACGATTTGCGGTTCAACAGCTGTTGAAACTGCAATTAAGATAGCGATAGCTTACCACAGAGCAAAAGGGGATTCCAAAAGATTTAGATTTGTCGGCAGAGAAAGAGGTTATCATGGCATGAATATTGGTGCGACCACTGTCGGTGGAATGATTAATAACGTTAAAACTTTTGCCAGCGTATTAATGCCTGGGGTTCAACATATGAGACATACTCATTTACCAGAACATAAATTTGTAAAGGGCCAACCAGAAACAGGAGTAGAATTAGCAGAAGATTTAGAGAGAATAGCTATGAACTTCGGTGGCGAAAATATAGCCGCATGTATTGTGGAACCTATAGCTGGATCAACTGGAACATTAGTTCCTCCAAAAGGTTATTTAAAGAGATTAAGAGAAATATGTGATAAACATGGAATACTTTTAATATTTGATGAAGTAATAACTGGTTGGGGAAGAACTGGATCAGCTTTTGCAGCTCAAGAGTGGGGCGTTACACCGGATATTATGACAATGGCGAAAGCAACAACAAATGGTGTTGTTCCGATGGGGGTCGTAGCGGTAAAAGAGGAAATGTATGATGCGGTTTTAGATGCATCAAAAGCTCCAGAAGGAACGCCAGAATTATTTCATGGCTATACTTATTCAGGAATTCCAGTTGCTGTTGCAGCTGCTCTAGCTGTTCAAGATATTTTTGATAAAGAAGATATTTTTAATAGAGCAAAAGAAATGTCTCCTTATTTTCAAGATGGTTTACATTCTTTAAAAGATTTGAAAGAAGTTGTAAGCATTAGAGGATATGGAATGATGGGTGGCATAGAAATGAAAATGGTGGAAAAACCAGGAAAAGCTGGATTTCAAACATTTAAACATTGTTATGATGCTGGAGTTAATTTTAAAAACACCGGGGATACATTAATTATTGCTCCACAATTTATCTGTGAAAAAAAACATATTGATGAAATAATTACTAAATTGAGAACCGGTATTTCTAACTATACTAAGTCATAAATGATCATAGGAGTGCCAAAGGAAATAAAGCTTCAAGAGCATAGAATTGGCTTAACCCCTGACAGTGTTAAGGTTCTAACAGAAAAAAATCATGAAGTTTTAATTCAAAGTAACGGCGGGTTCGAAGCAGGTTTTTCAAATGAAGACTATAAAATTGCTGGAGCTAAAATAATTGATAATGCCGAAGAAATTTTCAAAAGATCAGAGATAATTGTCAAAGTAAAAGAACCTCAAATGAATGAAGTTAAAATGATAAGGGAAAATCAAATCATATATACTTATTTGCATTTAGCTGCTGCTAAAGAACTGACTGAGGGACTAATCAAATCAAAGTCAATATGTATTGCATATGAAACTGTAACAGATGATAATGGTAGACTTCCTTTACTAGCACCTATGAGTGCTGTTGCAGGAAGAATGTCTATACAAGCAGGCGCCCACTCGCTTGAAAAAAATCAAAAGGGTAGAGGTTTGTTATTAGGAGGAGCGCCTGGAGTCGAGCCAGCAAATGTAGTTATTTTAGGTGGCGGCGTTGTTGGTGAGAACGCAGCAATAATAGCTACTGGAATGAAAAGCAAAGTATATATTGTCGATAAATCAAAAGAAAGACTTCAACAACTACATGAATTGTTTGGAGATAAAATTATAGCTAGGGAGAGTGATAAAACAGATCTTAAAAAACTTGTTTCAGAATGTGATTTATTAATTGGAGGCGTTTTGATTCCAGGAGCAGAGGCGCCAAAATTAGTTTCAAAAGATATGATTAAGTCTATGAAAAGAGGCTCTGTCGTAGTCGATGTTGCAATTGATCAAGGTGGTTGTATTGAAACTAGCAAACCTACTACACACGCAAATCCAACTTATATTGTTGACGACGTAGTACATTATTGCGTTGCTAATATGCCAGGCGGGGTTCCTAGAACTTCTACATTGGCATTAAATAAAGCAACTTTACCAATGTTAATTAAATTAGCTGACAAGGGAGTTAAAAAGGCATTACTAGAGAATAAAAACTATTTAAAGGGGTTAAATTTATACAAAGGGAAAGTTACTATTAAAGGTGTAGCAGACGCATTTAATTTAAAATATGTTCCGCCAGAAAATTTAGAAATCAGTTAAACCCGAAGCGGACAATTAATTTTTATTTAGCTAATTTTTCATCAAAATTTAGGTCAAATATACCCATAATGAACCCATAAAAGATTACATATTGAGCGCCATATGATTAAATGATTTTAAGTATGAGTTCAGAGATTAAAGAAAAAGATCAAAATTACTATGAAAATATAAACGGATCAGGTTTATATAATAAAAAAGTAAACTTAAATGAGCTTATGGCTCGAATGAATGAGTCTAAGAAACAAGAGAAAAAAAACAATATTATTCTTTCAGCAGCGGCAATTTCAGCAGTAACTGTCTTTGGTATAATATTAACTCTTTAAAACACGCATTTTACTTAATTTATTTACAGTATAATTTTCCTAATTTCGCGTTGCCACGTGCCGTAGCATTGATATAAAAGTGCTAATGAAAATTAAGAACTGTCGAAGTTGCAATAAAGCTAAACTTAAAAAATTATTTTCTCTTGGGAGTATGTGTTTTACTGGAAAATTTCCCAATGAAAGACAGGTGATACCAAAAAAACCCATTAATTTAGTAATATGTAAAAGTTGTGAATTAGTTCAGTTAGGACATAACTTTGATCTTAAATATTTATATGGACCTGACTATGGATATAGAACTGGAATAAATAAAACAATGCTGGATCATGTAAGATCAGTTGTTAGATATTTATCAAAAAAAGCTCATCTTAAAAAAAAAGAACTGGTTTTAGACATAGCTAGTAACGATGGATCTTTATTAAAAAACTATAAAAAAGATATAGTAACATTTGGAATAGATCCAATTTTAGAAAAATATAAAAATGAATATATTGACATTAATTATAAAATTGCAGATTTTTTTTCAGCTAAAAAAATCAAAAGAATAGTTAAAAAGAAATTTAAAATTATTACTGCATTATCTGTTTTCTATGATGCCTCAAATCCAAATAACTTTTTAAAAGATGTAAAAAAATTGTTATCCAAAGAAGGTGTATTTTTACTTGAATTCGCTGATTTAGCATCAATAATTAAATTTAAAATGTTTGATACTATATGCCATGAGCACTTAGAATATTATAGCAGTCAAGTTATAATAAACCTGTGTAAAAAAAATGGTTTAAGAGTATTTGATATTAAGAAGAACGACATTAATGGAGCTAGTAAACAGTATTACGTGTGTCATGAAAGTTCACAACATAAAAATAATACAAAAATAATTAGAAAGGAACTTGCCGATGAAAAAAAACTTAAGCTCTCTGACGAAAATACTTATAAAAAATTTATTAGAGAAATAAACCAGTCCAAAAAAAAACTTGTCAAATATTTAAAAAAAGTGAATAAAGGAGGAAAAAAAGTTCATTGTTATGGCGCATCAACAAAAGGAAATGTATTATTACAATACTACAATATAAATAATAAGATAATAGATTACGCTGCAGAAAGAAATAAAAACAAATACAACCTTTATACACCAGGTACAAAAATTAAAATTATATCAGAGGTTCTCTCAAGATTTTACAGTCCAGATTATTATCTAGTTTTACCGTGGCATTTTAAAAAAGAGATTTTATCAAGAGAAAAATTAACTAGAAAAAAGGGAACAAAGTTTATATTTCCATTACCTAAACTTGAGATACTTTAACAAGTGTTTAGTTCTTTAACTAACTCCTCAAAATGGCTTTGAAAATAGAAATCATAAGCTTTTAAACCATTAGGATAAACTAGGGGAAAACTTGGAGCAGACTCAAGCAATCTTGGAACCTTTAATGCTTCTGCAAGTGCATATCCAAAAGAAAGATTACCAATAAAAAACTTTGAATTTTTAATAATTTCCGCGAGCTCTAAAAAATCTTTACTGTCATAAAACTCAAGTTTATTTATCGAACTCTTTAAACTTTGGAATTCTTTTTCAAGACCAATAAATATTATATTTTTATAAGAATTTAAAAATGAATAATCTATATTTTTATTTTGTCTGCGCAAGCTACGCATAATAACTATATAGTCTTTAAATTTTTCATGATTATTTACATCTAAATATTTTTCAGATAAATTAGCAAATACTCCTGTCAAATGAAAATACCACCTAACAGAGTCTATATTAAAATTTATTGGTAATTCTCGAAAAAAATTTAAATCAATGTCTATACTTTGATTTTTATAAATTTCAACCGACTCTAAAAATGATTGTTTTTTTAACAACGGGATCATTTTATTTATGGAATTCTCAGATAAATAAACTTCTCCAAATGGATGATCTCGCGATACGACATGTGCGGGTATCTTTTTATTGGCCTGTAAATATAAATGGCAATTTTTGTTTTTAGACAAATGTTTTATAACAGGAAGAGAATTAATAATATCTCCTAAATGACCATAATGTAGAAAGGAAATAGTTTTTTTTGTAGAAATAATTTCTCTAATTTGATTAATTCTAGGAACTATAAATTCTTTATACTTCTCTTTCTTATTAATTTTTTTACTTAGAAAATTTTGAAAAAAACTTTTCACAATTAAATTATTAATAACCTTCTTTCTCTACGAATTCTAAATCAGCTTTAACCATGTCTTGAACAAGTTTTTTAAAATCATATTTTGGTTTCCATTTCAATTCTTTTTTTGCTTTTCTACAATCTCCTAATAAACTTCTAACCTCAGAAGGCCTATATAGATTTTTTTCTATTTTTATGAATTTTTTGTAGTCTAAATCAACTAATTCAAATGCTAACTTAGCAAAATCCCTAACTGAATACTGTTTTCCTGTACTAATCACGTAATCATTTGGTTTTTTCTTATTTAACATCAACCACATTGCTTCAACATAATCTTCGGCATGACCCCAGTCCCTCTTTGCATCCATATTTCCAAGCCTTAAATCATTTTGAAGGCCAAATTTTATTCTCGCGACAGCATGTGTAATTTTTCTTGTTACAAATTCAAACCCTCTTCGTGGTGACTCATGGTTGAATAAAATTCCACTACAACAAAACATATTATATGCCTCTCTATAGTTTCTGGTTAAGTCATAACCTGCAACTTTTGAAATGCCGTAAACAGACCTAGGATAAAACGGTGTTTTTTCAGATTGAGGAACTTGTCTAACTTTACCAAACATTTCAGATGATCCAGCAAAATAAAATTTTGTTTTTGGAGAAAATTCTTTTAATGCTGATAAAATATAGTGAGTTCCATTTATATTCGTATTTAATGTTGAAAACTCATCTTTGAATGAGTAATCAACATAACTTTGTGCACCCAGATGGTAAACTTCATGAGGCTTAATTTTTTGTATAAGCTTAACTAAGCTTGCATAACTTTCTAATGACGCGGGATGTAATGTTATTCTAGTTAATAAATGCCTAAGCCGCCAAAGTCTATGATTTCCATCCTCGAGAGCGACTCTTCTCACAAGTCCATGTACTTTGTAATTCTTTTTTAATAAAAACTCAGTCAAATAGGATCCATCTTGACCAGTAATGCCAGTGATTAAAGCTTTTTTATACATTATATTTTTGTAATTTAATGTTATTAATAAAAAAATATATTTAAAATTGATTTACACTATTAAAAAAAAATTACAATTGCTATTTAAAAAGTTCTCATATGGACTATTTAAATTGATTTATGGTCAAATTAGTGAATTTGAACCTGTAAATAATAATTCTTTCAGTGACATCAAGCGCTCAAAAATAGACGAAAATTTTATTTATAATGTATATTTTATTAAAAATTCTCGTATTTATACAGATACAATAAACGATACTGCTATAATTCAAAATAATAAAATAATTAAAGAACCGTCTTTTCAAATTAGAAATACAAAATTTAATGATGTAAAAGAAAATATAGTTTTTTCAAAAGGGACTCCAAGAATAAAAAAAAAACTCATTGGAAATATTTTATCTTTACTTACTGGAGGTGGAGGAAATTATAATTATTGGCACTGGCTTTTTGATGTTTTACCTCGATTAAAAATAGTAGAAAATGTTTTAAATCTTGAAAGCATTCAATATTTTCTTTTTCCAAATATCAAAAAAAAATTTCAGTATGAAAGTTTAAATTTATTAAATATTCCCAAAAATAAAAGATTAAGCAGTATAAAACACAGACATCTTAGTGGCGATCAAATTATTGTTACAGAACATCCGTACGTAATTAAAAATGATGCATCAAATGAAATCCAAAATTTACCGCTATGGATAATTAATTGGTTAAAGAGTGAATTAACAAAGAATTTAGATTTAAAAGATAATAATTTACCAAAAAAAATATATATAGATCGAAGCGATGCTAGTCCAAATATAAAAAACCTTAGGAAGATATTAAATGAGGAAGAGATAATTAAACAATGTAGATCAAGGGATTTCGAACTGGTTCAATTAAGCGAACTAAGTTTTATCAATCAAATAAAACTATTTTATAATGCGAGAAAAATTATTGGCCTTCATGGAGCAGGATTTGCGAATGTTATTTTTAGCAAACCAGAACTTGAAATGCTTGAGCTAAAACCATCTGGAGCAGGAAAAATGTGTGAAAACTTGGCAAAAAAATGTAATGTAAATTATGACTGTATTTCGGTTACGCCTGAAAAATATAATAACAATAATCAGATGGGTCATATATTTATAGATCCTAAAGAACTTGAAAAGAAAATTTAGATTATGAAAAGATATTTTAGTATAGAGGCCTTGAGATTTTTAACTTCGTTAAGCGTTTTAATGTATCACTACAGGCATTTTTTTTCTCCTTTGAACTTGCTTTCAAATAATGAATATGAGTCAGTTAAAAATAATTTACCTTTTTTTAAATATCTTGATTGGTTGTATACCTATGGTTTTTTTGGAGTACATATTTTTTATACTATTTCTGGTTTTGTATTTGCCCACGTTTATTTATATAGTAGAAAAAATTCTTCACTTAAAGAGTTTGCGGTTAATAGAATAGCCAGATTATACCCTCTTCATTTTGCCACGCTTATTTTTGTTTCTTTTTTTCAAATTTTATTTTTAGTTAATCATGGAAATTTTCAATTTAATTTAATAAATGACTTCTATCATTTTTTTCTTCAAATATTTTTTATTTCTTCGTGGGGATTTGAAAATGGACATTCTTTTAATGCTCCAATTTGGAGCGTTTCAGTGGAAGTCGCAATTTATGTATTTTTTTTCTATTTAATAAATATATTTAAAAAATATGATATTAAAATTTGTATTTTATTATCCGTAATTTTGATAGTGATAGACAAGTTAAAAATTTTTGATACATTGTTTTTAGAATGCGCACGACTATTCTTTTCTGGAGTACTAGTTTTTTATATTATTAATTATTATAAAAAATTTCATGTTCTTACTATACTAAGTCTTTTTTTGATAATACTTTCATTTACAGGTAATTTTAAAACTTTTGTTTTTTGCCCAGCTATTGTTTTATTCTTTTTGAGTTTTGAAAATTTAATTAAGAGTCACAAAGTACAAAGATTGTTTAGTTTGATGGGAAATTTGACCTACGCACTGTACTTACTTCATGTGCCTTTGCAATTGACTTTAATATTCATCTTTGAAGAATTAAGTATTAATATAAGCTATTATAGCAATTATTTATTTTTTATCGCTTATTTTGCTATTCTATTTATTTTGGCCCACATTACTTTTACATTATATGAAAAACCCATGAATAAATTATTAAGAAAAAGATTATTGAATGAAAAATAAAAATATTATAAATCAATTACAATGGCGAGGTAGCTCAGTTGGTTAGAGCACAGGACTCATAAGCCTGGGGTCGGCGGTTCGACTCCGCCCCTCGCTACCATCAAAATGTTATGAAATTTTCTATATTAATAGTTACATTTAAAAGTGAACACCTTTTGGGTAAATTATTAAAAAAAATACCAAAAAAGCATCAAATAATTATTGTTGAAAATTCTGGATGCACAAGAACAAAAAAAAATATAGAAAAAAATTTTAAAAATACCAAAGTATTAACCCCTCCAAAAAATTTAGGTTATGCATCTGCGTTTAACTTGGGTTTAAAAAAATGTAAGCACAAATTAGTACTAACATTAACTCCAGATATTAACATGTCAAAAATATTAATTAATCAACTAGAAAAAATTGTAAAAACTTTTAAGAATTTTACAATTTTAGCTCCAGAATATAAAAATCAGAAAATCCACAAAAATTATTTTCCAATTAACAATAGCGAAAAAATAAAACTTAAAGGATTCATTCTCGAACAAGTTAAAGAGTTAGACTGGTGTTTTTGCATAATTAATACATTAAAAACAAAAAGAACAAATTTGTTAGATGAAAAGTTTTTTTTGTACTTCGAAACTACTGATTATAGTAAAAGATTAATTAAGAATAATCATAAATTTTACGTTGTAAAAAATTTATTCTTTAATCATCTAGGTACAGGCTCAACAAAAAAAAAATATAATTTTGAAATACAAGTCAATAGAAATTGGCACTATAACTGGTCAAAATTTTATTATTTTAAAAAAAACTTTAATTATCTTTATGCAATCAAAAAGTTATTACCAAATTTATATCAAGGATTAGTAGGCATAATTATTTCTATCCTTAAAATAAATTATTCTCACATACAATTGCATATGGCTTCAATAAAGGGCGCCTTGAGCGGAATTTTTTTATTGAAATCTTATTTTAGACCAAATATTCAATAGAGTACTGACTATGAACAACTTAAATATGTTTTGTTTAACAATTAATCCGAAGCATGAAAATTTAATAAAAAAGATAGGGTATACACCAGTAGGGTTAGGTAATAAAAAATTTTCTAATTATTGTTTAAGCGATAAAACTGGAGATAATATTTCATCAAAAAATGAGTTTTATGGAGAATACACTTTTCATTATTGGCTTTGGAAAAATTATGTTAACAAATTAGATGATAATTGGATAGGGTTTTGTCAGTATAGAAAATTTTGGACAATTAGAGAGCAATTTGAGAACATAAGTTTGGAAAATCTTTCCGATAATCTATTAAAAAAAATTCCTGACGAATTTCAAGATTATGATGTCATACTAGGGAAGCCTTTTTTTGTAAATGAAAGAAAAACAATGAAGTTTATTAAAAATGGATTTCCTCTCATTATGGCTAATCCCAAAATACTTTTTAAGAGAGATCTTCGAACGATTAACTTTCATTTTGACTTAATGCATGGCAGGGGCAATCTTCACAAAGCAATTGATGTCCTTGATGAAAAAAATAAGACGGATTTTAAAAATTTTGTAAATACTGAAGTATCTTTTAACCCGCATAACATGTTCATATGTAAATCTAAAAAAATACTTTTAAAGTATTATCAAGATATATTTCCATGGCTTAAATCTTGTGAAAAAATTTTTGGTTTTGATAATCTAGAGGGTTATGGCTTAAAGAGGATTTATGGTTTTCTTGCTGAAAGATATTTATCTTATTGGTTTAAAAAAAATACAAAATATTTAGAAATCCCAATACTTTTTTTTGATATCAATAATCATTTAGAGTAAGTTTTTTAGGTATTTAGCATATTCACAGTTACCGTAAAATTTTATACTTTCGTTAAGCACCACTTTATTAATCCATCCATTATTTAAAGCTATTTCCTCTAAGCACGCAATTTTAAAACCTTGTCTCTTTTCAATTGTGGAAACAAATGAAGTTGTGTCATAGTAATCATCTATAGATCCAGCATCAAGCCACGCACCACCTCTCCCTAGAAATTCTGCTTTTAGCGCATTTTTTTTTCTATATTTGTTTAATAAGTCAACAATTTCTAATTCTTTTCTTTTTGATGGCTTTAATGTTTTACTAAGTTTTACAACTTGTTTATCAAAAAAATACAAACCGGTTACAGCGAGATTAGATTTTGTGATTAAAGGTTTTTCCTTTAAATTAATTATCTTTTTATTCTTTATGGTAGCAATCCCATATAGTTTTGGATTTTTTACAGGGTGCAAAAATACTTTTGCTCCTTTATTTAATTTTGTTGCATTTTTCAAAGTTTTTGTAAGACTTTGTGCATAAAAAAAATTGTCACCTAATATTAAGGCAACATTATTATTATTAATAAATTTTTCACCTATTATAAAAGCCTCAGGAAGGCCATTAGGTTTTTGCTGTTCTTTATATTGTAATTTTACACCAAAATTTCTTCCATCTATTAATATTTTTTTAAATTGATTTATTTGACCTTTATTTACTATTATTAAAATATCTTTAATTCCAGCCAACATGAGTACAGATAGCGAATAGTATATCAAGGGCTTATCATAAATTGGAAGAAGTTGTTTATTTACAGATTTTGTAATAGGACTCATTCTTGTGCCAAGACCCCCAGCTAGTATAATTCCTTTTTTAATCATATCTTTAATCCTAACCTAGTAGAATAATGTTTTTTTGAAATAGATCTAATAAATTTTTTATTTTTCAAATACCAATCTACAGTATTGTTTAAACCTTTATTAATATTTGTTTTTGACTTCCATTTCAACTCTTTAAAGATTTTTTTACTATTAAGTGCATACCTGAAATCGTGTCCAGGACGATCTTTTACAAATTTTATTTTAACTTTTTTCCCTAACTTAAAACCTTTTTTTTTAAATATTTTTAATATCATTTTAACCAAATCAATATTTTTTAAATTTAAATTAGAACCCACATTATAACTTTCTCCAATTTTGCCTTTTTTAAAAATCTTGTATAAAGCCTCGCAGTGATCTTCTACATAAATCCATTCTCTTGAATTTTGACCTTTTGCATATATCGGTAATGGTCTATTATTTAAAATATTTGTAATCATTTTCGGTATTAACTTTTCAGGAAATTGATAGGGTCCGTAATTATTACAACAATTAGAAATTACGGCAGGTAAATTGTATGTTCTTACATATGATTTTATTAAATGATCGGCGCTAGCTTTTGAAGCCGAGTAAGGTGAACTTGGATTATAGGGATATTTTTCATTAGATCTATTAATTTTGATATCTCCATAAACCTCATCAGTCGAAATATGAACTAGTTTAATTTTTTTATTTTTTTTTCTAAAATTTTTAATTACCTCTAATAAATTAAATACCCCCATAATGTTTGAATGCATGAATTGGAAAGGCGAGTCTATAGATCTGTCCACGTGTGTTTCGGCAGCAATGTTAAAAAGACATTCAGGCTTATATTTCTCAATTATCTTTTTTAGTTGATTTTTATTATTGATATCAAGTTTAAAAAATTTGTAATTTTTATTTTGTGGTTTGTTGTAAGTATTTGATGAGTAAGCTAATTTATCAATATTTATGACGAAGTGATTTTTTTTAATTAAATAATTAACTAAATTACTCCCAATAAACCCAGATCCACCTGTAACCAATATTTTTTTCATAATGAATAAAGAATATTTAGTGTAAATGTGTTAAAATAAAGAATTATTTTACAAAATCAAATATAATGAATAATGATGATATAACCGCTGTGATTACTTCCTTTAAGAGTGAAAAAAAGATAATAAATTGCATAAATTCTTTAGGAAAAGATATTAAAATAATAGTTATTGAAAATTCTTGTGACGAAAATCTTAAAGTAAAATTAGAAAGCGAATTTTCCAATGTTAAATGTATATTGTCTGAGAAAAACTTAGGTTATGCCAAGGGTAACAATTTAGGGATCTCAAAAGTTACAACAAAATATGCTTTGATTATAAATCCAGACGCCGAAGTTCAAGACATCTCAATAAATAATTTTTTTCAAACTGCAAAAAATATACCAGAGTTTGCAATTATTGCCCCTTACATTCAGGAGGCAAAAGACACAGAAGTTAAAAAGATCGAGAAGGGTGTCTTTGAGGTCAAAAGTGTAAAAGGTTTTGCAATGTTTTTGAACCTAAGACAATTTAAGAACATTGGTTTTTTTGATGAAAACTTTTTTATTTACTTTGAGGAAATAGATTTGTGTAAAAGATTAATAAAAGACAATAAAAAGATATTTTTAGATACAAATATAAGAATTTTACATGATGGTGGAGCCTCACATGAAAAATCTATAAATTACGAAATGGAAAAATCCAGAAATTGGCATTGGATGTGGTCATCATTTTATTTTCATAAAAAACATTATGGTTACGTATTTGCATTATTTAAAATTTTTCCAAAATTTATATCATCTATAGTTAAAACAATTTATTTTAAAGTTATTTCTAACAATAAAAAAAAAGATATTTATTATTGTAGATTAAGTGGAATTTTAAATTCAATTTTGTTAAGAAAGTCTTGGTATAGACCAAAAATTAATTAAAGTTGATTTATTCTGATTAAAAATATAAATATTTTGCAGTGAATAATAATCGATACAAAATACTTGTAACTGGTGTAGCTGGTTTTCTTGGATCTCATTTATCTGAGAAACTTTCGGCTTTAGGACATACGGTAATTGGAATTGACAACATGATCGGCGGCTATGAGGATAATATTCCTAAAGAGATAGAATTCCACAAAATTGATTGCTGTGATTATAAAAAAATAAAACCAATTATGAAGGGAGTTGATATTGTTTATCATTGCGCAGCTACAGCTCATGAAGGTTTATCGGTATTTTCTCCATATGAAATAACTAAAAATAATTATTTAGCATCAGTTGCAATTTTTTCAGCTGCAGTAAATGAAAAAGTAAAACGAATAATTTTTTGTTCTTCTATGGCCAGGTATGGTTCTCAAGATTATCCATTTACAGAAGAAATGAGTCCAAAACCAGTTGATCCATATGCAATTTCAAAAGTTGCATCAGAGCAAGTTCTTATAAATTTATGTGAGCTCAATAAAATTGAATGGGTGATTGCAGTACCACATAACATAATTGGTCCTAGACAAAAATATGATGATCCTTTTAGAAATGTTGTTTCAATCATGATAAATAGAATGTTACAAGGAAAAGCTCCGATCATATACGGTGATGGTCAACAAACTAGATGTTTTTCATATATTGATGACTGCTTATCTTGTATGCTGCCTATGCTAAACCAAAAAAGTTTAAATAAACAAATTATAAATATTGGACCAGACGAAGAATTTGTAACAATTAATAAAGTTGCAGAATTATGTTCGAATGTAACAGGAATTAACCTGCCCCCAATATATAGAAAAGACAGGCCTCAAGAAGTAAAACATGCCATTTGCTCCTCTAACAAAGCAAGAAAATTATTAAATTATAAAACTCGGGTAGGTCTTGAAGAGGGAATTAAAAAAACTTTTGAGTATATAAAGAAAAGAGGTGTAAAGCCTTTTGAGTATCACATAAATCTTGAAATAAATAATGATCTTACACCTGATACTTGGACAAAAAAAGAAATTTAGTGACCAGGAAACTCAATTAAACTTTTTGTAAAATATGACTTTTTTTTAAGAAGATCATTTCCAGGCAGATCGAACAAATTAATTACAAATATAAATCCCGCAACTACTCCTCCAGATAGCTCAATTAATTTTGCCGCTGCTTCAGCAGTTCCACCGGTAGCTATTAAATCATCGATTATTAGGATTTTTTCTTTTGAATTAATGGAGTCTTTATGCACTTCTATCGTAGCCTCGCCATATTCTAATTTAAAATCAACTGAATGCCTCTCAGCAGGTAACTTGTTTTTTTTTCTTAAAAGAACCAATGGTTTATTTAATAGGTATGATACTGCTGAGGCAAATACAAAACCTCTTGACTCTATTGCTGAAACTTTATCAAATTTTATTTTTTCTGAAATTTTGATTATTTGATCTACTGAATATTTAAAAGCATCAGGGTCTTTTATTAAAGTAGTAATATCTCTAAATAATATTCCTTTTTTAGGATAATCAGGTATAGATCTTATATATTTTTTTAAATCCATATTTAGCTTCAATAAATAGCAAAAAAAGGCTAAACATTAAATGATGAAAAAAAGAATTCTTGGGATAATTGGTGGGAGTGGCCTTTATCAAATAGAAGGTTTAGAAAATATAAAGTGGAAAAAAGTGAACACATCCTGGGGCGAACCCTCTGATAGGATTTTATCAGCCACATTAAACAAAAAAGAAGTTTACTTTGTGCCCAGGCACAAAAGAGGTCACAGGATAAACCCGTCAAATATAAATTTTAGAGCTAACATAGAGGCGCTTAAGAAAATGGGTGTGACAGATATAGTTTCAGTATCAGCTGTTGGCTCCCTTCAAGAACATTTAACTCCAGGCTCATTTGTTGTAGTGGACCAATTTATAGACAGAACTTTTGCAAGAATAAAAACATTTTTTGATAAAGAGATAGTTGCTCATGTTTCAATGGCTAAACCTACAAGCCCTTCATTAATGAAATGTTGTGAGTCTGCTCTAGTTAAATGCCAAATACCTCACCAAGTTGGAGGGACGTATCTAGTGATGGAAGGACCACAATTCTCAAGTTTAGCGGAGTCCAAAATGTATAGAAGTTGGAAAGCCGACGTTATTGGAATGACAAATATGCCAGAAGCAAAATTAGCAAGAGAAGCTGAAATAAGATATTGCACAGTCGCAATGGTTACAGATTTTGATTGTTGGCATCCAGACCATGATGTTGTCGATGTTCCTACCGTTGTAAAAACTTTGCAGCAGAATGCTTCTAATGCTCAAAATATGATTATTGAAATAATAAAAACTTTTGAGTCTTTTAACACAAAAGGAGATCCTGCTAATGATTGTTTAGATACTGCAATAATTACACCAAAAAAATTTCAAACTAAAAGTACTGTAAAAAAGTTAAAACATATAGCTGGTAGAGTATTAAAAAAATGAAAATTGAAGGTAAGAATTACCGAACAATTTGGTTTGAAAATAATGAAGTTAAAATCATTGATCAAACCAAACTTCCACATAAATTTATAATTAAAAGTTTAAAAAATATAAAAGATGCAATTAACGCTATAAAAACTATGGAAGTAAGAGGTGCGCCTCTTATAGGAGCTACTGCGGCCTATGGATTAGTTCTGTCTATAATTGAAAAAAACGATTTATCCTTTTTAAAAAAATCAAGTGAAGACTTAATTTCTTCAAGACCTACAGCAATAAATTTAAAATGGGCAGTAGATCGTATGATGAAAAAATTATCGGGAGTTAATATCAGTGATATTTTGAAAATAGCTTTGGATGAGGCAAAAGCAATAACAGAAGAAGATGTAGAGTTTTGTAAAAATATAGGAATTAATGGGGTAAAAATTATTGAGGAAATATCCAAAAAGAAAAAAGATGTAGTAAATATTTTAACCCATTGTAATGCAGGGTGGTTAGCCACAATAGACTGGGGTACAGCAACTTCCCCAATTTATCATGCTCATCAAAAAGGGATAAAGGTACATGTTTGGGTTGACGAGACTAGGCCAAGAAATCAGGGAGCCAATTTAACTTCTTATGAACTAAACGAGGAAAAAATTCCCAATACTATTATTACAGATAATACCGGAGGAATTTTAATGCAAAGAGGAAAGATCGATATGTGTATTGTAGGTACCGATAGAACATTATCAAACGGTGATGTTTGCAATAAGATAGGCACTTACTTAAAGGCATTGTCTGCAAAAGATAATAACATTCCTTTTTATGTTGCATTACCAAGCTCAACAATCGATTGGAAAATTAAAGATCATAAAAAAATACCTATTGAAGAGAGAAACCCCGAAGAATTATCCCATGTTGAAGGAGTTGATGAAAATAATAAAATTAAAAGAATAAGAATTTACCCACAGAAAAGTAAATCATTAAACTTAGCCTTTGACGTAACACCAGCTAAATTAGTTACAGGATTAATTACAGAAAAAGGAATTTGTGAAGCATCAGAACAAGGGCTTAAGGTACTATTTAAGTGAAAAAATTAAAAAAAGAAGTTATTAAATATTCAAAAAAATTAAATGTTACCAATCTATCAGCTTTAAGATCTGGAAATATATCAGTAAGAGTAAAAGAAAATGGTGTAGAGGGGTTTTATATAACTCCTTCAGGAAGGAGATATTCATCACTTAAACCTAATGACATAGTCTTCGTTTCTTTAAAAGGAGTCTATGATAAAAAAAAGGGGAAACCCTCATCAGAGTGGAGATTTCATCAAGATATTTATGTGAATAAAAAAGAGGCTAAAGCCATTGTTCATGCACATTCTACTTGTGCGACGGCAGTTTCAACCCATCAAAAAAATATTCCAGCATTTCACTACATGGTTGCAGTTGCAGGCGGAGAGGACATTAAATGTACTAAATATGCAACTTTTGGAACCAGAGAACTTTCTAAAAATATTATTAAAGCTTTGAAAAATAGGTCAGCTTGTTTAATTGCTAATCACGGACAAGTTGCTTTTGGTGAAAATTTGGAAAACACTTTTGAGCTTGCGCAAGAGATTGAAAATATTTGCCATCAATACATAAATGCCATAAGAATCGGAATACCTAAGATTCTTTCAAAAAAAGAAATGAAAAATGTTTTAGGTAGATTTAAAAATTATAAAAAAAGGTAGTTTTTAATGGTAAAAGTTGGAGAACATATTACTATCGATTTTTTAGGTGTAAAAAAAGACTACACACCTGAATTTTATGAAAAAATAATATACACAATTGCTAAAGCAGCTAAAGTTGAAATTTTAAATGTGGCATCACATCGTTTTCAACCTCAAGGTTTTACGCTAGTTGCATTATTAGCTGAGAGCCATTTTAGCTTTCATACATTTCCAGAAAAAGGTGTAATAAGTTTTGATTTTTTTACCTGTGGAAAGGTTAATCCAAAAGTTGCTTTAAAAATTTTAAGAAAAGAAATTCAACATGAAAGAGTTGTGACCAATGCTTTTGATAGGAGCAGTATTGGACTGTACGACGATATTTATAGTTCCCCTGGTCAAAAAAAATATTATGTAGTCAAAAATGTCCTAGAAAAATTTACATCAAAAGTAGGTCAATTTGTTGAAATAATGGATTTAGAGGAATTCGGCAACGCACTATTCATTGACCATGAAATTCAAGTTTCAGAAAAGGATGAAAAAATTTATAGCTCTAATTTTTTTAAATCAAGTTATGATTTAAGTAAAAAAAATAATAATGTTGCTATAATCGGGGGAGGAGACGGAGGAGTAGCAAGAGCTTGTCTAGAAAACAACTCAAATTATATTGATTGGTTTGAACTCGATCCAGAAATTGTTGATGTTTGTTTTAAACACCTTCCAAAAGTTTGTTCTAAAGTTAAAAAAAGCAATAAAATTAAAACGTTTTGGGGTGACGCATTTAAAAGTATAAAAGAAATAGAAGACTCGAAGTACGATAAAATTTTTGTAGATTTAAATGATGACCAATATTGTATTGATTTAGCAAAAAAAAATATGAAAAATTTAAAAAGAATTTTAAAAAAAGGTGGCGTAATCACTGCTCAAGTAGGTAGCCAAGATAAAAAACCGAAACAGGTAGAAAAATGGTGTAATGTTTTAGAAAAAAATTTTGGTAATGTAAAACTTTCAGGTGCTTACGTACCAAGTTTTGATTGCAAATGGAATTTTGCATCATCAATGATGCGTTAAACCTTAATATTACACAATAATAAAATACTAGTATATTATCAAATTATTCCCTAGAATTTAAAAATGTTTAGAGTTTCTTGCATTCAAATGTGTTCATCTGATTGTATTAAAGATAATCTTAAAAGAAGTGAAAAACTTATTAAAAAAGCAGTAAGTCAAAAGGGCAATCTAATTATAACTCCTGAGGTATCATCAAAATTCTCTTTAAATAAAAAGAAACTTTTACAAGTTGCCACAACTATGAATAAAGACTCCTATCTTTTAGGTATAAAAAGATTAGCAAAAAAATATAAAAAATGGATTTTAATTGGCTCTTTGATAATAAAAAATAAAAATAAACTATTTAATAGATCAGTTCTTATAAATAACAAAGGAAAGATAAAAACTTTTTATGATAAAATTCATATGTATGATGCTAAATTGAGTAAATCAGAAAAATATTTCGAGTCAAAAACTTTTGAAGCAGGGAAAAATATTAAAGTTGTTAAGCTTCCGTGGGGTAAATTAGGACTATCAATTTGTTATGACTTAAGATTTCCTAATATGTACAGAAAAATGTCGAAAAAGGGAGCTATTTTTTTAAGTATTCCCTCAGCTTTTACAGAAACTACTGGAAAAAGACATTGGCATACTTTGTTAAAGGCAAGAGCTATAGAAAATTTTTCATACATTTTTGCTCCAGGACAAGCTGGAAAACATTGTAATGGAAGAAAAACTTACGGACATTCTTTAATTGTATCTCCTGATGGCAAAATTTTAAAAGAGCTAGGTAAACGCGAAGGTGTTATCACTACAACTATCGATCCAAAAATACCTATCAAATTAAGAAGAACTATTCCGAGTGTTAATTATGATTAATAATGAGATTTAACCTCTTTAATATTAGAACCCAATATCTCATTAATTTTTAATTTTATTTTAGCTCTTTCATCATTAGATTTATACACGTCGCGTGAGAGCTGTATGAAAGCTTCATCGAATTTTTTTTCTTTTTCGGCTTTTCGTTTATTTTCTTCGATATTCCAAAGTTTAAGATTTATTTTTTTTAAACTTGAAATAAGATCTTCTATCTTTTTTTTATTAGGTATTTTCTCATCAGAAGTTTTTGTAAGCGAAGTTAGCTCTTTATTTATATTTTTTAATTTTTCACTATCTGTTATTTTTTCCCTTTTAATCTCCAAAATAGTAATTTTATCCAATAGCTCTCCAGCAGAAATCTCAGCTAGTATTTGATTTAATTTTGTATTCATAAAGTATTTTTTTGATTATACTAATTAATTCATTATATAAAGATAAAATTATGTCAAATATCTTAATAATAAAGCATGGATCTCTTGGAGATTTAATTCAAGCAAATGGGGCTATTCAGGATATAAAAAATTCTTTTAAAACATCTAAAGTTCTACTATTAACTTCGAGGGCGTATTTAGAATTCATGTCATCATGCCCTTATATAGATGGGGTAATTTTAGACAAAAGGCTACCAAGGTGGAATTTGTTTTATTTAAAAGATTTAAAAAAATTATTAGAAAAATATGAATTCTCCCACGTATTTGATCTACAAAATTCAAATAGAACAAAATTTTACAAAAAATATTTGCTAAAAAAACCTATTTGGTCATCATCAGAAACTTCTCTTGATGATGGAGAAAAATTATCAGATTTTAACGAAGCCTCTGTTTTGACAAGGATGGAAAAACAATTAAAGAAAAGCAATGTGCTAACTAAAAACACCCAAGCAATTAATCTAAATTGGAGTATAAAAGATATTTCTAGAAATTTAAAACAGTATACAAATGGAGATTTTGTTTTACTTTTTCCATTTTGTTCAAAAAAACATGTTCAAAAAAAATGGCCTTACTTTTCTGAATTGATAATCAAAATAAAGGAATTTTATAAAAATAAGTATCCTGTTTTGGTTGCACCAGGTCCTAATGAAATAGATGAAGCAAAGAAACTTAATGCAAAACTTGTTATAGATAAAAATCAACCGGTTAATATAAGTTTTTTGATTTCTTTAATTAACTCTGCCAAATACATTGTATCTAATGATACGGGGCCTGCACATATTTGTTCTCACCTTAATAAAAAAGGTATTGCATTATTTGGAAGTCATACAACCGCAAAAAAAGTTAATATAGGTAATTCAAATTTTAAAACATTAACGGTCAAAAATCTAGCCGAATTAAAAGTTGATGATGTACTAAATTATATTAAAAAAGATTTAGATTAGTTTAATATATTTTTTTATAATTTTATCCCAATTAAAATTTTTTGAAAAAGAAAGGGCATTTTTACCTAATTGTTTAAAATTATCATTATCGTAAAATTTAACAATAGTTTCATATATAGAATTTAAGTTGCCTCCATCGCATAAATATCCAGTAATTCCATCTTGAATAGCATCAGCAGCTCCACCAGCAATACCTCCAATTGAACCAGTTCCGAAAGCAGCTGCCTCTATAAAAGATATTCCAAACCCTTCAACGGATTTTTTATAAATTATTGAAGGCATTAAAAAAAGATCAGACTGTTCTAATAGTGCCGCTTTAAGTAGTTCAGTTGACTCTTTTAAAAGCAGTACTTCATTACCAAGACCTAATTCATTTTTTAAATTCTTAAGATTTTGCATTTCATCACCGTCTCCAATGGAAATATATCTAATATTAGGAAATCTTGTTTTTAAATTTTTAATTGTCATTAAAATATTTTGATGACTTTTTCTCTTATCAAGTCTCGCTACTGTAATAATTTTTGGGAAGCAATTTCTAAATAAATCTTTCGCTTTATCTAAATTTTTGTTATCAATTTTAATTGGATAGTTGCAGCCAGGATGGATAATTCTAATTTTTTTTTCGTTTAAACCATTTTTAATAGCTAGTTTTTTGGTAAATTCAGAATTTGAAATTACATAACTGGCTTTGTTCAAAGCTTTTAACATTCTTTTATTTATGAAAGTCCCCTCTGTGTGATTAATTTCTTTAGAATGTATTAGACAAAATGATGTTGTGTTTGCTAAGATTTTTTCATCTATATTTTCTATACTCTTCCAGTGGTCGAAAAAAAAAGCTCTAATTGAATTTTTTAGAGAAAATTCTTTAATTAAATTCGCTTTTCTATATTTTCTAAGAATTTTAAATCCTGAAACACGAGTAATATTAAAACCTGCATTTTTATCAAAGTTATTTTCTACATTAATTTTTTCTGCAAACACTTTCACTGGCCCATGCTTTAATAAAGATAAAGCTAACCCACCCATTAAATTTTGCATTCCACCAATTTCTGGGGGAAAATTTCTTGTCGATATTAAAAACATTACTTAATCCACTTTATATTACAGCCCATACTAGGTATTTGTTTTTTTGGACCATTTTGTGTTTTAGAGATCATTAACATGCCTTTTTTGAGATCACTTTCACCATTTCTAATAGGAGTAAGATTTTTTAATTCTCTAAACCTGCCTCTATATTGGAGATTCAATTTTTTGTTGTAACCAAAAAAATCTGGAGTACACACTGCCCCAAATTTTTTTGCGACTTCTTGGTTATCATCAAATAGGTATGGGAATTCAAAATTGTTTTCTTTTGAAAAAGACAACATATTTTCAAAAGAGTCCTCAGGATAATTTTTTGTATCATTAGACATAATCGCTACTGTTTCAACTCCATTTTTTTTCATGTCTTTTATATCTTCTACCAATTCTTTAATTATAGCTTTTACGTAGGGACAATGATTGCAAATAAACATAATCAGAGTTCCATTATTTCCAACACAATCACTAAGCCTATAAAATTTATTATCTACGCCCTTTAGATTAAAATTATGTGCATTTTCCTCAAAATTACAGATAGGGGTTTTTGTTAAGACCATATTATATTATAATTATATTAATGATTTATAATTTCAACAATATAAGTCCAAAGATAGATAAAGAGAGTTGGTTTGCACCGAATTCAGTTTTAATCGGTAATGTCACTCTAAAAAAAGATGCAAATGTTTGGTTTAATGCAACTTTAAGAGGAGACGTTGAGCCAATTATTGTTGGGGAAGGATCAAACATTCAAGATGGCAGTGTAGTTCATACTGATCCTGGATGTCCAGCAACAATTGGAAAAAATGTTACAGTAGGACATTTGGTTATGCTACATGGATGTATAATTGAAGATGACTGTCTTATTGGTATAGGAAGTACAATTTTAAATAAAGCTAAGATAGGAAAAAATTCAATCATAGGAGCTAACACTTTAATAACTGAAAATAAAATAATTCCAGAAAGATCCTTAGTTATAGGAAGTCCTGGAAAAGTTATTAGGCAAGTTACAGATGAAGAAATAAAACATATTAAAGAAAATGCTGCTCACTATGTTAGCAATTATAAAAAATATAAAAATTTAGGGAATTAACCAAGAAAACTTCTTAGATCCTTCTAGATTAATTAATGCTCTACGGTGCCCCTTAGCAGCAAGATACAACCATTCAATACTTTTAATTTTGCATTTTATAACACAAAAATTTTTGTAACCTTTTTCACTTTCCTCTTTAGAAAAATCAAAATTATCAAGTTTACTATCTAATCCTGATGTGGGATTTTCAGATTTCGTTCCCGGACCTTTTGTTACCAAATAACATTTTCTACTTATATGACCTGTTTTATTCCAAGACTCTTTTGTAATCTCATCATCGTAGTGTAACTCACTTTTAACTCTCATTCTGATTTGTATTTTTTCTTTTTTTCCATAAAACAAAAGTGAACAATTAGAATTATTTTTAATAGTATTTATTTTAGTAGATCTTATATCGCTGTGAAATTGAATATAATTATTTTTGTCATCAACTTTTCTTAAAACAACAACTCTACCATCTAAATTATCTCTATCACCACAAATAAATACTGGTGTCCTAAATTCCGAATTTCGGTCATTTACTGCTCTTATTAATAAAGACCATATTTTTTTTTCAATTTCATTAAAGTCTTCATAATAACTAACTTGTTTTTGTGACACTATTTTCTAAATCTTTTAATTAGGCTAGAAGTATCCCATCTTTGTCCACCCATTTTTTGGACTTCAGCGTAATATTCATCTATTATTTTTGTTATTGGTAAAGGGGAATTATTTTTTTTTGCTTCCTCCATAGCAATTTTTAAATCTTTTCTCATCCAATCGACTGCGAAACCATAATCGAATTTGTCCTCAATCATTGTTTTGTGTCTATTTTCCATTTGCCAAGACTGAGCTGCACCTTTTGAAATAACTTCAATGACATCATTCATATTTAATCCAGCATTCATTCCAAAATTAATTGCTTCTGACAAACCTTGCACCAAACCTGCTATACAAATCTGATTTACCATTTTAGTTAATTGACCACTCCCAGAAGGACCCAAAAGTTTAATTTTCTTACTATAACAATCTATTACTGGCTCAGCTTTTTTGAACGGGGTCTCGTCACCGCCAACCATTACTGTGAGTGTTCCACCCTCAGCCCCAGCTTGTCCACCTGATATTGGAGCATCTAAGAAATCAAATCCCTTTGATTTAGCTTCTTTGTATAATTCTCTAGCAATATTTGCTGATGCTGTGGTGTTATCTATGTAAATTGAACCCTTCTTAGCAGTTATAAATAAACCTTTGTCACCAAGTGTGACTTCTCTTAGATCATTATCATTTCCAACACATGTAAAAATATAATCACTATCTTTTGCGGCATCCATTGGCGTTTCGGCAAGATTACCTTTGTATTCTTTAATCCATTTTTCAGCTTTAGATTTAGTTCTATTATAAACAGTTACATTGTGTCCAGCTTTTGATATATATCCAGCCATAGGGTATCCCATTACACCTAAGCCTATGAATGAAACTTTACAACTCATAAATGATTAATCTTTCTCTAAATAAAAAAGTAATTATATTTGGATTTATATTTACATTTTTTTCAAGTTTTGGACAGAGTTTTTTTTTGGGATTGTTTAACGCACCAATAAGAAATGAATTAGATATCTCTCATGGAAAATTTGGAACAATTTATGCCTTTGCTACAATATGTTCGAGTTTATTACTAATTTGGGCTGGAAAAAAAATTGATGATTACAAATTACTATATTATGCAATATTTGTAGTATTATTACTTTCATTATCTTCACTTTTATTTTCTTTGATAAATAACATTTATCTTTTAGTTATTGGAATTTTTTTAATGAGATTTTCTGGACAAGGTTTAATGAGTCACACATCAACAACTACGATTTCAAGATTTTTTGAAAGGTCCAGAGGAAAGGCCTTAAGTACTATTTGGTTTGGTTTGTCGACAGCTGAATTTATTTTACCGGTTCTTGTAACTTATTTGATATTTTTGTTCTCTTGGAGATCAGTATGGCAGGGTATAGCAATATTAATTTTAGTCTTACTTCCAATCATTATATATAATTGTATTAAGACTATAAAGTTAGACTCCAGGGAGGAGGATCCTTCTAATAATAAAAAGGAAAAAATCAAAGATTGGACACGGTTAGAAGTACTTAATGATTATAAATTTTATATTATTTCTCTTAATATGTTAGCAGGTCCATGGATAATTACAGGAATTTTTATTTATCAATCTTTTATATCTGAAGAAAAATTATGGAGTTCATTTGTAATACCAAAAGCTTTTATGTTTTATTCAGCAACATCTATTTGCTCTTTGATATTATCAGGTTTTTTAGTAGATAAATTTACCAGCAGAAAATTAATACCTTTTGTAAATATTCCTTTGCTTCTATCAATGACGGCGTTAGTTTTCTCAAATCATGAATTTAGTGCTTTTGTTTTTCTTGGATTGATTGGGATATCAAATGGTTTGGCCAATGTTTTGGGATCTTCAACTTGGGCAGAAATTTATGGAGTTAAGTACATTGGAAGCATTAAAGCTTTAACAACAGCCCTGATGGTTTTTTCAACAGCATTTGGCACTGCATTATTTGGAATATTAATTGATTTAGGTTTTTCTATTCAAAATATAGCTCTAATTAGCGGAGCTTATATTGTAATATCTTTAGCATTATTGCTAATTTTTAGAAAAAAAATTGAACCGATTAAACTTTAAAATATACTTGATTTATTAAAATTTATTGAATAAACAAACAACATCATGGCAAGAATTACTGTAGAAGACTGCTTAGAAAAAATTGATAATCAATACGATCTTGTGTTGCTGGCAAAAGAGAGAACAACTCAACTGAACTCTGGTTCCCCAATGCTTGTAGAAGAAGATAACGATAAAAGGACAATTATTGCTTTGAGAGAAATCGGTGATGGGAAATTGTCTATTAAAGAATTAGAGAAAAATGCAATTACTAGGTTAAGAAAAGAGCCTGACGAAGTTGAAGAGCTTGAAGATACAGAGGAAGAGGTTAATGATGATTTTGAAAATATTTACAAAGGTCAAGTTTCTAAAAGTGGTATTGCTGTTTTGCCTTCAAAGAGAACAAGAAGAACTCCAGACAACAAACCAACTAGTAATTTAGCCAAAGAAGCACTATCAGAACTAAAATCGGAACAGCCTGAAATAAAGCAAGAAAACTTAGATCAGGAAGAACCTTTAGAATTAAAAGAAGAAATAGATAATATAGAAGAGAAGTAATGAAGAAGTCCATATCAGTCGCACCTATGATGGATTGTACTGATAAGCACGAAATTTATTTTTTAAGTCTTATTAGTAAAAATGTACATCTATATACCGAAATGATTGTTGCTAATGCAATAATAAGAGGTGACAGAAATAAACTTTTATCGTTCAAAAATATATCCAACCCAGTAACCCTTCAAATAGGAGGATCAAACCCAAGTGAATTGGCAGAGTCTTGTAAAATTTCTGAAGATTATGGTTATAAGGAAATTAATTTAAATTTAGGCTGCCCGAGTAAAAAAGTTCAAAAAAATAAATTTGGAGCATGTTTAATGCAAGAACCAGACCTAGTTGCAAAGTGTATTGAAGCTATGGCAAAATCAACAAAGCTACCAGTAACAATTAAAACAAGAATTGGTTACAACGAAGTTGAAGACTTTGAATTTTTAAAATCTTTTATTCAAACAACTAAAGATGCTGGATCAAAAAAATTTATTATTCATGCAAGAAAAGCATTATTGAAAAAATTAAGTCCTAAAGAAAATTTAAACATACCACCTTTAAAGTATGAATTTGTCTATAAACTTAAAGAACATTTTAAAGATGATGAAATTATTATAAATGGGGGAATTAAATCAGTTGAAGATATAAAAAATCATTTAATAAAAGTTGATGGCGCAATGATTGGTAGAGCCGTTTATCATTCACCTTATTTTTTAGCCGATATTGAAAAAGAAATATTCAATAATAAAAATATTCCTACAAGAGGTGATGTTATGGAAAAATTAATTCCTTATATTCAAGAACAAACATCCAAAGGCGTTCAACTAAATCATATCATGAGACATACAGTTGGATTATTTCATGGACAAAATGGATCGAAAACTTGGAAACAATATCTTTCAAAAAATATGTGTATTAGAGATGCAGACCTACAAAAGGTCAATCATATAATGGATCAGGTTAAAAAAACAAATCCTGTATCTTTAGAAAGATAATTTTGGATATTCTCTCACAATCAGAAATTATTTATTTAATTTTTATAATGATCATAACAGCAATTCCTGCTGGGTTTGCTGCAGGTTTATTTGGTATTGGTGGCGGTTTAATTACAGTTCCAATTTTGTTTTATATTTTTAGCACTTCAGGAATAGAACCTAGTTATTTAATGCATTTAGCAGTCGGCACCTCGTTTGGAATTATAATTCCAACTTCTATTGTTTCTGTAATGACACATCATCAACATAAAGCTGTAGACTTTAACATTGTCAAAGGTTACGGGATATTTGTAGCTACTGGGGTTATTTTAGGAACAATTTTAGCAGCAAGTTTGAAAACTAAACCTTTAATTTTATTTTTCACAATTGTTGTTTATTTTTTAGCTTTTTATTTACTCTTCCTTAAAGAGAAAGAAGAAAATTTGGATGTAAAAATTAGTTTACCATCCAGGATAATAGCAGGAATTGTAAGTGGTTTCATATCTGCACCTATGGGGATAGGAGGTGCAGTAATGAATGTGCCAATTTTAAAGTTCTTTGGTTACCCTATAAATAAAGCGATAGGAAGTGCTGCAGCCATTGGTTTTATTATCGCCTTATTTGGTGCAGTAGGATTCTTAATATCTGGTTCATATCTTAATGCTCAGTTACCTCTTAGTATTGGATTTTTAAATATACCAGCATTTCTTATATTTTTCCCAATTACAGCTTTCATGGCTAGGTTAGGGGCTAAAGCTAGTCATAGAATTAATAAAAAGAAAATGACTAAATATTTTGGTTTATTTTTAGTAGTTATAGGAACTAGATTTCTTTACGAATATTTTTCACTTTAAATTTTTTGATCGTACTCTCCGATTTTACCAGTTTTTTGTAGTAAACCATCAATAAATTCAAAAATCTTTCTTTTACGATCATCAGATGTTGGGCTTTCTGTTACTACAACTAGCGAAGGTTTATTAGATGAAGCTCTTATTAAACCCCAAGATCCATCTTCTAAAGAAAATCTCACACCATTAACAGTTAAAACTTCTACAATTTTTTGATTATCAATTTTAATATTTTCCTTTTGAATTTTTTGAACCTTTTTTACCATATCATCAACAACTCCGTATTTTTCCTCATCTTTACAGAAGGGGGCCATAGTTGGAGTTTGATATGTATTTGGTAATTCTTTCATCAGCTCACTCATTTTTTTGTTTTGATTATTTAACAAATGACAAACCTGTATTGCAGAATTGATACCGTCATCATAACCATATCCTAAAGGTTGATTAAAAAAGAAATGGCCACTTTTTTCAAAACCTGCCAACGCTTTTTCTGCATTCACTTTTCTTTTGATATGTGAGTGTCCCGTTTTCCAATAAATAGTTTTACATTGATTTTCTGTTAAAACTTTATCTTTTGAGTAAAGACCGGTAGATTTAACATCTACAATAAATTTGGAGTTTTTATGTCTTGGCGCTAGGTTTCTAGCAATCAATAAACCTATTTTATCGGAAAAAATTTCATTACCCTTTTCGTCAATCACTCCGCATCTATCTCCATCACCATCAAAACCGAAACCTATATCAGCTTTGTTATCTTTAACAGCTTTAGAAATAGCATGAAGCATTTCTAAGTCTTCTGGGTTTGGATTGTATTTTGGAAATGACCAGTCTAGTTTACAATCCAATTCTACTACATCACAACCTATGCCTCTTATAATATCTGGTGCAAAAATACCAGCTGTTCCATTTCCACAAGCGACTACAGCTTTAATTTTTTTGTTAATTTTATTATTTTTGATTAAATCTTGTGTGTATACGTTTTTAAAGTCGTTAATTCTTTTCAAATTACCTTTACCTGATTTAAATTTATTATTAAGAACAATATCTTTTAACTCAGACATTTCCTCTGGAGCGTGCGTTAATCCTTTTTTGATTCCCATTTTTACTCCAGTCCAACCATTTTCGTTATGACTAGCTGTTATCATTGCTATTGCATCGGAGTTTAAATTAAACTGAGCGAAGTAAACCATTGGAGAAAGAGACAAACCAACATCTTCAACATTGCAGCCTGTCGATAACAAACCTTCACTTAAAGCCATTTTAATTTTTTCACTGTATGACCTATAATCGTGACCAACTGTTACTCTTGGATTAATTTTTTTTGTATGGCCTATTATTTGAGTTCCTAGGCCTTTTCCTAAATTGGTGATTCCCTTTATATCGATGTCTTTTTCAAAGATCCATCGAGCATCGTATTCTCTAAAACCATTAGGATTGATTTTCATGAGCTATAAATACTAGAGAATAAAGGCATTTGTTATTAAATGTTTATTAACAAAATTTTCCACTTGCAAAAATAATCAGATGTTCTTATAATGTTCTATTGATTTTGATGTTATATAGTATATTAACATAAATGTAACACAACATATAGTTGTTTATTAACATTTAAACAGTAAAACAAGTAAAAATATGAGTAAAAACGTATCTTTGGCAATAAAAAAAGCTATGGGCAACATAAGCCAGTTGAACCAAAATGATCTATCTATTAATGGGCCTAAAAAACCAGATTTATTTTCTCTATCAGGGGAGACAGAGCTATTTCAAAACGAAAAAGGCATTACAATAAAAATTGATAGATCAAGAGATGCCAACCTAACAGATTTTGGTCGTGCAACTTTAACAGACAGATATTTAGGTCAGAATGAATCATTTCAAGATCTATTCGCCAGAGTAGCAAGCACATATGCTGATGACAATCTTCACGCTCAAAGACTTTATAACTACATTAGTAACCTTTGGTTCATGCCAGCTACACCAGTGCTTTCAAACGGAGGTACAGAGAGAGGTTTACCGATTTCATGTTTTTTAAACGAGGCAGGCGATAGTTTAGAGGGCATACTTGGTCTATGGAGCGAAAACGTTTGGCTAGCTGCCAGAGGAGGCGGCATAGGAAGTTATTGGGGCAACCTAAGATCAATTGGTGAAAAAATTGGTAAGGTTGGTAAAACTTCTGGGATTATACCTTTTATAAAAGTTATGGACTCTTTAACATTAGCTATTAGTCAAGGATCACTAAGAAGAGGCTCAGCAGCTTGTTATCTTCCAATTGATCATCCTGAAATTGAAGAGTTTATTGAAATGAGAAGGCCTACCGGAGGAGATGTAAACAGAAGATCTTTAAATCTACATCACGGAGTTCTAGTCACAGATGATTTTATGAGGGCAGTTGAAACCGATGGCCAGTGGGCACTAAGAAGTCCAAAGGATGGAACTGTACAATCGACTATACCAGCAAGAAATTTATGGATAAGATTACTAACGGCTAGAGTTGAAACAGGTGAGCCCTATATAATTTACATAGATACAGTTAACAGACAAATTCCTCAACATCACAAATTGGCTGGATTGAAAGTTAAAACATCAAATTTATGCAGCGAAATTACGTTGCCAACTGGTTTAGATAATACTGGAAGAGAAAGAACAGCTGTTTGTTGTTTGTCTTCTTTAAATATTGAAAAATATGATGAATGGAAAGACGATAAAATATTTATAGAAGATGTGATGAGATTTTTAGATAACGTAATGTCAGATTTTATAAATAGAGCTCCTGATAGTTTTAGCAATGCAAAATATTCCGCTATGAGAGAAAGAAGTGTAGGATTAGGTGTTATGGGTTTACATTCTTTTTTCCAACAAAAAAACATTCCTTTTGGATCAGTGATGAGCAAAGTATGGAATCAAAAAATCTTTAAACATATTCAGGAAAAAGCCGACCTAGCTTCTGTTAAATTGGCAGAGGAAAGAGGAGCATGTCCTGATGCTGAAGAGTATGGCATAAAGGAGAGATTTTCTAACAAGACCGCAATAGCTCCAACTGCTTCCATTTCAGTCATTTGTGGAGGCGCCTCTCCTGGAATTGAACCAATTGCCGCGAATAGTTACACTCATAAAACTTTGTCAGGCTCATTCAATGTAAGAAATAAATATTTGGCTAAAATTTTAGAAAAACATGGAAAGAACGACGACGAGACTTGGTCCACAATTACAACTAATCAAGGATCCGTTTCGCATTTAGATTTTTTAACAGATATTGAGAAAGATACTTTTAAGACAGCTTTTGAGATAGATCAAAGATGGATAGTTGAACTTGGAGCAGACAGAACACCAAATATATCTCAAGCTCAATCTATAAATGTTTTTGTTCCAGCAGATATTCATAAAAAAGATTTGCACCAAATACATTTTCAAGCGTGGAAAAAAGGATTGAAGAGTCTGTACTATTGCAGATCAAAATCAATACAAAGAGCCGAAAACGTTAACACTGGATCTTCAACAGATGTGACAAGAAACGTTTATAAAGCTAACGAAGAATCAAATAATGAAGAAAACAAATACGAGGAGTGTTTATCATGTCAGTAGCAAAAGAAAATACAAAGAAAATCATAGAGCCAAAAAAAATGGGATTATTGGTAGAAAATCCAGTTTATAAACCGTTTAGATATCCATGGTGTTACGACGCATGGCTAACTCAACAAAGAATTCATTGGTTGCCTGAAGAAGTTCCACTAGGAGACGACGTAAGAGATTGGCAAAAAAACCTGTCTCAACCAGAGAAAAATTTAGTTACACAAATTTTTAGATTCTTTACTCAGGCAGATGTTGAAGTTAACAATTGTTATTTAAGGCATTACACAACTGTTTTTAAGCCTACAGAAGTATTAATGATGATGACTGCTTTTGCATCGATGGAGACAGTGCACGTAGCCGCATACTCACATTTACTAGACACAATAGGCATGCCGGAGTCTGAATATTCTGCTTTCATGAAATATAAAGAAATGAAAGATAAATACGATTACATGCAAGGTTTCAATGTTAATTCAAAAGAAGACATTGCTAAAACTGTAGCTGTCTTTAGTGCTTTCACAGAGGGGTTACAATTATTTGCTAGTTTTGCAATTCTTTTAAATTTTCCAAGACATAATAAGCTTAAAGGTATGGGTCAGATAGTTACTTGGTCTGTTAGAGACGAAACTCTCCATTGCAATTCAATGATTAGAATATTTAAAGAGTTTATTAAAGAAAATCCTGAAATCTGGACACCCCAATTAAAAAAAGAACTCTACGAAGCTTGTAGAACTATTATTGAGCACGAAGATGCTTTTATTGATTTAGCATTTGAAATGGGTCCAATGCAAGGTTTAACAGCTCAAGAAGTTAAAGATTATATTAGATTTATTGGAAACAGACGTTTAGTTCAATTAGGATTAGAACCTATTTATGACATCAAAAAGAATCCATTAACATGGTTAGACACTATGCTTAATGCGGTAGAACACATGAACTTTTTTGAAGGTAGAGCCACAGAATATTCTAAAGCTTCAACTAAGGGATCGTGGGTTGATGCGTTCTCCTAAAATTTATTGAATTTCAAATTCAAAAAATATTGGCGAAAAACTGGGTTAAGTCCTAAGTGGGGAAATAAATTAATAGAAATAATTTATGAAAAAAAACCTCATCACTTTTTGGAGATAGGTGTTTTTTGCGGCGTCACCTCGAGAAATATCTGTGAATTTTTAAATTTAATTCATAATGGTAACTTTACTTATACTGGTATAGATCTCTTTGGCAATGAAAGTGATGATAATAACGAAAAGAAACCAGTATATATAAAGCATCAAAAATTTTCTAATCCTCTAAAACATCTTTACTACAACTTGATAATCAATGAAAATTTAAATTCTCTTGAAAGTGTAAAAAAATTTTTAATAAATTTTGATGATCAAGTTACCCTTTATAAAGGAAATTCTAACAAAGTGCTTAAAAATTTAAATATTGAGAAAATTGATTTTGCTTTTATTGATGGTGGCCATAGTTATGAAACAACACTAAATGATATTGAAATTGTTCATCAAAATATGAAAGGTAAGAAGGGAACAATTGTCTGTGACGATTACCAAGATGCTTCATATATAACTGATGTTAAGAAAGCTATTGATTATTATGTTAAAAAAGAAAATTTGTCTTTAAGGATAATAGACGGCAAGTTTGCAGTAATCGAATTTTAATTATCTTTGATTTAACAACATCACTTCTCTAACCTCTTGTCCTTTATATTTTGATAGAGGCCTAATCAATTTGTTTGAAGCATGTTGTTCCATTATATGAGCTGACCAACCTGTAATTCTAGACATTACAAATATGGGAGTATAAAAGTCTATATCTATTCCCATCATGTAATAAGTGGGTCCGCATGGAAAATCTACATTAGGGTGTATATTCTTTTTCTCTAACATAACCTTTTCTAATATTTCGTATATTTGAGTATATTTCTCTTTTTTTAAAAGCTTTGCCACTTTAAACATATAATGTTTCATAGTAGGCACTCTCGAATCTCCAGTTCTATAAACTCTGTGACCAAATCCCATAATAACCTTTTTCTTATCTAATGCATTTTCAATCCAAGCTTTAGCTTTTTCAGGTTTTTTTATTTCTTTCATCATGTGCATTACGGCTTCGTTAGCTCCACCGTGCAAAGGACCTTTAAGTGAGGCTATCGCACCTGTAATAGCACCGTGTAAATCAGATAAGCTACTTGTAATCGTTCTAGCAGTGAAGGTCGAAACATTAAAACTATGTTCAGCATAAAGAATTAGAGAAATATCAAAAGCTCTAACAATTTCTTTGTCAGGGACTTTATTAAACATCATTTTGAAAAAATTTTGTGAAAATGATAATTTTTTGTCTGGGGAAATAATTTTTTTACCTTTTCGATACCTAAAATAGGCCGCAACTGCTGTAGGCGTCTTCGCAAAAATTCTCATTGCTTTTCTCATGTTGGCTTTAGGAGAGTTATCTTTTGTGTCTTTATCCTCTAGAGCCATCAAACTTACACAAGTTCTAATAACATCCATAGGATGTGCGGTCTTTGGCATTTTTTGAATATCATTTAAAATATGTTTTGAAAGTTTTCTCTCTGATCTTTCATCTTTAATAAATTTTTTTAATTGTTTTTTATTTGGTAATTCTCCGTGTAAAACTAAGTAGGCTACCTCCTCAAAATCACATTTGTCACATAATTCTTGAACCGTATAACCCCTGTAAGTAAGCGTACTCAATTCTGGAACAACGTGTGATATCGTAGTTTCATCAACTACTATTCCTAATAAACCTTTTTTAATCTCTTCACTCATTATTCATGCCCCTCAGTAGAAAAATCTGTAATTTTCTTATCCGGCGTATTGTATTTCTCATATTCTACGAGCTCATACAACCTTTTTCTAGTCTGCATTTTGTCTATTATATTATTTTGGTGACCATCTTTAAAAATAGATTTCAGACCTTCTTCCGCACTTTTCATTGCTAATCTTTGAGTTGTTACTGGATAAATAACTAAATTGTATCCTAAATTTTCCAGTTGTTTTTTATCTAATAATTTTGATTTACCAAATTCAGTCATATTGGCTAGCAAATAGCCTTTTGAATTTTTTCTTACTTTCTCAAATTCTTTCTCATCTTTTAAAGCTTCTGGGAATATCATATCAGCACCTGCACCTTCATATGCTTTAATTCGATTAATTGTTTTGTCCAAACCTTCAACCGTATTTGCATCTGTTCTAGCAATAATTAAAAAGTTTTTATCTTTTCTTGATTTGACACATTCTTCAATTTTTTTAACCATTTCCTCTATAGAAATAAGTTCTTTATTATCTAAATGACCACACCTTTTTTCGGCAACTTGATCTTCAAGATGACAACCAGCCAAACCTTTACCTTCAAAAACTTCAATTGTCTTTTTACAGTTGCCAAAACCCGTATCAATATCAACTATCGTAGGTAAATCTGTAACCCTTGCTATTTGAGAGCTTCTATAGCTCACCTGTTCTAATGATGTTAGACCAATGTCCGGCAGCCCTAAGTCATTTGACATTACTCCACCAGAAACATAGACACCATCGAAACCAATTTCAGCAATTAATTTTGCACATAGAGGATTATAAGCACCTGGAAATCTCAATAATTTTTTTGATTGTAATTTATTTATTAAGTTAGATCTTTTTTCTGGTACTGTTTTTTTTGTAAAGTGCATTTGCCAAAATGTATATTAGAGCAGAGTATAAAAATCAAAGATTATTTAAGTAAAATAAATAAGCCTGTTAAAATTAGCAATATTGCAAGTAAATATTCGATTGTTTTTTTAATTCTCAAATTTGTAACAAATTTTCTTAAACCACTACCAAATAAAGCCCAAACACATATTGATGGAAAGCATATTACTGCCGCAGTAATTGTAACAAATGCAACACCTATAAAAATATTTTCTTCAGTAGGAAAAAAACCTGAAGCAACGGTTACAGCTATTGACCACGCTTTAGGATTTACAAATTGAAAAAAAGAAGCCTCATAAAATTTTAGAGGCCTACCTGTTTCTTTTTGTATCATACTAAAAGAACCGATCATTGTTTTAGCTAGATAAATTAAATATAAAAAACATAAGATTTTCATATAAAATTGAACCTGAGGGTAAACTAAAAATAAATTTGCTAAACCAAAACAGGTTAATCCTATTTGAAATATATGACCAAGTGGAATTCCTATTACGTGAGGCAAGGTTCTAAAAAAACCAAATTTTAATCCAGAGGCAGTTAACATAGCATTATTCGGGCCGGGGGTTATAAACATAGTAAAATAAAAAGTTGCTAACGCCGAGAATAGGGCAAAAGTTATCATAAATATTTTTCTATGACTTTTTCGAAACCTATAAAATCTGAAATTAAAGCGTCATGCTTAATTTCATTTTCAGATTTTTCTGTGTAGCCATCTTTTACTAAAATAAAAGGTAATTTAGCATTGTGTGCAGACATTTCATCAACTTCACTGTCACCAATCATTATTGTTTTATTTAAATCTCCACCAATAATTTCAACGACATCTGTTAAATGCCTAGGATCAGGTTTGTTAAAAGCAAAAGTATCCGATCCCGCAACATATCCAAAATACTTGTAAATATCTAATTTCTTCAATAAATCTATTGCTAAACGCTCTTGTTTATTTGTACAAACGGCCATTGAAATATTTTTATTTTTTGCCCAATCTAAAAATTTAACTAGTCCCTTTAATGGCTTACTATACTTATCAATATTCTTAGCATAAAAATCAATAAATTCCTTGGTCATTGCTTTTTTAGTTTCCTCATTTTTAATTTCTTCTTTAAAGGATCTTTGCATCATTACCCATGCACCTTTACCAGCCAGTGATTTTATATCTTCCATTTTTTTTTCTTCAAAACCAAATTTTCTCATTACGTGGTTATGTGCAGACATTAAATCCGGGGCGGTGTTAACAATTGTTCCGTCTAGATCGAATAAAATGGTTAGGTTTTGAGTCATTTTTTAAAGTTTTAAAAAGAAATATTTTGTGACTTATTTATAATCCATTTCTAATGTAAAGAGAACTTTTTATGAAGACAAATTTAAAACTAAAAAAAGCGATTAAACTAAGATCTGAACAAGATAATTTAAGAATAAAAGCCTTAAACCAAGGCGTAGAGTTAATCGCACCAGAGACAATTTTCCTATCCAAAGATACGACATTTGGCAAAAATGTAAAAATTGAACCATATGTTGTTATTGGATCAAAAGTAAAAATCGGAAATAATGTTACAATAAAATCCTTTTCCCATTTGGAGGGAGCCAAGCTGGAAAAAAATGTTACAGTTGGGCCTTATGCCAGAATTAGACCTGGATCACATTTTTTACCAGGTTCGAAGGTAGGCAATTTTGTAGAAACAAAAAACTCAAAAATTAAATCTAAAAGCAAAGTAAACCATTTATCCTATATAGGTGATACAGAAGTTGGAGAAAATAGTAATATCGGAGCAGGTACTATTACATGTAATTACGATGGAATTAAAAAGAACAAAACTAAAATCAAAAAAAATGTATTTGTAGGGTCTAACTCTTCTTTAGTGGCACCATTAGTAATTGAGGAAAATTCTGTAGTAGGCGCAGGATCTGTAATTACTAAAAATATTACAAAAAATTCACTGGCTTTAACAAGATCGCCACAAATTAACAAAAAAAATTACAAAAGGAAAAAAAAATAATGTGCGGGATAATTGGTATTGCGAGCAATAAGTCTGTTACCTCAAATATTATAAATTCTTTAAAAAGATTAGAATATAGAGGATATGACTCAGCTGGAATTGCGACAATCTCTAAAAAAAATCTTAATGAAAAAAAATGCTCCGGAAGAGTCGAAGAGCTTGAAAAGATATTGTTTAATTCTCCAGCTCAAGGCAATATAGGAATTGGCCACGTGAGATGGGCTACTCACGGCATACCAAACGAAGTCAATGCTCACCCACATTCTTCTGAAATAGTTTCGGTGGTTCATAATGGAATAATTGAAAATTCTAATTCTCTAAAAAAGAAACTTGAAAAAGAGGGATACAAATTTAAATCTCAAACTGATACTGAAGTTATCACACTATTAATAACGAAATATTTAAAAGACTCAAATCCAATTGATGCAGTATTAAAGTCTTTAGAATATCTAGAAGGAAGTTTTGCACTAGGGATATTATTTAAAGATCAATCTGATATTATTATTGGAGCTAGACGAGGCAGCCCACTTGCTGTTGGATACTCAAATAATGAAAATTATTTAGGTTCCGACTCATACGCACTTAAAGCTATGACAAATAAAATTTCTTATTTGGATGACGGAGAAATATGCAAGATAACAAAAGATAGTGTTGAATTTTTTGATATTTCTAAAAATAAAATTAATAAAAAAATATTAGTTTTATCTGAAGACAAAAATGAAGCAAAGTTAGGTGATTATAAAAATTTTATGTCTAAAGAAATATTTGAGCAACCAATTACTATTAAAAATTGTTTGAACGAATATATAGACAAAATAAGAAATGATATAAATCTTTATGATTTTCCTATTGACCCAAAAAAAATTAATAAAATATTCCTTGTTGGATGTGGTACTGCTTATCATTCATGCCAAGTTGCTAAATATTGGATAGAAGAATTAACAGATTTAAACGTAGAAACTGAGGTGGCTTCAGAATTTAGATATAGAAAAATAAGATTTAACCCTAATACTTTGTATATATTTGTGTCTCAGTCTGGAGAAACAGCAGATACAGCAGCAGCTTTAGAAATAGCTAAAAAAAATAAAATGAAAACTTGTTCTGTTATTAATGTAGTAGAAAGCTCAATAGCTAGGAATTCTGATTGGGTTGTACCTATTCATGCGGGCCCAGAAATAGGCGTGGCATCTACAAAAGCTTTTATAGGTCAAATGTTAGTTTTGTATATAATGAGTTTAAAGATATCTAAAATAAGAGGGAATATTGATGATAAAAATTATATTGAAAAAATTAAAAATCTTAAAAATCTACCTCTAGAAATTGAGAATTCATTAAAGACCGAGGAGCTGATACAAATATTTGCTAAAGACTTTTTATCAGCCAAAGGATCAATGTTTTTAGGGAGAGGATCATCATTCCCCATAGCATTAGAAGGAGCATTAAAATTGAAAGAATTATCTTATCTTCACGCTGAAGGTTACCCCGCTGGAGAAATGAAACATGGTCCACTAGCTTTGATCGAAGATGGTTTGCCTGTAATTATTTTGGCTCCAAAAGATAAATATTTTGAAAAAACTATTTCTAACATGCAAGAAGTTATAGCAAGAGGAGGAAAGGTTTTATTAATATCAGATAAACATGATGAGGTAATAAATGAAAATATAAGATTTAAAATTGAAATGCCTTTTATTGATGAACTTTTGAATCCTTTTTTATTAACCATACCACTTCAATTATTAGCTTATCATGTGGCTCTGCTAAAAAAATGCGATATAGATAAACCAAGAAACTTGGCTAAATCTGTAACTGTTGAGTAAATTTTCTAATTTAACTATTGGAAATTTAATCTCTATACTCTATATACATATCACAGGTTGAATATGAAAAAATGGACATTAAATAGCTGGAGTAAATTTCCTGCAAAACATCTACCTACTTATGTAGATAAGAAAGAGCTGGATTTAGTTTTAAGTAAAATACAAAAGTATCCGCCACTAGTTTTTGCTGGAGAAACAAGATCTTTAAAAAAAGCGTTAGCAGAAGTAGTTGAAGGCAAAGCCTTTTTACTTCAAGGAGGAGATTGTGCTGAAAGTTTTGCGGAATTTCATCCAGACAATATTAGAGATACGTTTAAAGTTATTTTACAAATGTCGTTAGTTTTAACAGCCTCGGCTTCAGTGCCGGTTGTTAAAATTGGAAGAATAGCGGGACAATTTTCTAAACCAAGAAGCGCTCCAACAGAAAAAAAAGATGGAAAAGAATTACCAAGTTATTTAGGTGACAACATTAATGGAATGGATTTTAGTGAGAAAGCTAGAGTACCAGATGCAAAAAGATTGTTTAGGGCATATTCTCAATCTGCTTCCACATTAAATCTATTAAGAGCTTTTTCACAAGGTGGTTTTGCCGATTTAAGACAAGTTCATTTATGGAATTTAGGATTTATTAAAGATAAAACTAAAGGCAAATATAAAGAGATCGAGGATAAAATTAGCGATGCTTTGGCTTTCATGCATGCATGCGGTATTAATTCAGATAATAATAGAAGATTAAGAACGGTAAACTTTTACACTTCTCATGAAGCACTTTTACTTCCATTTGAAGAAGCTATGACAAGAGTTGACTCAACTACTGGTGAGTACCATGATACATCAGCTCATTTTGTCTGGATAGGAGATAGAACAAGACAGCCGGACGGAGCTCATGTTGAATTTTGTAGAGGAATTAAAAATCCTTTAGGGTTAAAATGTGGCCCGACTTTAAAACCAGAAGAACTTGTAAAACTTTGTAATATTCTAAATCCAGATAACGAACCTGGAAGAATGACCTTGATTTCAAGATTTGGTGCTGACAACGTGGAAAAATATTTACCTAAACTAATTAAAGTAATTAAAAAAGAAGGATTAAATGTAATATGGTCATGTGATCCAATGCATGGAAATACAATCAAAGCTGCTACCGGTTTTAAAACAAGACCTTTTGATAGTGTTCTTAAAGAAGTAAAACACTTTTTTGGGGTGCACCAATCTGAAGGAAGTTACGCCGGTGGATTACATGTTGAAATGACAGGACAAGATGTGACCGAATGTACCGGTGGAGCTCAGAAGATATCCGAAAATGATCTATCAAATAGATATAGAACACATTGCGACCCAAGATTGAATGCAGATCAGGCACTAGAATTGGCCTTTCTTATTTCCGAAGAAATAAAGAAAAACTCAAAATATTCAAAAAAAATTATTCAAGCCGCGTCTTAATAATTATTGTAATTATTAAGACATGACCTTAAAAGAGAAGGTGTATTAATTATGGAAGTAAAAAAAAGAGCAAAAATCGTCACTGACTGGATAAACAACTATTGCGAGACTACGTCATTTAGTCCAAAAGCATTGGTTGTAGGAATTTCCGGCGGCATAGACTCTTCTGTAGTTAGTACATTATGTGCAAACACAGGAAGAAAAACAATTGTGTTAACAATGCCAATCAAACAAATAAAGTCTCAACACGACTTAAGCTTGAAACATGCAAAATGGCTGAAAGATAAGTTTAAAAATGTTGAACATCACTTAATCGAAATGGACAAAATATTTGGATCCTTTTCTCAAGTTTTAAATAACTTTGATAATGAGCACGGATTTGCAAATTCAAGAGCTAGATTAAGAATGGCAACCCTTTATCAGGTGGCAGCAGCTAATTCTGGTATTGTAGTTGGGACAGGGAATAAAGTTGAGGACTTTGGCGTTGGCTTTTATACTAAATATGGTGATGGGGGTGTAGATATATCTCCAATAGCTGATTGTACAAAAACTCAAGTTTGGGAGCTAGGTAAATATCTTGGGGTTTCAAAAGAAATTATAGACTCTCAACCGACTGATGGATTGTGGGATGACGGTAGAAATGATGTCCAACAATTAGGAATGAGTTATGAAGATCTTGAAAAAGCTATGGAAAATAAAGACGATCCTAATTACCAGAAATATTTAAAGATAAGAGAAAAAAACTTACACAAAATGAATCCTATACCAGTTTGCAAATTTAATGAATAACTTACATTTAACTAACTCACTTACAAATAAAAAAGAAATTTTTAATCCAATAAATAAAGAAAATGTTTCTTTATACGCATGTGGGCCAACCGTTTATGACAATCCTCATGTTGGAAACGCTCGTGCTTTAGTAGTTTTTGATCTTCTTTTTAGAATACTTATTGAACTTTATGGAGAGAAAAAAGTTTCTTATGTAAGAAATATAACAGATATAGATGACAAAATTATTGAAGCTTCAAAGACAAAAAAAATAGATATTTCAGACTTAACAAAAACTGTTACAGAAAAATTTCACAAAGATTGTAAAATTTTATTTTGTTTAAATCCTACTCGAGAGCCAAGAGCAACCGATCACGTTGAAGGCATGATAAATATGACGAAAAAATTAATTGAAAAAAACGCTGCTTATGAAAAAAATGGGCATGTTTTTTTTGCAGTGGCGTCATTTAAAAATTATGGCAAGCTTTCAAACAAAAATCCTGATGATCTTAAAGCAGGTGCTAGAGTGGAAGTATCGAAGTTAAAAAAAGATCCTTTAGATTTTGTTCTTTGGAAACCTTCAAATAAAAATGATCCTGGTTGGGACTCACCCTGGGGAAGAGGTAGACCTGGGTGGCATCTAGAATGTTCAGTAATGAGTGAAAAATATCTAGGTAAAAATTTTGATATACATGGTGGGGGACTAGATTTAATTTTTCCACATCATGAAAATGAAATTGCACAATCATGTGTTTATAATGGAACAGAAAAATTTGCTAATTATTGGGTGCATAATGGTTTTGTAACGATGAATAAAGAAAAAATGTCTAAATCCCTCGGAAATATTACAACAATAGAGGATGCAACCAAAAAATATTCAGGTCAAGTTGTCCGCTTATCACTCTTAAGCGCCCATTACAAACAACCTTTAGATTGGAATAATGAATTACTTACAGAACAATCCAAAACTTTAGATAAATGGTATTCAATGTATTCACCAGAAGAAAATGAAAAAACACCCGATTGTTTTAATGATTTATTAGATGACATGAATACTCCTCTTTATATATCCAAATTGCATGAGTTGTTTAAACAATCACAAAACGGAGATAAAGATAAAATAAAAGAATTTAATAAAGCATGTCGTTTAATTGGTTTATTTAATGAAAGTTCTGAAAAAAGAGCTGAATATAAAAAAAGCAAAGTAAAAATATCTGAAGATAATATATTAAATAAAATTAAAGATCGTGAAGAAGCCAAAAAAGCTGGTAATTATAAACTCGCTGATCAAATTAGGGATGATTTAGATAAAGAAGGTATTGATATAAAAGATGAAAAAGGTAAAACGACTTGGAACTACAAATGAGCAAAGAAAAAATATACATATTTGATACCACTTTAAGAGACGGTGCACAGACTGAAGGAGTTGATTTTTCAGTTGAAGATAAGAATAAGATTGCAAAAATTTTATCCAATATAGGAGTAGACTACATAGAAGGTGGTTGGCCTGGAGCCAATCCAATAGATAATGAATTTTTTGATAAATCTCCAAAACTTGGAAACTCAAAGTTCACAGCATTTGGAATGACAAAAAAGAATGGAGTTAGCGCTGATAATGATCCAAATTTATCTCCTTTAATGAACGCCGATTGCAAAACAGTTTGTGTTGTTGGAAAAACATGGGATTTTCACGTTAAAACAGCATTAGGTATAAAAAATGAAGATAATTTAAAAAATATAAGAGAGACAGCTAAGCATTTCGTTAAAAATAAAAAAGAATTTCTTTTTGACGCTGAACACTTTTTTGATGGATATAAAAATAATCCCAACTACGCTCTTGATTGTTTAAAACAAGCCTACGATGAAGGAGCCAGATGGGTAGTTTTATGCGATACTAATGGCGGAACTTTGCCAAATGAAGTTGGAGAAATAATTAATAATGTTACCAAAGTAATTCCAGGAAAAAATCTAGGTATACACGCACATAATGATACTGAAAACGCTGTAAGTAATTCTTTAACCGCTGTATTAGCTGGAGCCAGACAAATACAAGGAACAATAAATGGCTTAGGTGAAAGATGTGGTAATGCAAATTTAATGTCAATTATTCCAACACTTTTTTTGAAAAAAACTTTTAGTGATAAATTTGATTTAAATATTAATAAAAAAAAACTTTCTACTTTGACAGAATGTTCAAGATTTTTAGATGAAATTCTTAACAAAAAACCAAATAAAAGTATGGCTTATGTTGGAGGATCTGCTTTTTCCCACAAAGGTGGTTTGCATGTTTCAGCTGTAAAAAAGGATCCAAAAACCTATGAACACATAGACCCAAAGGATGTTGGTAATCACAGAAATATTATTGTTTCAAATCAAGCTGGAAGATCAAATATAATATCTAGACTTGAAAATTACGGAATTAAAATTGATTCAAAAGACACAAAAGTTCAAAAGATTTTAAATGAGGTTAAGGAAAGAGAATTTACTGGATATTCTTATGATGGTGCTGATGCATCATTTGAACTTTTAGCAAATAAATTATTAGGCAAGCTACCAGAATATCTAAAAGTAAAAAGTTATAACGTAAATGTTAAAAAAGATAATGAATTAAAAACAACTGCTGAGGTAACCTTTATAATCGATGGTAATGAAATTCATTGTGAAGGCGAAGGTAATGGTCCGGTAAATGCATTAGACAATGCAATCCGATCGAACTTTAAAAAAGTCGAAAAATATTATAAATATTTTTCTGATCTTAAATTACTAGATTATAAAGTAAGAATTTTGAATACTGGTACAGGAGCAACCACAAGAGTTTCAATTGAAAGCACAGACAAAACTGGAAAAAGCTGGTTCACCATTGGCGTTTCTCAGAATATTATTGAAGCCTCATTTAAAGCTTTAATTGATAGTTTAGAATATAAGTTATTCAAAGAAAAAGCACCAGCAAATATCCATGAAAAATAATTATGGATTTGTTTTAATACAACCACAACTCGGAGAAAACATTGGTGCATCTGCAAGATCATTAAAAAACTTTGGGTTTGATAATTTAATTATTACTGAACCAAAATGTGGCTGGCCAAACGTAAAAGCTAAGGCAACTTCGGTTGGCGCCTTTGACGTTTTAAATAAAGCTAAAATATTTAAAAACACAGAATCTGCTATAAAAAATTTTGATTTAATATTTTCTTTTAGCGCACGCAAGAGAGATATTAATAAAAAACATATTAGCATGTATAATTTTCTTAAAATTATAAAAAATCATAAAAAAAAAAGAATAGGTTTAATGTTTGGTCCCGAAGCATCTGGTTTATCAAATTTGGATTTATCCTATGCAAATTACGTAGTTCAAATACCATCTTCACCAAAGTTTAAATCAATGAATTTATCTCATTCAATTTCTTTGGTATGCTATGAAATATTTAAATTGAATAATTTTAAATTAATAAAACAATCATATTTTAATAAAGGGATAGGTCAAAAGGGTAAACTTTCGTCAATACTTAAATTACTTCAAATTAATCTTGAAAAAAAAAATTTTTTCAAACCAGCTGAAAAAAGAAGATCAATGATTAAAAATATAAACAATTTATTTTATAGAATGGAGCCAAATGACAAAGAACTAAGGATTTTGGGCAGTTTAATTGGTTCTCTAAGCAAAAAAAAGAAAAAAGCATAATTGACATTTACCCCCTAAACCTTGTAAACCCGTCTTCAAATAATGACAAAGAGATTAAAATCTAAACATAAAGTAGATAGAAGACTAAAAGCTAACATTTGGGGTAGACCCAAAAGTCCATTTAACGTTCGTGCATACCCCCCAGGCCAACATGGGCAAAATAAGAAAGGCAAGCCCACTGATTACGGAATTCAATTACAAGCAAAGCAAAAGCTTAAAGCTTATTACGGAAATATAAATGAGAGACAATTTAGAAATATTTACAGAAAAGCACTTTCGAAAAAAGGAGATACTTCAGAAAATTTAATTGCCTTACTTGAAAGTAGACTTGACACAGTAGTTTATAGAGCAAAATTAGCTCCAACCGTTTTTGCAGCAAGGCAATTAATTAATCATGGTCATATTACCGTCAACAAGAAAAAAGTTAATGTATCAAGTTATCTTTTAAAAGATACTGACCAAGTTGAAGTTAACGAAAAATCAAAAAAATTAAATGTTATTGATGGTTCGATACAGAGCAAAGAAAGAGAAATTCCAGAATACATTCAATTAGACGGAAAAAGTAAATCTGTTAAGTTGGTTAGAGTGCCTAAGTTCTCTGAAGTTCCATATCCAGTTATTATGGAACCAAGTCTTGTTATAGAATATTATTCTAGATAATTTTGATTATTTTAAATCGATAGATTAAATTAAATTTTTATCATTAAGAAGCTTTTTTAAATCACCTTTATCAAACATATCTTTAACAATGTCACAGCCTCCGATAAATTCACCTTTGATATATAATTGCGGGATAGTTGGCCAATCACTAAAATCCTTAATACCTTGTCTTAAATTTTGATCCTCTAAAACATTCACACCTAAAAACTTTGCATCTAAATGTTTTAATACATTTGCAACAGTCATCGAAAATCCACACTGAGGGGCGTCTGGAGTCCCCTTCATAAAAAGACAAATATCATTTTTGTTTATAAGATTTTGTATATCGTCTTTTATGCTCATTTATTTTTCCTCAGTTATCAAAGATAAAGCGTGCAACTCGTTTCCCATTTTACCCTTCAAAGATTTATAAACTAATTTATGCTGTTGAATTTTATTCATACCTTTGAATAACTTAGATTTAACTACAGCTGAATAGTGATTATTGTCGCCCATTAAGTCTTTAATCTCTATTTGTGCATCTGGAATATCCTCTAGGATATGTTTTTTTATTTCTTCAGCTTTTAAAGGCATTATAATTGTTATACCATTTATTATTTGCTTCATAAAGATCTTTTACACTGATTTTCAATTCTTTTTCTAATTCAAAAAAGTCCTTTTGAGTGGTTCCAATGTTTTCATAATATGTATTATTTTCTTTTAGAAACTTTTCTACTTTAGGAGAATTATTATTATCTACCTCCACGATATATCTACTTTGATCTTCCCCGAAGAAAAATTCAAAAATATTAGATAATTTTTTTGGTTTATTTATTTTTATACCTATTGAAGAACTAATACTCATTTCTGCTAAAGCTAAAATTATACCACCAGAAGAAACATCGTGCACAGAATTTATTAAATTTTTATTGATTAAATTTATTACAATCTCTCCATTGTTCTTTTCATTTGATAGATTGACTTCTGGCGGCAAACCTTCTCGTAATGAATATACTTCATCTAAAAATACACTTTGTCCAAGGTGACCAAATGTTTTGCCTATTAATATTATTTGACTATTTAATTTCTTAAATCTATGATTTTGAATCCTTTTTAGATTTTTTATTAAACCAACCCCTCCGATAACTGGAGTTGGAAATATATTGTTTTTGTTTGTCCCGTTATAAAAGGACACATTACCAGAAACGACTGGAAAATCTAAAAATTCACATGCTTCTTTTATTCCTAAAATATTTTCAGCAAATTCACCCATAATTTCTGGATTTTCTGGATTACCAAAATTTAAACAGTTTGTAATGGCTAAAGGTTTTGCGCCAACTGAAATTAAATTTCTCCAATTCTCGCAAACTATTTGTTTACCTCCGTTGTTTGGATTTGATTTACAGTAATTAGCAGATGAATCAACAGTTACTGCAACTGCTTTATCTTTATTATGTATTTTGATAATAGCTGCATCAGCACCAGAGCGCTCAATAGTATCTCCCATTACCATTTGGTCATATTGGTCCGTAACCCATTTCTTATTAGAATGATTAGGCGATGAAAATATCTTTAAAAAAGCATTTTCAAACTTAACTTTTTTTAGATCTTTCAAACTAATTTTTTTTTTTGAAAGCTTCTTTTTACTCCATTTTCGATCATATACAGGAGCTTTTGAAGATAAAGCTTCAATAGGGATTGATGCAACTGATTGATTTTTAAACTTAAGTGATAAGTCTCTGGCTTCGGTAGTTTTTCCAATTACAACAAAATCAAGATCCCATTTTGTAAAAATTTTTTTAGCACTTTCTTCCTTACCGTCTTCTAAAATTATTAGCATTCTTTCCTGACTTTCCGATAACATCATCTCATAAGGACTCATATTTTCTTCTCGGCAAGGAACTTTATCTAAATCAAGTTCTATACCTAAATTTCCTTTATGAGCCATTTCAACACTTGAGGAGGTTAGACCGGCAGCTCCCATATCTTGAATGGAAATGATAGACTTTTCTTTCATCAATTCTAAACAAGCTTCCATAAGAAGTTTTTCAGTAAATGGATCACCAACTTGGACTGTTGGTTTTTTTTCTTCAGAATTGTCATCAAATTCTGCTGATGCCATAGATGCACCATGAATTCCATCTCTACCAGTTTTCGAACCAACGTATACAACAGGTTTATTAATACCTTTTGCTTTAGAATAAAAAATTTTATTTTTGTTAGCCAATCCTACAGCCATAGCATTAACCAAAATATTCTCATTATATGTACTATTAAATTTAGTTTCACCTGCAACAGTAGGTATACCTATACAATTTCCATAACCACCTATGCCAGAAACAACACCATTAAGAAGGTTTTTAGTTTTTAAATTGTTTGGGCTGCCAAAATGTATTGAATTTAAAAGAGCAATTGGTCTAGCACCCATTGTAAATACATCTCTTAAAATTCCACCAACACCAGTAGCTGCCCCTTGGTATGGCTCAATAAAAGAGGGATGATTGTGGCTTTCAATTTTAAAAATAATAGCATCGTCATCACCAATATCAATTACACCTGCATTTTCTCCTGGACCTTGAATAACATTTTTATTTTTTACAGGAAGTTTTTTTAAATGAACTTTTGAAGATTTATATGAACAATGTTCATTCCACATAGCAGAAAAAATACCAAGCTCAAGGTAATTAGGTTCCCTATTAAGCAAAGATTTAATCTTAGCGTATTCATCTAATTTTAAACCATGTGATAAAATTATATTTTCAGTAATTTTCATTAATTTAAAATACTTGAGAACAACTCAACTCCATCGGTATTACTTATCAAATTATCTATCATACGCTCAGGATGAGGCATCATGCCTAAAATATTTTTTTTCTCATTTAATATCCCAGCGATATTATTTAACGATCCGTTTGGATTACTAGATTCATTTATTGTGCCATTCTTGTCACAATATTTAAATGGTATTAAATCTTTGTCCTCTAATTCTTTTAAATGATCGCTGTTTGTAAAAAAGTTTCCTTCGTTATGTGCAATATTTAATTTAATAACTTTACCTTTTTTAAAATTTTTACAAAATTTATTTTCATTCCCTAATACTTTTAAATAAACATCTTTTGAGATAAATTTTAAGTTTTTGTTTCTTAATAAAGCTCCTTTTAAAAGACCTGTTTCAATTAGAATTTGAAAACCGTTACATATACCTAAAACAGGGCAACCTGAATTTGCTGCTTTTATAATTTCCTTTAAAATATTTGATTTAGCCGCTATAGCTCCAGATCTTAAATAATCACCATAAGAAAAGCCACCAGGTATTACGATTAAATCAGATTTTGGTAACTCACTATCTTTATGCCAGACCATTTTATTTTTAAATTGAAGTTTAGTAAGAGCGTCAGCAACATCTCTGTCACAATTTGATCCAGGAAAAACTATAACTGAAGAGTTCATCTATATTTTATTTATTTTATAATCTTCTATGATTAGATTTGCTAAAAGCTTATCACACATTTCTTTTACTATATTATTTGCTTTAAACTCATCTTTTTCGTTAATTTCAATTTCAAAATATTTACCCTGCCTAACATTCTGTAAAGAATTCATACCCATACCTTGTAGTGTTTGTTTGACAACTTTACCTTGTGGGTCAAGCACGTCTTTTTTTAAAGTTATTGTAATAGCAAATTTCAATTTATTTTTTTTTGAATTTTATTGAACTAGGCTTTTTAAAATTTACTTCTTTAACGTTTGAAATTTCTGGCATTATGCCAAGTCTTCTTGCAACTTCTTGGTAACCTTCAATAATGTTTCCCAAATCTTTTCTGAATCTGTCTTTATCTAATTTTTTTTCTGTTTTAGAATCCCAAAGTCTACATGTATCTGGACTAATTTCATCTGCTAAAACTATTTCATTTTCATCTTTATCTTTATTCCATGCTTTTCCATATTCTATTTTAAAATCTACTAGCTTAATGCCTATTCCTCTAAATAAACCAGTCAAAATATCGTTAATTCTTAAAGTTATTTTGTCTATTTCTTTAATTTCGTTTTTTGTAGCCCACTCAAAATTAAAAATATGCTCTTTGGATACAATTGGATCTTGTAATGCATCATTTTTAAGACAATACTCTAATAAAGGTTTTTCCAAAATTGTACCTTCTGGTATTCCTAGTCTTTTTGTTAATGATCCACTAGCGATATTCCTAACAATAAACTCAATTGGAATTATTTCAGCACGTCTAATTAGTTGTTCACGCATATTTAGTCTTTTTACTAAATGTGTTTTAATTCCACATTGCTCTAGATTTGATAATATGTGCTCTGAGATTCTATTATTTAAAACACCTTTTCCTTCAACTTTTGATTTTTTTAAATTATTAAAAGCAGTTGCGTCGTCTTTGAAATGTTGAATAACTAAATGCTTATTATTTGTTGAATATATAATTTTAGCTTTTCCCTCGTAAAGTTTTTTACCCTTATTCATATTAGATTAATTTTTTAAAGTTCTTTTAAAAATTATATTAATTTGTTTAGAATGGTAGCTTAATTTAAATAAATTTTTTAGTTTATTAACAGGCATTTTATTAATGATTTTTGGATCTTTTGACAAATTTTCAAAAAAAGAAGTGTTACTTTTCCAAGTTGACATCGCATTTTTTTGAACTATTGCGTATGCTTGCTCTCTTGAGAAGCCGTAGGATGTTAGTTCAAGCATTACTCTTTGAGAAAAATATAAGCCTTTGGTGAGATCAAGATTTTTTTTCATTTTATCTGGATAAATATTTAAATTTTTAACAACATCATTAAGTCTAACAAGTGCAAAGTCTAAAGCTGTAGTCGCATCAGGTCCAATATTTCGTTCAACGGCAGAATGTGAGATATCCCTCTCGTGCCAAAGTGCTACGTTTTCTAGAGCTGGTATTACACTTGATCTTATAAGTCTAGCCAACCCAGTTAAATTTTCACTTAAAATTGGATTTTTTTTATGTGGCATTGCCGACGAACCTTTTTGTTTTTTGCCAAAATATTCCTCAACTTCCAAAACTTCTGTTCTTTGTAAATGTCTTATTTCTAATGCGAACCTTTCAATAGAACTAGCTATGATTGCCAAAGTTGAAAAAAACTGAGCATGACGATCTCTTGGTATAACTTGAGTTGAGATAGGTTCAACATAGAGGCCTAATTTTTTTGATACATAAGCTTCAATTTTTGGGTTTATATTTGCAAATGTTCCTACGGCTCCAGATATTGCACAAGTAGATATTTCTTCAATAGAGTTGAGAAGTCTCTTTTTATTTCTTAAAAACTCTTGATAATATGTAAGCATTTTTAATCCGAAAGAAATAGGTTCAGCATGAATTCCATGGCTTCTTCCAATACACATTGTAAATTTATGTTTAATGGCTTGTTTTTTTATTGACGATAAAAGTATATTTAAGTTTTGAATTAATATTTTACCAGATTGTTTTAATTGTAAATTAAAACATGTATCTAACACGTCCGACGATGTCATACCTTTATGTAAATATCTTGCCTCTTTACCAACTTTTTCTGTTATTGAAGTTAAAAAAGCTATAACATCATGTTTAACTTTTTTTTCAATTTCTAGAATTCTTTTTGGATTAATTTTTGCTTTAGATTTTACTTTTCTCGCAACTCCCTTTGGAATTATTTTATATTTTTCCATCGCTTCTGCTGAAGCAATCTCTATTTTTAACCATATGGAATATTTGTTATAATCACTCCAAATATCTTTAAACTCTTTTCTTGAATATCTATCTATCATTATAAATTTGGAGGAAAATTTAAACCTTTTTTAGATAAAGTAAAAATTTCGTATCCTTCTTTAGTTACACCAACAGTGTGTTCAAATTGTGCAGACAACGACTTGTCTTTGGTTACCGCCGTCCAGCCATCTTTTAACGTTTTAGTTTCGAAGTCTCCAGAATTTATCATTGGTTCAACGGTAAAAATCATACCGGGTTTTAAAGGTTTGCCAGTATTTTTTTCACCATAGTGAAGTACATTAGGACTTTCATGAAACTTTTTTCCAATACCATGACCGCAAAAATCCCTAACCACAGAAAAACCTTCAGCTTCAACTGTGTTTTGAATTTCGTAGCCTATATTACCCATCTTAACATTAGCTTTTATAATCTTTATTGCTCGCATCATAGCTTCATATGTTACTTTAATAAGTTTTTTTGCTTTTACAGAACATTCACCAACAGCAAACATTCTGCTAGTGTCGCCATGCCACTCATCTTTTAAGGCAGTGACATCAACATTAATAATGTCGCCTTCATTTAAAATTTTATCAGAAGGTATTCCATGACAAACTATGTGATTAGCTGATGTACAACATGATTTTGGATAACCCCTATAAAAAAGAGGAGCAGAAAAAGCATTATGATCATTAATGTATTCGTAGCATAACTTATCAATTTCTGAGGTACTTATACCAGGTCTAATTATATTGTTCACTTCATCTAAGGCTCCAGCAGCAATGGAACCAGCTATTTTTGTTTTTTCGAAACCTTCAGACATTAATTTATAAATTTTACCCTTTTATTTATTATTATTCCTTTTGATAAAAATTTACAATCATAGCAAATTACTTTTAATTTATTTTTTAAAGCAAATGTTAATAATTCTTTATATTTAGTGTCAATGTCATTGGCAATTTTAAATATTTTACAATCTTCTCTCTGTATAACGAATGCCAGGTATGCCTCAAAACCTCTTCTTTTTGCTTTAACTAACTCTTTTAAATGTTTAGACCCTCTATCTGTAACAGCGTCTGGAAATTCTGCTGTATTCTTATTTCTCGACATAGTTACATTTTTTACTTCTATAAAACATCCCTTGTTTTTTTTTTGTACAAAAAAATCAAATCTTGTATCTGAACTAAATCTTTTCTCACTAATGATTTTGACTGCATTATTTAATTTTAAAATTTTTCCATTCTGTAAAGCTTCATAGAATATTTTATTTGTTAAATGAGTGTTTATACCAACTTTAATTCCATCTACTTCAATAATTTGAAGAGTGTATTTTAATTTTCTATTAGGGTTTTTAGATAAAGTAAACCAAACACGATTTCCTTTTTTCAAAAGACCCATCATAGTTCCAGTATTAGGACAATGTGCTGTAATTACTTTATTTTTAACCTTTATATCCACAAAAAATCTTTTATATCTTTTGATTAAGACACCTGGTATTAATTCGTTTTCAAAATTCATATATAAATTACTATGAAGAAAAAATTCAAAAAAGTAAATGCAGCTATACTTATAATAGGAAATGAAATTTTATCAGGGCGCACTCAGGATCAAAATGTCTCATTTATTTCAAAGTGGCTAAACGAGACTAACGGCATTTCTGTTGCAGAAGTTAGAGTAATTCCAGATATCGAAAAGACTATAATTTTTACTATTAATGAACTAAGAAAAAAATTTAATTATGTTTTTACAACTGGCGGTATAGGACCCACTCATGATGACATTACTGCTCAGTCCTTATCAAAAGCATTTAAAGTAAAATATGAATATCACAAAGAAGCATTTAGTATATTACAAAAATATTATGGTAAAATAAAATTTAATGATGGAAGAAAAAAAATGAGTAAAATGCCTAAAGGAGCTAAACTTATATACAATCCATCTAGCGCAGCCCCAGGATTTAAAATAAAAAATGTTTTTTGTCTTCCAGGTGTTCCGCTTATTTTAAAATCAATGATACATAACTGCAGTAAATATTTAAATAAGGGCTCAAAGGTTTTAAGTGACTCGATAAATTTAATTACAGTAGAAAGCAATATATCTCGTGAATTAGCCACAATACAAAAAAAATTTAAAAAAGATATTGATATTGGTAGCTATCCTTTTTTTAGGCTAGGAAGAGTTGGGGTTTCAATAGTTCTGAGGTCTCAAAATAAACATAAAATTTCTTTATGTAAAAAAGCTATTTTAAAAAATATTGTGATAAAAAAAAAGATTAAATCAGTATGAAAATTTATGATTGTTTCATGTTTTATGATGAGGATTTAATAGCTGATCTTCGTTTTAATATTTTAGATAAATACGTAGATGAGTTTGTAGTAGTAGAAAGTAAATTCACACATAGTGGAGAAAAAAGAAAACTAATATTTGATATAAATAAATACACTAAATTTAAAAAAAAAATAAATTATATTATTTTAGAAAATGAACCTGACAATTTGGAAATTGTCAATCAGAGCGACTCAAAAGATAAAAAAAATTCAAAGTACATTATGAATGCTCTAAAGAGAGAGAACTTTCAAAGAAATGGAATAACAAAAGGTTTAGAACATGCTCAATCTGAAGATTTTATTTTAATATCAGATGTTGACGAAATACCGAATCTATCTAATCTAGAATTAAATCTCATCAATGAAAAAATAGTTTTATTTAAACAAAATTTTTATTATTATAAATTCAATTTAAAACTCGAAGATATGCCTTGGTTAGGAACTAAAGGCTGCAAATTTAAAACACTCAAATCACCACAATGGCTTAGAAATGTAAAAGACAAAAAATATCCTCTATGGAGAATAGATATATTATTTTCTGATAAAAAATATTCTAATATTAAATTTATTGAAAAAGGAGGTTGGCATTTTTCAAATATGAAAACCCCAGCTGAAATAGAAAAAAAAATGAGAACTTATCTTCATCACAGAGAATATGATATTAATCCACTAGGTGAAGAAAAAATTAAACAAATCATAAAAAGCAAAAAATCTATTTATAACTTAAGAGCAGACATGAAAACTGAAAAATTCGATGGCACACAAAGTCTTAGACCAACTGATGGTTCTGAACTACCTAACTATATAAAAATTAACAAAGACAAATATTCTAATTGGATTGAATAAATGACAAAAAAAACTATAGTTACACTTGCAGACTCTAATTATTTTTCTTTACTTGAAGAATTAGTACAATCAATACGAAAATTTAAACAAAGTGAGAATATTGATATTTGTGTTTTAGACGCTGGATTAACTAACAACCAAATAGAATCTTTAAGTACAAAAGTTACTGAAATAAAAAAGGCCGAATGGGATATAGAAATTCCATTTTATAAAAAAGGTAAGGAGTGGTTAAAAAGTCAAGTATCAAGAGCATTTATCCCAAAGTACTTCCCAAATTATGACAAGTACCTTTGGATTGATTGTGATGCATGGGTAAACTCTTGGAATTGTATTGAAAATTATTTCAAAGCTTGTGAGAAAAATAAATTAGGTATTACACAATCAATAGGACCAGGGTATAAAAATTTAGCTAAAGTCAATTGGATTTTTGGAAAAATTGCATCAATAAAAACACAAAATTATAAACACGCAAAAATGTCAGGGCTTTCAGAAAATGACTCACGGAAAATAGCTTTTGCACCTCATTTAAATATAGGTGTTTTCTCACTAATGAAAAACTCACCATGTTGGGATATATGGCAAAAAAATTTAAAAAAAACTTTATCCAAGGGAAGAGTTTTTGGCTCCGAAGGATTAGCAATAAATATATCAGTTTACATAGATAATATTGATACTGAGTTTCTTCCTTTAAGTCACAACTGGATAATAAGCCATCTAATGCCTGTTTATGATGAGAATAATAAAACTTTTAAGGAGCCGTATATACCCCATAATGAAATTGGAATAATGCATTTGGCAGCAGGAATATGGAAAAACGGGGTAGATATGAGAGTTGATAAAAATATAAAGGTGAATATAAAGTCTTTAGAAGGAAAAAATTTAGTAAAAAGTTTAAGATACTCGAATAATTAAAACTATGAAACTTTGTAGAATAGGCGAATTAGGCAAAGAAAAACCGGCTATTATAGACGTAGATGGCTCTTACAAAGATCTATCTAAAGTAATAACTGATCTTGATCCTCAAAATTTAAATTTTGAGACTATTGAAAAATTAAACAAAATAAATTTGAAAGATTTACCTGTCATTAGTAGCAACTCTAGAATAGGTGCTTGTGTTAAAAATCCATCAAAGTTTTTAGGAATAGGTTTAAATTTTAAAGATCATGCTTTAGAACAAAATTTACCAATACCTAAAGAGCCAATAATCTTTTCTAAATTTACTAGCTGCATTGTTGGACCTAACGATGACATAGAAGTTCCAAAAAATTCAAATCATACAGATTGGGAAGTTGAAATCGGCTTTGTAATTGGAAAAAAAGCTAAATATGTTGATGTGCAAAATGCTCTCGATTATGTTTTGGGATTTTTTTTAGTAACAGATGTCAGTGAAAGAGAATTTCAAAAAAATAAAGGCCTTACTTGGGACAAGGGAAAAGGTTTTGATACCTTTGGTCCAATTGGACCTTATATTTTAACAAAAGACGAAGTAAAGGATTATAAAAACCTAAATATGTTCCTAGACGTAAATGGAGAAAGAATGCAAACAGGAAACACTAAAGAAATGATATTTAATATCGAACAACTTGTTTCTTACATGAGTCATTGTATGACTTTATACCCAGGTGATATATGCTGTACAGGAACACCAAATGGCGTAGGAGAAAACATGAAACCACCTAGATTTTTAAAAGGTGGGGAAGAACTTATTTTAGGTATAGATAAATTAGGGAAACAAAAACACAAAGTTCTTAAACTTGATTAAAAAATTTAAAAAATTTCTTTTAAAATTAAAAAAAGACAATAAATCATTACATCAAATTGAAGTATCAAATAAATATTTAAGTGATAATTTTCATTTTAATTATTCTAAAAATCATTTAAGTGAAGAAGGAATTGATCGTTTATTTTCTTTTGCTAATCGATTACTTGATAAAGAAAAAAGACTTGAATATCAAAAGAATGATTTATGGAATAAAATTATTTCAGGAGGAGACCATGACGATTTGATGAAATATTGTTTAAATAAAGATATAAAAAATTTTTATTCTCTCATCGACATTGCCGGCAAAACAAATCTTACATCAGGATTTTCTAATTATTTAAATTATCAAATTTTATCTAAATCAAAAAAAAAAAAAGACAAAGAAGCAGTACAGTTACTTGATAAACTTATTTCTTTGGCAGAATATCTTAAACTAATTAAAGTTTATAATCCTGAACAAGGAGGTTGGGAAATAAATAATGTTAATTACAAAGATTTAATTGAAAGTATTTTTAACGTTAATAATAAGAAAATTACGCCTTTTAAGTCACCCAATTATATTTACGGCTTAAGAACAAATAAAGAATTTTATTGTTTAAAAGATTTTAAAAATTTTTACACATCTATAAGAATTAATGAAATTTTAGATAATAATGCACATATAAAAACAATAGCCGAAATTGGAGCAGGATTGGGATATACCGCATACTATTCTACGCATTTAAACAAATTGCCATATAATATATATGATTTATCCTCTGTTTTAATACTTCAAGCTTATTACTTAATGCTTTCAGCTGGAGAAGAAAAAATTTATTTAGACGGAGAAGAAAAAAAAGATGATGCACAAATATGTTTGTATCCTTATTGGGAAATATTTAATCATAAATTTGTTGATAACACTTTATGGGTTAATCAAGACAGTTTCCCAGAGATTGATATAAATCTTGCCAAAAAGTATGTAGCAATAATGTCGAAGACTAACAAAAGTTATTTTCTTTCAATCAATCAGGAGTCAAAAAACTTTAACACAATGGGAAAAATCCAACATCCCGTTAACGAAATTATTTCAAATGAAAAATGGAAACTTTTATATCGTTCAAGAGATTTTTTAAGGTTGGGTTATATAGAGGAGTTTTATTCAATCAATTAAAAATAAAGAAACTGCAAACAATTTTGAGCAGACTGGACGATAGAGACGGAAAATAAATTATTTTTACTTCTTTTAAACACTTGTGTATTAATATATTAACAATATCAACAAAATATGACTAAAGCCCTCGTGGTGAAATTGGTAGACACAAAGGACTTAAAATCCTTGCCCTTTTGGGAGTGCCAGTTCGAGTCTGGCCGAGGGCACCACTAATATGAAAAAACTTCACTTCATTTTTGATAAAAATAAAAAATCGTTAGCTTATAAAAAAAAACTTTTGAAGAAATTTAAAAATTATTCTCCTAAAAAAAGCTCATGCATTGTTGTTTTTGGTGGCGATGGATTCATGCTTAAAAACTTAAAAAAATTTTATAAATTTAAAAAACCTTTTTATGGAATAAATTGTGGATCATACGGTTTTTTAATGAATAATTCCAGTATTGAAAATTTAGATAAAAGAATTTTGAAATCAAAAAAAACAACTATCGATAGCTTGTCTATAAACTGTGCTTACGGCAATGGATTAAATCAAAATTTATTGGCCATAAATGAAATTTCTATTTTTAGACAAAGCAAACAAACTGCTTCATTGAATATTTCTGTAGGAAAAAAAGAAATTATTAAAAAATTAATTGGCGATGGAGTTTTAATTTCCACTCCAGCAGGTAGCACAGCATATAATTTATCTGTTCATGGGCCAGTTTTGTCTTTAAATTCTGGTAAACTTGCGGTTACTCCAATTAGTCCTTTTAGACCAAGAAGATGGAAAGGAAAAATTATATCAAATAAATCTGTTGTAAAAATTAAAAATTTAGATTCAAAAAAAAGACCTATAGCTGCAGTTGCTGATAATATCGAGCTTAGAAATGTTAAGAATTTAACCATTAGAAGAAATAAAAAAGTAAATATAAATTTATTGTTTGATAGCAATAGAAGTTTGAATAATAGAATAAAAAAAGAAATAAAAAGACAAAAAGGCTCAAATTATTAATAAGAAATGAACTTTAAATCTATTTTTTTTTTCTTAGGACTTTTTATTTTGCCACTTAGCATTCTATCATTTGTAAATATTCTGTATTCCACTTACTTTGACTATTTTTTAAGTATAGAGTCTTATACTTTTACTTTTTTTATTACATTATTTTTTGGAATACTTTTTTGTATTTATGGGAAAGGTTCGATAAAAAAAATTAATTTTTATGAGCAGCTTGTACTTATTATTTTAGTTTACACTTTTTCATCGTTATTTATATCGCTTCCATACTATTTTAGTAATTACCAAATTCTTTTTATCGATGCATTATTTGAAAGCTTTTCAGGCATCACATCTACTGGATTTTCTATTTTTGACAATATTAAGTATTTGGATCCTACTTTAATACTTTGGAGATCATCATCTCAATGGATAGGAGGATTATATTTTTTAATATTTTTAGTTATTATTTTTTCAAATAATCAATACAAGTTTAAACTTAATTATTTAGTAAATTCTGAAAATAGTGGCTCATTAACCTCATCTAATATAAAAAAAATTATTTTACAAATTTTTTTAATATATTCGATTTTATCTTTGGTAATTTTTATAATTTTAAATTTTGCTAATATAAGATTGTTTAATTCGTTAAACCTCACTATGACAATAATTTCTAATGGAGGTTTTTTACCTACAGATAGTATTAATAAAATATTTTTAAACAATAATTATTATTTTTTGGCGATAGTATTGTTGTTTCCAATGTTAAATATTTTTTTCTTCTTTAATATATTTGATAAAAAAAAAATTATAAAAAGTCATCAAGAAGACTTGTTCCTGGTATTATTTGTCGTAATTTTATCATTACTGATACTTTTTTTGTTAAACAATAATAATCCAATTGAAATCATAATAAACATTCTTAGCAGTTTAAGTAATTCAGGAATTACAGTTACAAAATCAGTCGATGATACATTGTTGTTTACAATTCTTTGTATTATTGGCGGTTCTTTAATATCCAACTCATCAGGTATTAAGTTTTTAAGAATTTATATTCTGCTTAAGACAGCTTCAGCAGAAATAATCAAATTAGTTAGACCAAATAATATTTTTAATAATAATCTATTTTATTCGGAAACAAAAATTGACAACCAAACAGTAAATTTATCATTTCTAATTTTTATATCATTCTTTATAAGTGTATTTATTTTGTCAAGTTTCTTGATATTAGACAATATAAGTTTTGAAAATTCATTTAAATTATCAATATTAACATTGACCAATACCGTTAACTCATCATTGTATGGAGTTACAGAAATTGATTTTAAAAATTTATTAAGTTCAACAAAATTTATTTTAATAATATTTATGATAATTGGGAAAATTGAGTTAATATCAATTTTAATATTGTTCAAAAAAATTATTTTAAAAGAGTAATTATGACTAAAATAGTAATAATTGGTGCCGGTGCAATGGGCTCAGCTTTTGCCTTACCCTGTTTAGACAATAATCATGATGTGAGTATTGTTGGTACTCATTTAGAAAATGATTTTATCGATAATTTAAAAAAAAAAAACAATTTTCATCCCGGATTAAATATTAAAATAGATAAAAAAATTAAAATATATAAATTTGAAGATTTCAATGGCCTATTAACTTCTAATACAAATTTAATTGTTTTAGGAATAAGCTCTAAAGGAATTGAATGGGTTGCTGAACAATTAAGCAAAGTTTACAAAAATAAAAATATTCCAAATTTATTGATGCTTACTAAAGGCCTAAGTATTTATAATAATAATTATGAATTGTTAGTAGATAAGCTTAAAAGATTGTTATCAAGCAAAGGTATTAATAAAATTAACATATCTGCAGTAGGGGGACCTTGTCTTGCCGCTGGATTAGCTAATAGAGTTCATAGCAGCGTTATAATAGCTAACGAGAATATTCAAACAGCTAAAGAAATTGCAGACATGGTTAATACAAATTATTATCACACATCGTTTTCTGACGATCTAAATGGTGTTGAAGTTTCTGCTGCAATTAAAAATATTTTTTCAATGGCTGTAGGCGCAGCAAAAGGTTTGTGCAGCAAAAATATCTCAAACGATGTGAGGGAAAAGAACTATTTAAATACATCTTCTGCTTTAATTAAACAATCAATTCATGAAATGGAAATATTTGTTGAATACTTAAAAGGAAAAAAGGAAACAGTCAAAGGCTTAGCAGGATTAGGCGACTTATATGTAAGTTCAGGAGGTGGTAGAAATGCTAAAATGGGATCTTATATTGGTGAAGGGCTAACTTTTTCAGAGGCAAAAAAAACTAAGATGGAAAAAGTAACTGTAGAAGGAGCAGATTTAGCAAAAGAAATTGGGAAAAAAGTAAATGAAGATTTCGATAAAAAAAAATTACCATTAATGCTAGCTATGATTGATGCGATAGTAGAAGACAAAAAACTTGAACTTAACTGGGAGTCTTTTAGATAATGAAAAAATTTATAATTTCTATTGATGCTGGAACTACTTCAAATAGAGCAATACTATTTGATTTAAAAGGGAAACCTATTTTTTCATCTCAAAAAGAATTTACACAATATTTTCCAAAAAGTGGCTGGGTAGAACATGATCCTGAAGAAATATGGAGCACTACTAGGGGAGTTTTAAAAGAAGTTATATTAAAATCTAAAAAAATGAATGGAAAAGTTTTAGCAATTGGTATTACCAACCAAAGAGAAACAACTGTTTTATGGGACAAAAAAACTGGAAAAACAGTTTATAAAGCAATAGTTTGGCAAGATCGCAGACAAGCTGAATATTGTAAAAAATTAAAAAAACAAAACAAAGAAACACTCATATTCAATAAAACAGGTCTGCCAATAGACTCTTACTTTTCTGGTACGAAAATAAAGTGGATATTAGACAATGTTCCATTAGCAAAAAAATTAATGAACAAAAGACAGCTACTATTTGGAACTATCGATAGTTTTTTAATTTGGAAACTTACAAAAGGTAAAGTTCACGCAACAGATGCAACTAATGCAAGCAGAACAATGATTTTTAATATTTCTACAAATAAATGGGATGACACTATTCTTAAAATATTGAAAATAAAAAAACATATTCTTCCTGAAGTAAAAAATTGTGCTGATGATTATGGATCAACACATACATCATTTACGGGTAGTTCTATTCCAATAACTGGAGTAGTTGGAGATCAACAGTCTGCATCAATTGGTCAATGTTGTTTTGAGCCAGGATCATTAAAAAGTACTTACGGGACTGGTGCTTTTGTATTACTTAATACTGGTTATAAAAAGATTTATTCAAAAAATAGATTGCTTACTACGATTGGTTACAGAATCAATGGTAAAACAACTTATGCAATGGAAGGATCTATTTTTATTGCTGGAGCAGGTGTTCAGTGGTTAAGAGATAGAATGAAATTCTTTAAAAAAGCTCATGAAACTGAAAAAATTTTAAAATCATTAAAAGATAATAAGGATGTTTATTTAGTTCCAGCATTCACAGGCATGGGCGCACCATATTGGAATCAAAATTCAAGAGGTGTATTAAGTGGATTAACAAGAGATACAGGGCCTAAAGAAATTGTAAGAGCTACAATAGAGTCTGTTGCTTATCAAACTTATGATTTGTTTGAAGCGATGAAACATGATGGTTTACGACCAAGAATGGTCAAAGTGGATGGAGGAATGGTAATGAATAACTGGTTTTCACAATTTTTATCAGACATAGTAAATGTCAAAGTTTATAGACCAAAAGTTCATGAAACGACAGCTCTAGGCGCAGCTTTTATGGCTGGCCTTAAGATTGGAGTTTATAAATCTTTAAAAGATATCTCTAAAAATTGGAGCCTTGAGAAAAAATTCACTCCTAAAATGAAAAATAGCGACAGAAAATCTCTTCTATTAGGCTGGTCAAAGGCTATTAAAAGAGCACTCATTAATTAAATCAATTTATAGTTGTATAAATTTTAAGAATTAAGTCTGTACAAATAAGTTCTATTTTGCTTCAATTAATAAATTAACAAACAACAGAGGGGAATTAATGTTTAAAACATTGAAAACTATAATGGCTGTTGCTGTTTCACTTTCTCTTTTAGCTTCTTCTGCAAGCGCTGACGCGATTAAGAAGTGGGCTACTGGTGAGTTTAGTCTTTCTACACTTTCTGAAAAAGAAAGAATAAAAGAACTAAAATGGTTCCAAGATGCTGCGAAGCCATTCAAAGGAATGTCTATCAAAGTATTGTCTGAAACTATACCTACTCACGAGTATGAGTCAAAAGTTCTAACAAAAGCTTTTGAAGAAATCACTGGGATTAAAGTTAATCACCAGTTACTAGGTGAAGGTGACGTAGTAATGGCTGTACAAACTCAAATGCAAACTAACGTAAGTATTTACGACGCTTATATCAATGACTCAGATTTGATTGGTACTCACGCTAGAATGCAACAAGCTGTAAACCTAACGAAATGGATGGCTGGAGAAGGTAAAGACGTTACTTTACCAACTTTAGACTTAAATGATTTCATTGGTAAACAGTTTACTACAGGTCCAGATGGCGACTTATACCAATTGCCTGACCAACAATTTGCTAACCTTTACTGGTTTAGAAAAGATTGGTTTGACAGACCTGAAATCAAAAAAGGTTTTAAAGCCAAATACGGTTACGATTTAGGTGTACCTTTAAATTGGTCTGCTTATGAAGATATCGCTAAATATTTCTCAGAAGATGTGAAAAATATTGACGGTGTTAGAATTTACGGTCACATGGACTACGGTAAAAGAGCTCCTGACTTAGGTTGGAGAATGACTGACGCGTGGTTATCAATGGCTGGAGCAGGTGATGTAGGAAAACCTAATGGAATACCAGTGGACGAATGGGGAATAAGAATGGAAAAAGGTTCTTGTAACCCTGTTGGAGCTTCAGTAACAAGAGGTGGAGCTGCAAATGGTCCTGCTGCTGTATACGCAATCAGAAAATGGGATGAGTGGTTAAGAAATTACGCTCCTCCAGGTGCTGCGGCTATGGACTTCTATCAGTCTCTACCGTCACTATCTTCTGGAAACGTTGCTCAGCAAATTTTCTGGTACACAGCGTTCACAGCTTCTTTAGTAGGAAAAAATCCTAACAACAAAGTTGTTGATTCTAACGGTAAGCCGTTATGGAGAATGGGTCCATCACCAAAAGGACCTTATTGGGAAGAAGGTATGAAGCTTGGATATCAAGATGCTGGATCATGGACTTTATTCAAGTCTACACCAGTTAAAAATAGAAAAGCTGCATGGTTGTATGCTCAATTCGTTGTATCAAAAACGGTAGACCTTAAGAAAAGTCACGTTGGTTTAACTATTATAAGAGATAGTTCAATCGATCATAAATCATTTACTGATAGAGCAGGTGATTTAGGTGGACTTGTTGAGTTCTACAGATCAAACAACAGAAATATTTGGTCACCAACAGGTGTAAACGTTCCGGACTATCCGAAACTTGCACAAATCTGGTGGCAACAAATTGGAGATGTAAACTCAGGTGCGTTTACTCCACAACAAGCTATGGATCGTCTTGCAGAAGAGATGGACTTAGTTATGTCTCGTATGGAAGCTGCTGATAAAGGTAGTAACGCATACGGTGGATGTGGACCAAGACTTAATAAACCAAGAGAAGCTTCTTATTGGTTAAATAAGAAAGGTTCACCAAAAGCTAAACGTGATGAGAAACCTCAAGGAAAAACTGTTCCATACGCGAAAGCTTGGAAATAGTAAGAGGTTAATCTAAATTGAAAAGGGGGCACTAGCTGCCCCCTTTTTTTAAAACTAAATTTTAAATTATGAGTCTAGAATTAAAAAATGTAGAAAAAAAAGTTGGAATAGATACTCATATTCATCCTACAAGTCTTAAATTAGAAAAAAACACAATAAATGTCCTGCTCGGTTCCACACTAGCTGGAAAGACAACTTTAATGCAAATAATGGCAGGGTTAGATAAGCCAACTTCAGGTGAGATATGGTTTGATGGAAAAAATGTTACAGGTATGAAAGTACAAAAAAGAAATTGTTCCATGGTTTATCAGCAATTTATTAATTATCCAAATTATACAGTTTATGAAAATATTGCTTCTCCGTTAACTATAACAGGAGTGAAAGATGATGAAATTAAACAAAGAGTTGGAAAGGTAGCTGAACTTTTAAAATTATCAGCAATGTTAAATAAAAAACCTGATGAATTATCAGGTGGACAACAACAAAGAACAGCTTTAGCAAGAGCCTTAGTAAAGGACTCAGATTTAATTTTATTAGATGAGCCTTTGGCAAATTTAGATTTTAAACTAAGAGAAGAGTTAAGAGAAGAACTACCAAAATTGTTTGAAAATAGAGATTGCATCGTTGTTTATGCAACAACAGAGCCATCAGATGCCTTAATGATAGGAGGAAACACAGCAACACTATTAGAAGGTAAAGTTATTCAATACGGAAAAACTCTAGATGTTTATAATAAACCTGAAAATTTGATTTCAGCTAAAGTTTTTAGTGATCCACCAATGAATATAGCTGAGATTACAAAAAGTGGTGATAATTGTAAATTTACAGATAATAATGTTCAGTGGAAATCATCAGTAAAAATTAAGGATGGCACTTATAAAATAGGTATAAGACCACATAATATTACCACATATAAAGAGGGAAATAATTCAGTTGAAATAAATGGAAAAGTTCAAATTTCTGAACTTAGTGGATCAGAAAGTTTAATACATTTTACAAATGGAAATTTAAACTGGGTTTCATTGTCTAATGGAACTCAACAAAAAAATGTTGGAGAAGATACTAAATTATACATGAACACAGATGAGTTTTTATATTTTGATCAAAATAACAGATTGGTAAATAATGGCTAAAATAACTTTAAAAGATTTAAGTCACAGTTATTTAGAAAAGCAGAATAGTAATTCTGATTGGGCTTTGAGAGATGTAAATATTGATTGGAAAGACGGTGGAGCGTATGCACTTTTAGGCCCATCTGGATGTGGAAAAACAACTTTATTAAATATTGTTTCAGGTTTGTTAAAACCAACAAAAGGCAATGTCTTATTTGATGACAAGGATATGACATTACTAAATCCAGTTGAAAGAGATATTGCACAGATATTTCAGTTCCCAGTTATTTATGACACCATGTCTGTTTATGACAACTTAGCTTTTCCATTAAAAAATAGAGGCCTTTCAGACTCAGCAGTTGCATCTAAAGTTAAAGAAATTGCTGAGATGCTTGAATTAACATCTACATTAAATAATAGAGCATCAGGCTTAACAGCTGACGGAAAACAAAAAATCTCATTAGGTAGAGGACTTGTTAGATCAGATGTAAACGTAATTATGTTTGACGAACCTTTGACTGTAATAGACCCTCACTTAAAGTGGGTTCTAAGATCTAAATTAAAAGAATTACATCAAAAAATTAATCGTACAATGATTTATGTTACACACGACCAAACAGAAGCTTTAACTTTTGCTGACCAAGTTGTTGTTATGCATGAGGGTCAAATTGTTCAAACTGGAACTCCTGTTGAACTATTTGAGAAACCTAAACACACGTTTGTTGGGCATTTTATTGGTTCACCTGGCATGAATATACTTCCGTGTGAAATAAAAAATGGTGAAATTAATTTTAGCGGTCAGAAAATAACAAGTCATAAAGCAATTAAAAACTCCAATTTTAGTAAAACTCAAATAGGTATAAGGCCAGAATTTATTAATTTTTCTAAGGAGGGAATTCCAGTTAAAATTAAAAGAGTAAGCAATACTGGAAGACACAAAATTGTTGACACAGAGTCTAATGGAGGAAATATCAAAATATTATCTAATGCATCTACTGAAATACCAAGTGGAAGTGCACATATTACTTTTAATCAAAAATATACTTACGTTTATGGAGATAACTGGATCATAGAATAATGAATAAAACAATAAATCAAAAAGCCTGGTATTTTGTAATTCCTGTATTTGTCCTTGTAGCATTTAATGCAGCTATTCCTTTAATGACTGTAGTAAATTATTCATTTCAAGAAACATTTGGAAACAACGTATTTGCTTGGGAAGGAACGAGGTGGTTTAAACAAATCTTGTTATCTGAAAGATTTCATGCTGCATTAGGAAGACAATTTGCTTTTACTTTTATAATACTTCTAATTCAAATACCTTTAGGTATTGCAATTGCTTTGACGATGCCAAAAAAAGGTTGGGGAGTACCAGTTTGTTTAATTTTAATGTCCATGCCACTTCTTATACCCTGGAATGTTGTTGGCGCTATGTGGAATATTTTTGCGCTTCCAGATATTGGATTTCTTGGTTATACATTAAACTCAGTTGGTTTCGATTATAATTTTACTCAACAACCTGGTGATGCTTGGTTTACGACTATTCTTATGGATGTTTGGCATTGGACATCATTAGTGGTTCTTCTATCTTACGCAGGACTAAATTCAATTCAACCAGCTTATTATCAAGCAGCAGAGATAGACGGTGCAAGTAGGTGGGCTACTTTTAGATATATTGAATTACCAAAAATGAAAAAAGTTTTAACTTTAGCTATCTTATTAAGATTTATGGATAGCTTTATGATTTATACCGAGCCATTTGTTTTAACAGGAGGTGGTCCAGGTAATACAACAGCATTCTTATCTATTGACTTAGTTAAAATGGCATTAGGTCAATTTGATTTAGGACCAGCAGCAGCAATGTCTTTAATTTATTTCTTTATAGTTCTTTTAGTTTGTTGGGTATTTTATAATTTAATGATGAAAAATGAGGCTCAGTCATGAAAAAGTATAAATGGTTAGTACCTACATTATATATAATTTTTTTAATGCTTCCGATTTATTGGCTGATCAATATGTCTTTTAAAACCACTACTGAGATAATTAATACATATTCATTGTGGCCACAAAAATTTACATTAGAAAACTATGTAAAAATATTTACGGATAGTACTTGGTACATGGGCTATGTTAATTCAATTACATATACAGTATTTAATACTGTTATTTCAGTTGCAGCTGCTTTACCTGCAGCATATGCATTTTCTAGATATAAATTTTTGGGAGATAAACACTTATTCTTCTGGCTATTGACTAACAGAATGGCTCCCCCAGCAGTTTTTGCTCTACCGTTTTTTCAATTTTATTCTTCGGTAAATTTATTTGATACTCATATTGCAGTTGCTTTATCACATTGCTTATTTAATATTCCTTTAGCAGTTTGGATTTTAGAAGGATTTATGTCTGCAGTTCCTAAAGAACTTGATGAAACAGCATATGTAGATGGATATTCATTTGGTAGATTTTTCTTTAAAATATTTGTTCCTACAATTGCAGCAGGAATAGGGATAACTATGTTCTTCTGTTTTATGTTTTCTTGGGTGGAACTTCTATTAGCTAAAACTTTGACAGCTACAGAGGCTAAACCAATAGCTGCCACTATGACAAGAACTGCTAGTACTTCAGGATATGAACTTGGTTTATTAGCTGCAGCGGGAACTTTAACAATAATTCCTGGAGCGATTGTAATTTACTTCGTTAAAGACTACATCGCTAAAGGATTTGCGATGGGAAGGGTTTAATGTTTACAAAATTATACGCAGCTACTTGGGGCGATGTTGGTAAAGCAAAAGAAAAAGGTTTTTTTGACTTTGATTTATTTTCATGGATGGCCTGGACATGGCAAACAGCTGCTTTTTTTATTTTTATAGCGTTATGTATAACGGTAATGCTTATTTGGGAAAAAAAAGTACCTGGAGGTTCTCCAAGAAAAGGTATTTTAGGTTTAGATACAACTAGAGGTGATAGGCTATTTGTATCTTTGTTGGGTAGTGCGTTTATTCATTTAGCTTGGTTAGGTTTAGTAGGCAGTCTCTTGTGGATAGCATCAATTATTTGCGTTGCTTATTTTATTGTTGTATTTAAATACGTATAACAAATATGGTTAAAGTAGGAATTAATGGTTTTGGTAGAATAGGGCGGCTTATCTTAAGAGCTTTATTAGAAAATTATAAAGGAAAAATTCAAGTAGTAGGTATTAACGATTTAGGCTCTGTCGAAGCTAACGCTCACCTAATAAAATTTGATAGTACACACGGAACATTAAATCACGATGTTAAAACATCTAAAGAAGGTTTTGAAATCGGAGATCAAAAAATTAAAGTTTTCGCTGAAAGAGATCCAGCTAAATTACCTTGGGGAAAAATTGGAGCTGACGTGGTTTTAGAATGCACAGGTTTCTTTTTAGATAAAAAATCGGCTGGTAAACATATAGAGGCTGGCGCTAAAAAAGTAATAATTTCTGCTCCAGCAAAGGAAGTAGATTTTACAGTTGTTCAAGGAGTAAACAGCAAAGATTTGAAAAAAGAACATAATATAATTTCTAATGGGTCTTGCACCACAAATTGCTTAGCACCAGTTGCTATGGTTTTAGAAAATACTTTTGGTATTGAATATGGATATATGACTACTATTCATAGCTACACAGGAGATCAAAAACTTTTAGACACTCTCCATAAAGATTTAAGAAGAGCAAGAGCATCAGGCGATGCAATGATACCAACCTCTACTGGCGCAGCTAAAGCTATGAGTTTAGTATTACCAAGCTTAAAAGGAAAACTAGATGGAACAGCTATTAGAGTTCCAACACCTAATGTTTCTTTAATTGATCTTACATTCGTACCTAATAAAGAAGTAACGTCTGAAAGTATAAATGATGCTATGAGCAAAGCAGCTAAGGGACCTCTTAAAGGAATATTAGCAACTAATTCAGCTCCTTTAGTTTCTAAAGACTTTAATCATAACCCACACAGTTCAATATTTGACTTAACACAAACTCAGGTTATTAAGGGAAAGTTCAGTAGAGTATTATCTTGGTATGACAATGAGTGGGGTTTTTCTAACAGAATGTGTGACACTGCTATTCAAATAGCTGGATTAATTTAATTTTTAATATTTTTTTCTGCCTCTTCAATAAGTTTTAGAGTACTCGGAGGTATATCTTCTTTTGATATTTTTTTTGGCTCTTGATAATTTTGATTATTAACTTTTTTTACTTGTTTAGATTGATTTAATTCATTAACCGCATCTAAAATATCTGAAATGTCGTATTTGTGCTCCATGATAATATGTAATACATATTATCACTTTATTTTAAAAGTTAACAACCTTTAAAAGATTTAGACATATTGCTGATTAAATCAAAATATAAAGTTTTTCCTGGATTTAAAGTTGCTCCTAATGGATCTATAACTCCAGTCTTAATATTTGTATCCTTTGCTACTGCTTTGATTATGTCAGGGTTAAATTGAGGTTCAGAAAATACACAACTTACTTTTTCATGTTCAATCACTTCTCTAATCTCAGACAATTGCTCTGCACCAGGTAATACATCTGTATTTACTGTGAAAGCTCCCAAGACATTCACATCAAATCTTTTTTCAAAATATTGGTAGGCGTCATGAAAAACAATTGATTTAAAATCTTTATTTAATTCAGATTTTACTTTTTTTGTAAGTTTGTCTAAATCTTTATGTGCATTTTTTAAATTAGCTTTATATTTAGATGCGTTTTCTTGATCTTTTTCAATTAGATGTTCTGCCATTTCACTTAAAATTACTTTTGCATTCATTGGATCAAGCCAAATATGCGGATCATGTTCACCATGAGCATGTTCTTTATGATCATCATGTTTATCTTCTTTATGACCATGTTCTTTATGTTCATCATGTCCATGATCATCATGCCCTTCGAATATATTTCTTTCTCTAAATTCTAATTTTTTTAAACCCTTAATTTCCATTAATTCTATTTTTTCAGCTTTTTTTGCTATTGATTTTAATGGTTTTTCTAAAAAATTTTCTAAGTCTTCGCCAACCCAAAATATTAAGTCAGCATTTTGTAACATTTTTGCATGTGATGGTTTTAAAGCAAATCCATGTGGGGAAGCATAACCATCTACAATTAAATCTGGTTTACCAACTCCATCCATTAAATAACTTGCTAATGAATGTATAGGTTTTATTGAAGTAACTACTTTGACATCAGCGTTTGCCGGAGTAAAAATAATTAAAAGAGATAATAATGAGGCTATTAGCGGAAATTTTTTAATGTTTTTCATAATATAGATATGTTAAAGTTGTTATAATGTAACACTATGTAATAATATAACGTTTGAAAGTCAAGTGATAAAAATGAGCTCAAATCAAAATATCTTAGTAAAATTAAAACAAGCAGGTCTTCGTATAAATAATAAATGGCTTGTTAAAGATGTATCTCTACAGATTGAAAAAGGTAAAATAGTTACTCTTATTGGTCCGAATGGTTCTGGAAAAAGCACAACCGCAAAAATTGCACTTGGGATCTATAAAAAAATTAATGGTGAAGCTAAAAAATATACAAATAAAGTTGGATATGTTCCTCAAAAAATTTCAATTGATTGGACATTACCACTTAGAGTAAGTGATTTCATGGTACTTACTGAAAATCTTATAGAGGAAGCTATTAACGATGCTCTATCATTAACGGGAGTTTTGCATCTTAAAGATAAAAATTTAGGAGACTTATCAGGCGGGGAATTTCAAAGAGTGCTGCTTGCAAGAGCGATCTCGAAAAAACCAGAATTACTAGTTCTTGATGAGCCGGTACAAGGAGTTGATTTTACGGGTGAAATTGCCTTATACGAACTTATAAAGAAAATTTCCGATGAATTAAATTGTGGAATTTTATTAATTTCTCACGATCTGCACACTGTAATGAGTGCTACGGACCACGTTGTTTGCTTAAATGGTCATGTGTGTTGCTCAGGATCTCCAATAGAGGTTGCCAAAAATAATGAATATAAAGCTTTATTCGGAGAACAGGCTTCTCAAATATTGTCAAGATACGAACATAGACACGATCACATTCATACAAATGAAGGAAAGATAAAAAAAAATTAAATGTTAGATGATTTCTTTATAAGAGCTTTAATAGCTGGGCTTGGTATTGCAATTGTAACAGGTCCCCTTGGATGTTTCGTCATATGGAGACGATTGTCATATTTTGGTGATACTCTTGCTCACTCCGCTTTACTCGGAGTTACACTTGCCTATACTTTAGAATTTAATATTGCCATTTCAGTATTTATTATTTCGTCTTTAATTGCGTTAATTCTAATAGATCTACAAAAAAGAACTAATCTACCTGGTGATGCTTTACTAGGACTTTTAGCTCATTCATCCTTGGCAGTTGGATTAGTTGTTATTGGATTTTTAACATTTATAAGATTCGATATTATGGGATTACTATTTGGAGATATATTAGCAGTTACAACTGATGATATATTTATTATATGGATAGGTGGTCCGTTAATATTAATAATCCTTAAATTGATTTGGAAACCTTTATTTGCATCAACAGTAAACTATGAACTGGCAGAAGCTGAGGGATTAAATCCTGACAGAGCTAAAGCTATATTTACTATTTTAATGGCAGGTATCATCGCTATTTCAATAAAAATGGTTGGACTATTATTAATTACGGGAATGTTAATTATACCAGCTGCAATGGCTAGAAATATTTCTTCGAGCCCACAAATGATGGTAATTTATTCAGTGATTGGAGGATTGCTGTCTGTAATTTTAGGTTTATTAACTTCTTTAGAATTTAATACAGCTTCAGGGCCTTCAATAATAGCAGCTGCCTTATTTTTATTCATACTTTCATTATTAAAAATTAAACAATCGATTAAATTGAAAAATTGATGGAGAATCAGTACAATGGCTAATATGGAAAAAGAATATAATCTGTCAAAAAATCAGCAAATAGTTTTTGATATAATCGAAAAATCTAGCGAACCCGTTAAAGCTTACTCAATTCTGTTTAATGTAAAAAAAAAGGGTATTAAAGCTCCTCCTCAAGTTTATAGAGCTTTAGAAAAATTAATTAAGCTTGGTAAAATTCATAAAGTGGAAAGTAAAAATGCATTCGTAGCCTGTAAAAGTTCTAACTGTGAAGTATCTAAAGCTACCGCCTTTTCAATTTGTGAGATTTGTGAAAAAGTCACTGAAATTGCAAATAATAAACTTTCTAATTTCTTAAATAGTTTTGAGGATAAATCTGGCATGAAATATAAAAAGTATAATCTTGAATTTTTCGGATTATGCAAAAAGTGTAAAAAAACTTAGTTTTCCCCCATTTTAGCTGATTATAATTCACCTTTTAGTTGCATTACGGTTACATTTACTAATTATACGTGCTAGTTTTTTCAAAAAAATAAGGAGTATACATGAAACATTTTAAAATTATCGTTGCTTTGATTGCAGCTTTGTTCATAACAAAAGCAGTTAATGCTAACGAAATCAAAATGGCTAAAGCAAACTGGGATACTGGTTATTTCCAAGCTGAAATATACAAACAAGCTTTGGAAAAAATGGGCTACAAAGTAACTGAGCCTAAAGCAATTAAGCCTTCAGTATTTTACGTTGCAGCAGCAGCAGGAGATCTTGACCTATGGGTAAACGGATGGTTTGGAACTCACGATGGATATATCAAAGAAGCTAAAGGTAAAGTTAAAAAAGTTGGTTATGTAATGAAAAAAGGTGGCTTACAAGGTTACCTTATCGACAAAAAATCAGCTGACAGCCTTGGTATCAAAAGCGTAATGGATATTAAAAAACACGCAGCAAAATTTGACTCAAATGGTGACGGTAAAGCAGACATGGTAGCTTGCCCTCCAGGTTGGGGATGTGAGAAACAAATCACAAAACACTTTGCTGAACTAGGTTTAGGTGACTTTATAAATCCAGTAAAAGCTGACTACTCTGCTTCTATGGCGGACGTAGTTGCAAAATACAAAAACGGTAAACCAGTATTATTTTATACTTGGACGCCGAATTGGACAGTTGGTGCTTTAAAACTTGGACAAGATGTTGTTTGGATAGAAGTTCCATACAGCGCTACAAAAAAAGTAGCAGTATCAAATGCAACAAAATCTAAAATTAATATGGGTTTTGGTGCTGATGATATTCGTCCAGCAGCTAACTCTGATTTCTTAAAAGCTAATCCAAAAGTGAAAAAAATGCTTTCTAAAGCATCTATTCCACTAGCGGATATCGCAGCACAAAACATGAAGATGAATGCTGGTGAGAAAAGCGAAAGAGCAATCAAGAAGCATGCTAAGGAGTGGATTAAAGCGAACCAAAGTACGTTCGATAGTTGGATTAAATAAGTTTTAAGTCAGTGAGCTTAAAACTTTCACCATCTGACTACGAAGTTTACGTTCCAATAGCAGAATGGATTGAAAAACATATTAAGGAGTGGTTGTTCATGCAACGACCACTCTTTAAAAAGTTATCAGCTCCAATAGATTCAGTTTTAAACGGTTTAGACACATTATTTAATTTCATACCATTTCCGATAGTAATTCTTATATTCATGGCTTTTGCTTTCAAAACCAATGGATTAAAATTTGCATTGTTGTCAGCATTAAGTTTAATTTTTATCGACCTTGTTGATTTGTGGCAAGAAACGATGACAACATTAGCAATGATTTTCACAGCAGTTATCTTTTGTATGATAATTGGGATACCTTTGGGTATCGTAGCTTCAAGAAGTAATTTGTTTGAAACTATTTTAAGACCAATTCTTGATATAATGCAAACAATACCAAGTTTCGTTTATTTAATTCCTGTTGTAATGTTATTTGGTGTGGGTCTGACGCCGGGTGTAGTAGCAACTATAGTATTTGCTTTGCCACCAATTGTTAGATTAACGAACTTAGGAATTAGACAAGTAGGCAAGGGATTTAAAGAAGCTGGTGCTAGCCTAGGTTTATCACGGTTCTTAATACTAACAAAAATAGAAATTCCTTTGGCTATGAAAACTATAATGGCCGGAGTTAACCAAACATTAATGTTAGCTTTATCTATGGTAGTTATAGCTGCACTAATTGGAGCAGGGGGTTTAGGATTAACCGTATATGTTGCACTAGGTAGATTAGATATTGGTGGAGCTGTTGTTGGTGGAACTGGTATTGTAATTTTGGCAATTATTTTAGATAGAATTACTCAAAAAATTATTCCTCAAGACAATATCAAATCAAGGTAAATAAATAAACTACAAAACTTAAAACTACAAAACAATAAGCCCAAAATATTATAATTTTTTTTAAACTAGGTTTTTCCAATCCTTTTTTAGTAGTTTTCCATGGAATGAATGTATAAGCAGCTAAAGTAACAAGAATAAGAAATAATAATATATTTGTAAGTTCCATTTAATTAATTTTTCTTACTATCAAAACAAAAATGATTGATGTTACGAACATAATCAATGCATAGGCAGCTGTAGGAACCATAAACACAATATCATTAAATAATTGAGTTGCTACAAACACTGCTAATGTCCCATTTTGCAATCCACATTCAAGAGAAATACATTTTCTCTGAGGAATTCCTGAAGCCAAAAATTTAGCAATAAAATAACCAGCAAAAATCATTGTAATATTAAGAATAAAAGCTATTAAACCTGCTCTTGTGATAAAACTAATTATTCTGTCCCATTCTTCAATCCAAATAGATATAAAAACAATTAAAAATAATATTACTGATAGCCTTTGAACTAATAAAGTTTTAGATATTATAAAATCAGTCATTAAACTTCTAACAATCATACCAAAAAGCACTGGCACAGTTACGACAAAAAACATTTTAAGCGCAATATTTAGCATTGAAATTTCTTTAACTATTTCAATACCTAAATAATTAGCTGAATTAAACACTATCAAAGGGACAATAATTATACTTAGTAAGCTCACAACAGCAGTTAATGTTACTGATAAAGCAACATCTCCATCAGCAAATTTAGTTAATATGTTTGAAGTTACTCCACCTGGTGCCGCCGCAATAACCATGACACCCATAGCAATTTCTACAGGTAACGAAATTAAACTTATTAAGATAATAGCTACTATAGGAAGAAGAATAACTTGTGATAAAAAGCCTATAAGAAAATCTTTAGGATTTTTTACTACTCTTAAAAAATCTTGAGCTGTTAAACCTAGTCCAAGACCGAACATGATTATAGCCAAACATATCGGCGCTATACTTTTTGCGATTTCCACTTATTCCCCCGACGTTACAAAATAACGTATATATAAAAAAGGCCCAAAATGAAACAATCTTGGGTTGTGCTTAGCTCAACTTATGATAGATTCTATTTATATGAGAATTTTAGCTTCAAGAATTAAGAACGCTAAAGAGCTTAAATATGGTAAGCTAAAAACTAGTTTACTCAAGCCTAAAAATAACCTTCAGTCAGACTTCTACTATCTGTTCAAGAAGAAAACTTTAATCAAAAAATAACTAATTAAAATATTTTTCCCGTATACGGTGCGACAATATTGATAATGATAATTATTCTCATTCTCAGATAATTGAGAACCATTCGCAAAACTAACGAGGGAGATAAATGAGAAAATTAATATTAACGGTTTCAGCATTATTTTTTGTTTTTGGAAATCTTTTAGCTAACGAAGTAAATATATTCAGTGCAAGACATTACGATTCAGATGTTCAATTGTACGAAAAATTTACAGCTAAAACAGGAATAAAAGTAAATGTTGTATCTGGAAAATCAGGCGCATTAGAGAAAAGAATAATCGCAGAGGGCGGCACAGCAGACTTATATATAACAGCTGATGCTGGTAGACTTGGCGCATTTGCAGTTAACTTACAAGGCGGTTTAACAAGTAACGCAATAAAGTCAGCAGTTCCGAGTAATTTTAGAACATCTAAATGGGTTGGAATAGCTAAAAGAGCAAGAATAGTTTATTTTGCTCCAGAGAGAGTTACTCTTGCAGAGTTAAAGGGTTTAACTTATGAAAGTTTGGCTGATCCTAAATGGAAGGGCAGATTAGTAATAAGAGCTTCAAACAATATTTATAACCAATCACTCGTTGCTTCATTAATTAAAAATAATGGAAAAGGTAAAGTTGCACAGTGGTCAAAAGGAGTGGTTACGAATATGGCTAGATCTCCAAAAGGTAATGATAGAGCACAGATACTTGCAGTAGCAGCAGGAGAAGCTGATATTGCAGTAGCTAATACATATTACTTAGCTCTTATGTTATCAGGCAAAAAAGGATCTGAGCAACAAGCAGCGGCTAAAAAAGTAAAACCCTTTTTTCCAAATCAAGACGGTAGAGGAACTCACATGAACATAAGTGGCGCAGGACTTGTTAAAGGCGCACCAAACAAAGACAATGCAATTAAGTTAGTTGAATTTTTACTAAGTAAAGAAGCACAAAAGCATATAGTAAATAATACTTATGAGTATCCGATGATTGCTGGAGTTTCACCTCATCCATTAGTAGTTAATATGGGTTTAGATTTCAAACAAGATTTAAAAACTAAAGTCGTTAATTATGGTAAAAGACAAGCAGATGCATTAGAAGTAATGACAGCTGCTGGTTGGAAATAATATCTAATATATAAATGGCAAAGTATAACTTTTGGTTCTTTAGTTCTTTTTTAATTGCTATAATTGTGGCTTTGCCAGTTATAACTGTATTCTTCAGTTTTTTTTCAGAAACTAGTAATTACCTTACAATATTAAAGAATACATTTCTTTTTGACTATATAAACAACTCATTAATTATTTTAATTTTTGTTTTATCTATAACATTTTTATTAGGTGTAATTTCAGCTTATTTCATATCATTTTACGAATTTCCGTTATGTAACTTTTTTAGTTGGGCCTTAATATTAGCATTTGCAGTGCCAGGTTACATATTTGCATTTTCAATTATTGCTTTTTTTGAAAATTATGGAACTGCTTATTCAATACTCACGAATATTTTTGGCGAATATAATTATAACCCTCATATACCAAAATTAGATGGAATATTAGGATCAATTATAGCTATTAGTTTTTCCTTGTTTCCTTATGTATACGTTTTAACAAGATCATCATTTTTCTATCAATCAAACAACTATATAGAAGTAGGTCAAAACCTAGGTTTATCTGAAAGAGAAACTTTATTTAAAATAATTTTACCTTCAGCTAGACCAGCAATTATTGCAGGTTTAGCTTTAGTTGCTATGGAGTGTTTGTCCGATTTTGGGACAGTATCAATATTTAGCGTTTCAACTCTAACTACTGGAATATATAATTCTTGGTTATCGTTTGATGATCTAAATTCAGCTAACCAAATTTCATTTATTTTACTGCTGTTTGTTTTTCTACTATTATCTATAGAAATTTATTCAAGGAAAGAGGCCAGATATCATCAACCTAGTAGAGGTTTTAAACCAATTAATAAAATTAAACTAAGTGGAAAAAAATCTTTGCTTGCTTTTTCTTTTTGTTTTTTGGTATTTTTTATAAGTTTTATTTTTCCAGTTTCACAGATGATCTACTGGACTTTAAAATTTCCAAAATATATCCAAGATATTAATATTTTGAAAATAAATTTAAATACAATGTATTTAGTTGGTCTAGCTAGTATAGTCTTAGTATTAATTTCATTATTTATTAACTATGGAAGCAGAATTTCCAAAAGTAAAATTTTAAATTACTTAACTAATTTTTCAATTTCAGGGTATGCAATTCCAGGTGTGATTTTAGCTGTAGCCTTTATAACTTTATTTAGCAACCTTAGTGAATTATTAAGCGAAAATATAAATTTAGGAAGTACTAAGAAAATATTTATAGGATCCATTTTTGGTTTAATTTTAGCGTACTTTATAAGATTTTTTTCTCTTTCTTTTAATGGAATTAAATCTAGTTATGAGAAAATAAACAATTCAATTGATGAAAGTGCGTATTTACTTGGTTACTCAAAAATTAAAACTTTTTCAAACATTCATGTTCCATATTTAAAAAATAATATAATTTTAATAGTTGTGCTCATATCTTTAGAAATTATAAAAGAGTTACCCATTACTATGATATTAAGACCTTTCAATTTTGAGACTTTTGCTACACAAGCATACGTTTATGCATCACAAGATCTTTTAGAAGCTGCGGCATTACCATCTTTATTTCTTATTAGTTGGGCAACTATCCTCATTATATTTTCTTCAAAATATATACTTTCACAAAAAAACTAATATAATCAATTAATGTCAAATCGATTTTTTGAAATTAAAGCTGGTAATTTTGTTGCGAGTGAAAAAAACAAAGTTAACAATGTAAACCTCAAAATAGAAAATAAAGGTGAAATTGTTTCTTTACTAGGCCCTTCTGGTGTTGGTAAAACAACAATACTTAGAACCATTGCTGGATTACAAAAATTAAGTGCCGGAGAAATTTATTTAAAAAATAAATTAATTTCTTCTAAAGAAGTTCATATTGAACCAGAGAAAAGAAATATAGCTCTGTCATTCCAAGATAATTCATTATTTCCAAATTACAAAGTAATTGACAATATAAATTTTGGAAAAAAAAGATCTAATGGTAACGGCTTTTCTTATAGAACAGAAGATATTATAAAATTACTTCATATTGAGCCAATTCTAGAAAAATTTCCACATCAAATAAGCGCTGGTGAAGCTCAACGAGTATCTTTAGCCAGATCTTTAATGTCAAAACCAGATCTATTGTTATTAGATGAACCGTTTTCAAATATTGATCAGAATTTAAAAGAAGAGATACAATATTCTGTAAAAAAATTAATAAAAAAAATTAATTTAACTACTATAATTGTAACACATGACTCCTACGAAGCATTTTCTCTTGCTGATAGATGTGGAATAATACTTAACCAAGAATTAAAACAATATGATGTTCCGTATAATGTTCATCATGAACCTAATTCATTAGAAGTAGCGAAATTTTTAAATAAAGGAGTTTTTGTTGACGTCAAAGTTGTAACAAACGATTGTGCTGTACATAGCTTACAACACAACGAGTTAGGAGAGATACGGGGGAAACTTCTTAAAAATTTTCCAACAGGAAAAAGTGTTAAACTATTATTACAACCTGAAGATCTTATTCATGATGATCAAAGCAAACTTAAACTTGAGGTGGTAGACAGAAAGTTTAGAGGAACTAATTTTATATACACATTAAAAACTCAAAAAGGTGAACATATTCCAGTTTTTGTTCACTCCCACCATATTCATCAACACGAAAAAAATGAAAAGTTTGGTATCAAAACTCCTATTTTTATTGACCATTTAGTATGTTTCTAATTAAATAGTAATATGAAATTTTCATTAGAAATCACTTCTAAAACTGATCTTTCTGTCCTCCCGGGGTTAAAAGATGTCTATGTAACAATGTTACCTGGTACAGATTATAAAGAAGTAGCAAAAAAAGCTGATGAATTAGTTCGTTCTGGGTATAACCCTATCCCACATTTTCCTGCAAGATCCATTAAAGATTTAGATGAATTAAAAGACTACGTCAAAATGTGCAAGGATTCAGGAGTAAAACAGGCTTTAGTAATTGGAGGTGGAAGGGAGCCTAAAGGTAAATACCACTGCTCGTTGCAACTCCTAGAGACCGGATTATTTAAGGGGATGAAGATAGGAATTGCTGGACACCCTGAGGGTTCCCCTGATATATCCGACTCAGAATTAGAAAAAGCTATGAAAGAAAAAACTCCACTTGCAGATTATATAGTAACGCAATGGCTTTTAGATCCAACAGTAATAGCTAATTTTATTTCAAAACAAACTCTTCCAGTTCATGTTGGAATTACTGGTCCCTTAAAAATAAGCAGCTTACTAAAGTTTGCGAGTATTGTTGGGGCAAAAAATTCTATAAATTTTCTTAAATCTAATACCAGTAAAGCTTTAGATTTATTGAAGCCTAGGGATCCTAGTGAGTTAATAAACAGTTTAAAGAAAGTGACTGAACACTTTCATATCTATACTTTTGGCGGTCTCAAGGAAACAAATAAATGGTTGGTAGCAAATAATTATGCCAAAGAAAAATAAAAAAGTAAAAAAAAACAAACCAAAGAAAAAATTCAAATTAATATCTTTAAAACCGGAAAAAGTTAATTATGATAAGGTCCGTCATGAAACTTCAGTTGATCAGTCAGATAGACAAGTCCCATATAATCTCAGACAAAGCGGACCAACTAAAGTTGAAATGTTAATATCTACAAGAGTAAGAAAATCTCCTTATTGGCATTTGTCAATGAAAGCAGGTTGTTGGAGAGCTACTGTTTACAATAGAATTTATCATCCAAGAGGTTATGTGAGACCTGAAAAAGGTGGAGCAATGGTTGAATATGCAGCAATTAAAAACCATGTAACAATGTGGAACGTTGCTGTTGAAAGACAAATAAGAGTTAAAGGTCCAGATGCAGAAAAATTTGTAGATTATGTAATCACTAGGGACGCGACAAAAATCTCAACAATGAGAGGTCGCTATGTAATTTTATGTAACTACAAAGGTGGAGTTTTAAATGATCCTGTTTTGTTGAGGGTGGCGGATAATGAATTTTGGTTTAGTTTATCGGATTCAGATATAGGTCTTTATTTGCAAGGAGTGAATGCAGATAAAAGATTTAATGTTGAAATAGATGAAATTGATGCATGTCCGGTTCAAATTCAAGGTCCAAAATCAAAAGCTTTGATGAAAGATTTAGCAGGTGATCAAGTTGATTTTGACAATATGCCTTTCTATGGTTTAGCTGAAGCAAATATAGGCGGTCGAAGTTGCGTTATATCACAATCAGGTTTTTCTGGGGAAGCAGGCTATGAAATATACTTAAGAAACGCTACTTTGTACGCTGAAGATATGTGGAACGCAGTTTTAAAAGCAGGAAAAAAACATAAGCTTATGGTTATTGCACCTGCTCATCATAGACGTATCCAAGCAGGTATTCTCTCATGGGGACAAGATCTAGATCATGAAACTAATCCATTTCAATGTAATCTAGGTTATCAAGTTTCTTTATCTGGAAAAGGTGTATGGGAAAAGAAAACTGACTATATTGGCAAAGAAGCTTTAGAAAAAATGAGAGACCAATTAAGAAACGGTGATAAACCTTATAAGTTACAATTAGTTGGTTTAGAGCTTGGTGGTAAACCTATAGATGATTATGCAAATGATTTTTATTTAATCTCTAATAGCAATGGAGGCAAACCAGTTGGTTATATTACTTCTCCGTGGTACCATCCAGAAAAAGGTACAAATATAGCAATGGGTTATGTTCCTTATGAAGGCCATTTAAGTGCAACGGGCTTTCCGATTGGTAACTTAGGTAAAAAATATAAGGTGCACTTACCAAAGAAATACTCAAGTAGGCCTGTAGATGCAGTTGTAGTAAAAATTCCATTTACTCAATCATTTAATGCCAATACTAGAGAAGTATCTTAGAGCGCCCTTAGCTCAGTTGGATAGAGCATCGGTTTTCTAAACCGAGGGTCGTAGGTTCGAATCCTTCAGGGCGCGCCACTAAAATGAAACAAAAATTTTATTTCGGAAGAGTAAAATCTAGAAAAATTTCTAAAATAAAAGAGAATAGTTTCAAGAATTTTTTAAAAAAAAACAATATTAATAAATTAAAGAATAAAAATAAATTGATTTTAGAAATAGGTATTGGAATGGGTGAAAACCTAATTTACTTATCTAAAAAAAATAAGAAAAAAAGTATTATAGGTGTAGATCCTTTTATAAATGGAACAGTGAATGTCTCAGATTATTGCATAAACAATAATGTACGAAATATTTATCTTTATCCATATGTATTTCAAAAATTTTTTAATAAATTTAAAGAACTTCGTTTTAAAGAAATTTATATATTATTTCCAGATCCATGGCCCAAAAAGAGACATCAAAAAAGACGTTTGGTAAATGAAGAGTTTATTAAGAAAATTTTGAAAAGACTAAAAAAAAAAGGAAAAGTTTTTTTTAGCACAGATAATATTAGCTATTATGAAAATGTAAAATCTATTCTTAAAACAATTTCTAAAATTAAGATTAAAAAGTTAAAGAAAATTATAACAATCAAAACTAAATATTATTTAAAAGCAGAATATAAAGGTAATAAAATTAAATCTCTAATGTTTTATTATTAGTTATCAATTTTGTCTAATCGTTTCTTTAAGTTTTTTGGTAAATTTTGAAACCATTTTTTTTCATCACCAGATTTAGGTAAAATTTCACCATATTCTATCATTTGTGTAGGTTTTAGATCTAAAATATAGACCCAAATATTATCTTTTTTTAGTTTTATACAATTTCTTATTGCTTCTCTTAAACTTTTTATTAAGTGATTTTTTACTCTTTTTGTTCTGCCTGATCTTATATGACCATATATAAATATTTCTGCTTTAGAGACTAATTTTCCACCCATAAAATGATCTCCTTTTTTGGAAGAATTAAAAATTACCTGAGCAAAATATTTATTGGCGCCAGTGGCTTTATTATGAGCTTCAGTTATTTTTTTTGCCAATTTTTGTTTTAATTTTTTTTGGATTTTAATATTAGAAGAGAAAACGAAATATGTTGGCATATCAAATTATAACTTAGAACTTATCTATTAAAATAGGTGTAAAATCGTATATTTTGTGATTTAAATTCATAATAGCTATATCTTGTGGTTATTTTATCAGATTGAAATTAATCATTAGATTATACATAATTTCTTTTTTGAAATTTAAATTTCAAAATATTGTTAACAATAAAATGAAGGAATCATAAATATGATTAAATCAATCAAAACTTGGATTTTAGTTGGATTGGCATCTGTATTGCTTGTGGCTTGTGGTCAAAGCGGTGGTGGTGCTGGTTCTAAAAAATCTAAGACTTTAGACAACACTAAGAAAGCTGGTTTTGTAAAATGTGGAGTTTCACAAGGACTTCCAGGGTTTTCAAATGCTGATGAAGCAGGAAACTGGACCGGCATAGATGTGGACGTATGTAGAGCTGTTGCAGCTGCTGTATTAGGCGATGCTGACAAAGTTAAATATACTCCGTTAAGTGCAAAAGAGAGATTTACTGCATTAACTTCAGGAGAAATCGACGTACTTGCACGAAATACAACTTGGACATTATCAAGGGACGCTGACATCGGATTAACGTTTGTTGGTGTTAACTTTTATGATGGTCAAGGTTTCATGGTTAGAAAAGCATCTGGAATCAATTCTGTAAATGATTTTAGAGACGGTATATCTGCTTGTACAAACACAGGTACAACTACTGAGCTTAACATGAGAGACTTCTTCAATTCTAAAAACATTAAGTATGAACCAATTGCGTTTGAAAAAGCAGACGAAGTTGTTCAAGCTTATGATGCGGGAAGATGTGATACTTATACTACTGATAAATCTGGATTAGCTGCTCAAAGAACTAAGTTGAGTAACCCAGATGAACATAAAGTATTACCAGAAACAATTTCAAAAGAACCATTAGGACCTGTTGTAAGACAAGGTGATTCTGTATGGGAAGATATTGTTAGATGGTCTCTAAACACTATGATCGAAGCAGAAGAGTATGGTGTTAATTCATCAAACGCTTCAAGCCTGAAAGACTCTGACAACCCAGCTATTAAAAGATTAGTTGGTGCTGAGGGTGAATTAGGTGCAGCTTTCGGTTTAGACAATGATTGGAGCTTAAGAATTATCGAGCAAGTTGGAAACTACGGTGAAAGCTACAAAAAACATATAGCAGACACAGGTATTTTACCAAATAGAGGTCCAAATGAGTTATGGACAAAAGGTGGAATTCTTTACGTACCACCAGCAAGATAATTGCTAATTAAATTAAAAAGGGCTGGATTTATCTAGCCCTTTTTTTTATTCTGCATAAAATGAATTTTAAAAATCTTAAACTAAATCTAAGTAATAAAAACAAAGATTTAATACCTCAAATTTTAACAGTTGTTTTTTTAATTTTAATTGTAATTTATTTTACTATTAACGCCCAAAGCAATATGGGAAACAGAGGAATTTCATTTGGATTTGGTTTTTTATCTCAAGAATCCTCTTTTGATATAACTTTTTCACTCATAGATTATGATGGATCTCATACATATGCCAGAGCGTTTTTGGTTGGACTCTTAAATACTATTTTAGTATCTGCAATAGGAATTTTCTTTGCCACAATTTTAGGGGTAACAATTGGTATAGCAAGACTTTCTCAAAATTATTTAGTAGCTAAATCAGCTGAATGGTATGTGGAAATATTTAGAAATATACCTTTAATACTTCAAATTTTTTTCTGGTACTTTGCTGCATTAAGAGCTTTACCTTTGACAGTAGACTCAATCAATTTTTATGATATTAGTTTTTTGAATGTAAAAGGGTGGTATGTTCCAAAGTTTGTTTGGACTAACTTTTCTATATTTATTTACTCTATAATTTTTGCATTTATTTTAATTTACTTTTTAGCTAAATACGCGCAAAATCAAAGAGATAAGTTTGGTAAACAAATTCCAACACTGTATATATCAATTTTATTAATTATTGGTTTACCATTTTTAACTTTTTTAATTGGTGGAGTAAGTTTATCATTTGAAATTCCTGAACTAACTCAATTATCTAAAACTGTTTATGTATATCGAGGTGGGGTTAGTATTATCCCTGAATTAATTTCACTAGCCTTAGCTTTATCAATGTACACAGCAACTTTTATTGCTGAGAATGTCAGAGCGGGTATATTAGGTGTTAGCAAGGGTCAAAAAGAGGCAGCTGCTTCAATTGGTTTAACAAAAGGACAAATTTTAAAACTTGTAGTAATGCCACAAGCTTTAAGAATTATAATTCCACCTACTACTAACCAATATTTAAATTTAACAAAAAATTCATCCTTAGCTGCTGCTATAGCCTATCCAGATATTGTTTTAGTATTTGCGGGAACTGCCCTAATGCAAACTGGCCGAGCGATTGAAATTATTTCAATAACAATGCTTACATATTTATCTTTAAGTCTCTCTATTTCAGTATTTATGAATTGGTATAACAAAAAAATGGCTATAAAGGAAAAATAATGAACTTATCAATACTTAAATCTGACAAAAAAAATCTTAATTCTTTCATTGCTGTTGGAAGTACCCTTATTTTTATCGGTTTTATAGATATTATTTTAAGTTCTTTTTTTAGCACAAACATAACTTCATTTTTACCCGACAAAATAAGTTATTTAACTCCATTATTGTTTGGATTATTTGGTCTCTATTTAATAAGAATTGAATTTAGTGGAAATAAACTACTTGATAAAGTTAATACTAATTTTAACTCATCAAATTTTAATGCACTATTAACCCTTCTTGTAATATTTTCTCTTATAAAATACATACCACCTTTACTAAATTGGTTTGTGTTTGATGCTAATTTTGCAGGTAATACAAAAGAAGATTGTACAAGTGGAGGCGCTTGTTGGGTTTTTGTAAAAGTATGGTTAAATAGGTTCGTTTATGGATTATATCCTGACAGTGAACAATGGAGAATAAATACTGCTTTTATTACACTATTTTTACTAGTAGGAGGATCGTTTTTTGTCCCTGCAAGATTTAAAAAGTACATTATTATTTTTCTTTTATTTATTTATCCGATTATCGGTTTAAAACTTATATCAGGTGGAGATTTTGGTTTAAAATATGTTGAAACAGGTGCATGGGGCGGGCTGTCTTTAACTTTTATTGTTTCTGCATTCGCTTTAATACTATGTTTTCCTATAGGTACAATTTTGGCATTAGGTAGAAGATCAAAACTTCCTGCAATTAGATACACGTCAATTGGATTTATAGAACTATGGAGAGGAGTACCTTTAATTACAGTTTTGTTTATGTCGGCAGTTATGTTTCCTATGTTTCTTCCAGACGGAACTTATGTAGATAAGTTAATAAGGGTGTTAATTGCAATTACATTGTTCGAAGCTGCTTATATGGCTGAAGTCGTAAGAGGAGGGTTACAAGCTCTTCCTAAGGGTCAATATGAGGCTGCTAAATCATTGGGTATGGGTTATTGGAAAATGCATTTTCTAATAATTTTACCTCAAGCTCTAAAATTAGTAATCCCAGGAATAGCTAATACGTTTTTAGCATTAGTAAAGGACACACCTTTGATATTTGTAGTAGGACTGTTAGAGTTAGCTGGAATGGTAAATTTAGCTAAAACTAATCCAAAATGGCTAGGAATGGCTATGGAAGGCTATGTATTTGCAGGTTTAGTATTTTGGGTAATATGTTATGTTATGAGTAGATATAGTCAAAATTTAGAGAAAAAATTAAAAACTGAGAGATAAATGAGTAAAATAATTGAATTAAAAAATGTAAACAAATGGTTTGATAAATTTCAAGCTCTAAAGGATATTAATTTAGAAGTTAATCAACAAGAAAAAATTGTAATTTGTGGACCGTCAGGCTCAGGTAAATCTACTTTAATAAGATGTATAAATAGGCTAGAGGAGCACCAAGATGGCAAAATAATAGTAGATGGAAAAGAGATCTCAGAAAATACAAAAGATCTTGAAAAAATTAGAGCTGAGGTAGGAATGGTATTTCAACAATTTAATTTATTTCCTCATTTATCAATTTTAGACAATTGCACCTTAGCACCTATTTGGGTAAAAAAAATGCCAAAAAAAGATGCTGAAGCACTCGCTATGAAAAATTTAGAGAGAGTTCAAATTGCTGACCAAGCAAAAAAATTTCCTGGACAATTATCTGGAGGCCAACAACAAAGATCTGCTTTGGCTAGAGCTTTGTGTATGGAACCAAAAATTATGCTTTTTGATGAGCCTACATCAGCACTTGATCCAGAAATGATTAAAGAAGTTTTAGATGCAATGGTAGATCTTGCTAAAGCTGGAATGACAATGATTGTGGTAACACATGAAATGGGTTTTGCAAAAGAAGTTGCAGATAATATGATTTTTATGGATGAAGGAAAAATTGTAGAAAAAGCAAAAACTAAGGATTTTTTTGAAAATCCAAAATCAGACAGAACTAAATTATTTTTGAGTCAAATATTATAACCAATTGGGTATTGGCAAATTTTTCTTTCTTAAAAAATCTTTATTAAAAATCTTACTTGCATACCTTTTTCCATCGTCACAAAGTATTGTGACAATCGTTTTGCCCTTACCTAAAATCTTTGCCAATTTTACCGCTCCAGCTATATTTATGCCTGAAGAACCACCTAAAGTAATATTTTGTTTTTCGATTAAATCATATACAAAATTTAGAGCCTCAACATCATTTGTTTGAAAAGCATCATCAATAATAGCTTTCTCAAAATTTTTTGTAATTCTACCTGTACCAATTCCTTCGGTAATTGAATTACCAGAACTTTCTAACTTATTATTTTTTATATAAGAGTATAAAGATGACCCCATCGGATCAGATAATGCTATTTTTATATTTTTATTTTTTTCTTTTAATCCAATTGAAACTCCGGCTAAAGTACCACCGGTACCAACCGCACAAGTAAAACCATCAATTTTCCCTGATGTTTGAGACCAAATTTCTTCAGCTGTAGTCTCAATGTGTGCTTGAGTATTTACAATATTGTCAAATTGATTTCCCCACACAACTCCATATTTATGATTTTTTTGTAGATCTTCAGCAATTTGTTTGGATTGTTTTATATAGTTTTTTGGATTAGAAAAGGGAACTGCTTCAACTTCTATTAATTCAGCTCCAAGTTTTTTTAAAGTATTTTTTTTTTCTATTGATTGAGTTTTTGGTATAACAATTTTTAATTGTAATCCGTACTCTTTGCAAACTACCGCTAATCCTATTCCAGTATTTCCTGCAGTTCCTTCAACTATTACTCCTCCTTTTTCTATTTTTTTTTTATTTAAAGCATCTTTTACGATATATAAAGCAGCTCGATCTTTTACGGACTCCCCTGGATTAAAATATTCTGCTTTTCCGTAAATATTACAACCAGTCAATTCTGAAACTTGTTTTAACTTGATTAATGGTGTATTACCAATTTGATTTATAACGTTACTTGGTTCCATAATCAAAATTATATGAAAAAAATTTTAGTTTCAATTATTTTATACTTCTTTTTAAATGCTAATTCTTTTAGTCATTTACAACATTATTCTGAGGTTAATTACTTAGAATATGATTTATTTAGAAACAATGACCTAATTGGTTCACATAATTATGAATTTACCAGAAATAATGGCAATTTGACTGTTAAAAGCGTTGTAAACTTTAAAATTACTAAACTTGGAATAGACTTATATAAATATTATGCTGAAAGTACTGAAAATTACAAAAATAATGTGTTTAATTCATTCAATTCTAAAACTATTCAAAATAAAAAAAATAAATATGTCAAAATAAATCTAAATACTGAAAAAAATAAACTATATATAAACGGGTCTTCATATAAAGGAGACGGAGATATAGATTTTATGGTAGGTACCTGGTGGAATCATGAAATAGTCAGTGCGAAAGCTCAAATTAGTGCAATTTCTGGAAGAATAATCGAGCAAAAAGTAGAATTTTTAGGAAAAAAACAAATAGAATTAAACGGAAAAAATTATGAAGCTCTTCATTTTAAATTTTTATCATCAGATGAGACTTTACCTGACAATAAAAAATTAAATACTGATATCTGGTATGATGCAAAAACAATGATTTGGTTAAAAGCAAGATTTGTAAAACAAGGTAATTGGGAATACAGACTTAAAAAACTTAATTAATTTCTATTTTTGGCTGTTTTTTTTGCAGATATGTCAATAGTGTTTTTATGTTTTTTTTGCTATTTAGACCCCCAAAATACTCAAAAAAAAATTAACCCAAGTTGAACTTAGCTGTTGCATAAATAGAGAAATTAATGTTGAATATTTAAAATTGGGAGATCAAATGGAAGAAAATTTTAACCTGCATTTAGGAAAAAAATTACGTATGAGAAGACTTTCATTAGGTCTAACACAAACAAAAGTCGCTGAAGCAATTAATGTTACTTTCCAACAAATACAAAAATACGAAAAAGGGACTAACGGAGTTAGCTCTAACCGACTTATGCAATTATCAAATTATCTAAAAGTTCCAATAACTTATTTTTTTGAGGATTTTAAAAATTTTAATGATTTGAAGAATACCCAAGACGATAGTGAAGATCTTAATTACTCATTTCTAAGTAAAACTTTTGCCGCATTGTCGAAAACTCAAAAAGAAAAAATCTTACAAATATTAAAAAATACGGTTTCTTTGGAAAAAACTGGTTAGTGGCTCCTCGGGCAGGACTCGAACCTGCGACCAATTGATTAACAGTCAACTGCTCTACCAACTGAGCTACCGAGGAATGATTTGAACATACTTTTTTTAAATTAATAAAACAACTATTTTTTGGAGGCCACGCCCAGAATCGAACTGGGATAAAAGGATTTGCAATCCTCTGCGTAACCATTCCGCCACGTGGCCAATAATGCTTCTTTTAAATCATTTAATAGCTTCAATAAAGCAAAATCTAAGTATTTAAGGTTTTTGAGCATTTGATATAAACTATATTGATCATAATAATGGAATTTAAAAAATACAATCACCTAATAGAGGAAAAAAAAATCTCAGATTTTTGGATAAAAAAAGGTTTATTTAAACCTAAAAAATCTAAAAATAAAAAAAATTTTTCTATAGTTATACCTCCTCCTAATATCACTGGAAGGCTTCACATGGGTCACGCTTTGAACAATAGCTTACAAGATGTTTTAGTAAGATTTAATCGGATGAAAGGTCATGAAACATTATGGCAGCCTGGAACTGATCATGCGGGTATAGCAACACAAGCTATTGTTGAAAAAAATCTAGAAAAAGAAGGTATCAAAAAAAACGAATTAGGAAGAGAAAATTTTATAAAAAAAGTTTGGAAATGGAAAGAGGAATCCGGAGGTATAATACTTGATCAACTTAAAAAATTAGGTTGTTCTTGCGATTGGACAAGAACAAGATTTACAATGGATAAAGATCTTTCTGAGGCCGTTATAAAAGTCTTTGTTGATCTTTACAGACAAAAGCTAATTTATAAAGACAAAAAACTTGTTAATTGGGATACACATCTACAAACAGCTATTTCTGATTTAGAGGTAATACAAAAAGATGTCCAGTCTCAATTGTATTATATTGATTATAAACTTGAAAATTCAGATAACAAAATCACTATAGCAACAACTAGACCAGAAACAATGATGGGTGATACAGCTATAGCAGTAAATCCCAAAGATTCTAGATATACAAATTTAATAGGCTCAAGTGTGATAATTCCTATTGTTGATAGAAAAATAAAAATTATTGCCGACAATTATGCTGATCCTGATCAAGGATCTGGCGCAGTAAAAATAACACCTGCTCATGATTTCAACGATTATGAAGTTGGAAAAAGAAATAAACTAGAAATTATCAATATTTTTAAAAAAAACGGTAAAATAAATAATAATGGAATAAAAGAATTTATTGGCCTTGATAGATTTGAAGCAAGGAAACTTTTAGTATCAAAACTTAAGGAAAACGGCAACTTAGTAAAAATTGAAAGCATAAAAAATAAAGTACCATATGGCGATAGATCTAATTCAATCATAGAACCACTTTTAACTGAGCAATGGTTTGTTGACGCTAAAAGTTTATCAAAAAAACCAATTAAGATTGTTAATCAAGGAAAGACTTCTTTTTTTCCAAAAAACTGGACAAAAACTTTCTTTCTATGGATGAAAGATATCGAACCTTGGTGCATATCTCGTCAAATTTGGTGGGGTCATAGAATACCTGCATGGTACGATGATTATAACAATATTTTCGTTGCAGAAAATGAAGCTGAAGCATTAAAATTAGCAAATAAAAAAAATAAAAATAAAAAAATCAATCTCAAACAAGAAACAGATGTTTTAGATACATGGTTTTCATCAGCACTTTGGCCGTTCGCTACATTAGGATGGCCAAATAAAACTAAAGAACTTAAAAAATTTTACCCAACCTCAGTATTAGTAACTGGATTCGATATAATTTTTTTTTGGGTAGCAAGAATGTTAATGATGGGAAACCATTTTAATAAATATACACCGTTCTATAAAGTTTACGTTCACGCTTTAGTAAGAGATGAAAAAGGACAAAAGATGTCAAAGTCTAAAGGAAATGTGATTGATCCTATTGAACTTATAAATGAATATGGGGCTGACAGTTTAAGGTTTACTTTAATTTCAATGGCGTCACCAGGCAGAGATGTAAAACTATCCAGAGATAGAGTCATGGGAAACAGAAATTTTATTACAAAAATATGGAGCGCAAATAATTTTTTAAAACTTAACAGTTGCAAATTAGAAACAAATATAAATTTTAAGTCAATAAAACTTCCTATAAATCATTGGATTTTTAATGAGTTTATTAAAACTCAAGATTTAATTTCAAAAAATATTGATATGTTCAGATTTGATGAGGCTTCGAGGCATGCCTATCAATTTGTTTGGCATTCTTATTGTGATTGGTATCTAGAATTTTTAAAACCAATTTTTAATTCGAAAAAGAAGAATGAAATTAAGGAAGCAAAAATATTTTCTTCATTTATGATGGCAAATATTCTTAGAATTTTACATCCTTTCATACCTTTTTTAACTGAGTCTATATGGTCAAAAAATAAATATAATAAAGTATTCAAGGAATATTTAATTACAACTGAATGGCCAAAATATAAAATTGTAAAAAAATTTAACAAAAGCCAAAAGGATGTCAATAATGTAATAGAACTGATTTCAAGCATAAGATCAACTAAGGCAGAATTAAAGATTACTCCAAAGTTATTTTGTGACATAATTTTTACTGAAAAATCCAAAAATCTTAAAAAATTGGTAAACGACTATATAAATTTAATTAAACAAGTTGGTAGAGTTAATGGCATTATTAATAAATATACCAATGATAAAAATGCTATAGATATTCTTGTTTTGAAAGAAAAGCTTTCTCTTAGATTTGACGAAAATATTGATCTAAATTCTCAAAAATTGAAAATATTGCAAAAACGAGAAAGTATCCAAAAGCAAATTTCTACGCTGAATAATAAGCTTAAAAATAAGGCATATGTTAAGAATGCACCTAAAGAAATTGTTCAAAATGATAAAAAATTAGTGAAAGAATTAACTATTGAAGATGAAAAATTAAGAAGTATTGTATCTAGTATTAATTAAATATGTCTAAAATAAATAAAAAAAAACTTCCTAGTCGTCATACCTCATTAGGTCCTGACAGAGCTCCTCATCGTTCTTTTTATTATGCTATGGGTGAAACGGAGCAAGATGTAGCTAAGCCTTTCGTAGGTGTTGTATCTACCTGGAATGAGGCTGCTCCTTGCAACACTGCTTTAATGAGACAAGCTCAGTCCGTTAAAAAAGGCGTAAAAGAATATGGAGGAACTCCAAGAGAATTTTGTACAATTACAGTAACAGATGGAATAGCCATGGGTCATGAGGGAATGAAATCTTCCCTTATTTCAAGAGAGATAATAGCAGACTCAGCTGAACTTACCGTAAGAGGTCATTGTTACGATGCTTTGGTAGGTATAGCTGGTTGTGATAAATCTTTACCTGGATTGATGATGTCTATGTTAAGACTAAATGTTCCAAGTGTGTTTATTTATGGCGGCTCAATCTTGCCAGGAAAATACAAAGGAAAAGATGTTACCGTAGTTGACGTTTTTGAAGCCGTAGGAAAACATTCTTCTGGATCAATGACACTAGAAGAATTAAGAGAGCTAGAACTAGTAGCGTGTCCTAGTGCTGGTGCTTGCGGTGGTCAGTTCACAGCTAACACAATGGCCTGTGTATCTGAAGCAATTGGTTTAGCATTACCTTATTCTGCAGGTACTCCGGCTCCGTATGAAGAAAGAGATAAATACGCATTTGAAAGCGGTCGGACTGTAATGAATTTATTAGAAAAAAATATTAAACCAAGGGATATTGTAACAAAAAAATCTTTAGAAAATGCAGCAACTATCGTGGCAGCAACTGGTGGTTCGACTAATGCTGCTCTTCATTTGCCAGCTCTAGCAAATGAAATTGGAGTTAAATTTGATTTAATGGATGTTGCTAAAATATTTAAAAAAACTCCTTATCTCGCTGATTTGAAACCTGGTGGAAAATATGTTGCAAAAGATATGTGGGAAGCAGGAGGTGTGCCGATGTTATTAAAAACTTTATATGACGGAGGCTTCATACATGGCGAGTGTATGACAGTGACTGGAAATTCAATGAGTCAAAATTTAAAAGAAATTAAATTTAACCCTGATCAAAAAGTTTTAAGATCTTTTAACAATCCTTTATCTCCGGATGGTGGAGTAGTGGGTTTAAAAGGGAATTTAGCACCAGATGGAGCAATAGTAAAAATAGCTGGGTTAAAAAAGTTAAAATTTAGTGGCAAAGCAAGATGTTTTGATAATGAGGAAGACGCAATGAAAGCAGTTCAAACAAAAAAATATAATGATGGGGATGTTATAATAATACGTTACGAAGGGCCAAGAGGAGGTCCTGGAATGAGAGAGATGCTTTCAACTACCGGAGCAATTTATGGCCAAGGCAAAGGAGAGAAGGTAGCTTTAATTACTGATGGACGTTTCTCAGGAGCTACTAGAGGTTTTTGTGTCGGTCATGTAGGTCCAGAAGCTGCTTTAGGAGGGCCAATAGCTCTTTTGAAAAATGGCGACTTGATTGATATAGATGCTAAAAAAGGAACAATAAATGTTAAACTTTCTAAATCTGAATTAGCCTCAAGAAAGAAAAAATGGAAAGCAAAAAAATCTTCTTTTGGATCTGGTACTCTTTGGAAATACGCCCAAACAGTAGGTCCAGCATATTTAGGTGCACCAACACATCCTGGTAAAAAAAAGGAAGTTAAAGAGTATTCAAAAATTTGATGAAGATTAGACCAGTTATTTTATGTGGTGGAGCTGGCACAAGATTGTGGCCTGATAGTAAAAAAAATATAGCGAAACAATTTATTGATTTTGGAGGATGGTCGCTTTTAGGCAAAACACTTCAAAGAGTAAAAAACTCATTATTTGATTATCCAATTATAAGTACAAATGCAAAATATCTAAAAGAGGTTAAAAATCATTTAAAAAAATATAAAATTAAAAAATATAAAATTTTGCTTGAGCCTGCAAAAAAAAATACAGGTCCAGCTATATTAACTTCAGCACTTGTTGAAGATATTCATGAAGAACAACCTTTAATTATTTTATCCGCAGATCATTTAATAGAAAATGAAGATAATTTTTTTAATAATATAAAAAAATATAGAACAAATTTAACAAGTAAAAATATCTTCATATTCGGTATAAAGCCAAATATTCCCACAGATCAATTTGGATATTTTATAACTAAAAAAAATAAAGGAGGATTAAATCAAGTTACCAAATTCATAGAAAAGCCAAGGAAAAAAAAAGCTATCCAGATTATAAAAAAGGGTGGATATTGGAATTCTGGAATGTTTTTTGCAAGAAAAGATTCTATTATTTACAATTTTAAAAGGTATCAAATAAAAACGTATAATAACTCCTTACTCGCACTCAAAAAAGGGAGGCTTAAAAACAATATATATTTTTTAAATAAAAAATTTTTTAATAATAATTTAGCAAAATCTTTTGATTATGCGATCTTAGAAAAAATGAAAGATGTTATGGCAATCAATTTAAATATTGACTGGTCCGATCTAGGAAGCTGGAAAGAAATTTTATCCATGTTTTACAAAAACAGAAAAAAATATTTAGAAAAGAAAAATATCTTTATAAGACCCTGGGGAAAGTATACCAATTTATTTAAAGGAAATAACTTTTTAATTAAAGAATTGTACGTAAAACCAAATGGACTTTTAAGTTTGCAAAAACATTTTCATAGATCAGAACATTGGTTAATAATCCAAGGAAAACCAAAAATTACAATAAATAATCAGTTTTATTTTAAAAAACCAAATGAAACTGTTTTTATTCCTAAAAAAACAATTCATAGAATTCATAATCCGAATAAAAAACCTGTTAAAATTATGGAAGCACAATTAGGTCTTATTTTGAAGGAAACTGATATTGTTCGTTATGAAGATATATATGGAAGAGTCAATTGATCTGAAGTTCAATAGGTGTGTGGTCAGAGGGTTTAATTTTTGATCTTGGTTTTTTATTAATTTTAATTGAAACGACATTTTCAATTAGGTTATTTGACAATAAAAAATGATCAATCCTCATCCCAAAATTTTTTTGCCATGATCCTGCAAAATAATCCCAAAAGGTATATTCTTGTTTGTTTTTATTTTTTAGACGAAAAATATCTTTAAAACCTAAGTTTAATAATTCTCTGTATTTTTTTCTAATTTCAAGTTTACCAAGAGCATCATTTTCATATCTTTTAAAATCATAAACATCTATTTCTTCAGGAATTATATTAAAATCTCCAGCAATAATAATATTTGATGATTTCAACAATTTTTTTTGTATTTTTGATACAAATTGCTTTAACCACTTTTTTTTATAAGAATATTTTTCCGTCTCGACAGGATTTCCATTGGGTACATAAATATTAAATATTTCAATTTTTTTTTTTTTTAATAAAATTTCACCTTTAATAACCCTTGATTGTTTTAATTCATCGTCAATAAAATCATTCGATACATTTTTAATAGGAAATTTTGATAATATGGCTACTCCGTTATAGCTTTTTTGTCCAAAGACATAACTATCGTATCCATATTTTTTAAAAGCGTCACTTGGAAAATTTTCATTTTGAGTTTTTATTTCCTGTAATAAAAGAATATCCGGTTTATTTTCTTTTATATAGTCCGTGACATTGTCAATTCTAGCTCTTACTGAATTAACGTTCCATGATATGATTTTCATTAAACAGAAAATGATAGGCCGCATCCACAAGATGAGGAAGCTTGCGGATTATTTATTACAAATGACTCTCCTATCATTTCAACTTTAAAATCAATAGTTGAGCCATTAATTATTTCTAAAGATGTCTTATCGATTATAGCGTTTCCAAATAATACATCATCTCTATTGGTTGAGTCGTCAAAAGTAAAGTTATATTTAAAACCAGAGCACCCACCACCTTTAACAGAAATTCTAAAATACTTTTTTGACTTAGATTCGCCAGTAATTTTTTCAATTTGCTGTTTAGCTTTATCAGTAAATACAATTTTTTTTGTCATTATTATGTAGTATATATTTTAATATAGTTTTATGCAAAGCAATACAATCTCAAATTTATCAATTCCAACTAAATCTAAAGGGAGATTTTATTTCGAAAGTAAAAGCAATTTAAGATCACCTTATCAGAGGGATAGAGATAGAATTTTACATTCGACAGCTTTTAGAAGATTAAAACATAAAACCCAAGTATTTGTAAATACTACTGGAGATCATTATAGAACCAGAATTACCCATTCATTAGAAGTTTCTCAAATTGCAAGGACTTTAGCAAAATATTTTAATTTAAATGAAGATTTAGCTGAGACTTTAAGTTTAGCGCACGACCTAGGCCACACGCCATTTGGTCATGCTGGGGAAGAAGCTTTAAATGAATGTATGAGAAAAAATGGAGGTTTTGATCACAATATACAAACATTGAGAATAGTTACTCTCTTAGAAAATCGATACTATAACTTTAAAGGATTAAACTTATCAATTGAGACATTAGATGGTTTGATAAAACATAACGGCCCCATAAAAAATAAAAAAAAATACAATCAGATATTAGGCAAAGACTTTTTTAAAAAAAAAATTAACTTTAACAATAGTCCTTCTTTAGAGGCACAAATTGCCTCAATCTCGGATGATATAGCTTACAACAGTCATGACTTAGAAGATGGTCTTAAAGCTAACTTGTTTAGTTTAAAAGAAATAAAAAAAATACCAGTTCTAAAAGATTTAATAAAAAAACACGTTAAAAAGTTAAAAAGATATTCACATGATATTATACTTAGACAAATAGTAAGAGAAATAATTAATGAGATGGTAAGTGATGTAATATTTAACACTCATAAAAATTTGAAAAAAAATAAAATTAAATCTGTAAGAGATGTTTATAAGTCTAAATATCCTGTAGTCTGTTTTTCTAATAAGATGAAGATTTTTGATATAAATGTAAAAAAATTCTTAAGAAAAAATATGTATTACCACAAAAATGTTATCAACAAAACAAATTATGGAAAAAAAATTGTTAAAAAATTATTTATAGCAATTAAAAAAGATCCTAAAAAATTTATCAAAGTAGAAAAATTAAAAAATATTGATATTAATAGGTCTATTTGTGATTTTATAGCTGGAATGACTGATAGATATGCAATAAATTTATATAATAAACTAAAATGAATATATTTGAACATTATTTAAAAGAGATATGTGGTTTAGTAAAAAAAAATAAAAACGAATTAAAACTTATAAATTTTAACGATTTTAAAAACATTACTGTGGAAACGCCTCCATCAAATTTTAATTTTGATTTATCTACGAATATATCTCTTGTTTTAGGTAAACTTAACAATTTGAATCCGAAAGATTTGTCGCTTCAAATAAAGAATATATTAAAAAATAATATTAATGATTTTAATGAGATTGAAATCGCTGGTCCTGGTTTTTTAAATATAAATATTTCAGACAAGGCAATAACTTCAAATATTAAAGATATTTTTAAAGAAAATGACAGCTATGGTTCATTAAAAGCTAATAAAACTTTTAATATAGAATTTGTTTCAGCTAATCCGACAGGCCCAATGCACATTGGTCACTGCAGAGGAGCTATTTTTGGAGATGTATTATCTAATCTTTTGATTTTTAATGGCAATAAAGTAACTAAAGAATATTATGTTAATGATTACGGAAATCAGATAAAAAATTTTGTAAAATCGGTATATTTAAGAATTAGAGAGATAAAAGATGGAGAAAAATTCATAGATGATAAAGATTTATATCCAGGTGAATATATCATCGATATTGCAAAAAAAATATTAAAATCAAAAAATTATAAACACTCCTCATTCGAAAAATCTTACGATTATATATCTAAACAAGCTTTAAAACTATCAATGGAAATTATAAAAGAAGATTTAAAAAAACTGGGTATTACGCATGATAAATTTGTTTCTGAAAAATCAATTGTACAATCTAAAATTTTATTAAAGGCAATAAATGAATTAAAAAAAAATGATTTTATTTTTGAAGGTTATTTAGACCCACCAAAAGGAGATGAAAATAAGAACTGGAAAAAAACTAAAAAACTCATTTTTAAATCCACATTATTTGGAGATGATGCTAATAGAGCACTTCAAAAAGATGATGGTTCCTGGACATACTTTGCAAACGATTTAGCTTATCACTACGACAAAGTTTCAAGAAATTATAATTATTTAATTAATATTTTAGGAGCAGATCACACTGGTTATATAAATAGAATCAAAGGAGCAGTCTCGGCAATATCTAAAAATAAAACAAATTTAGAGTGCAAAGTTTGTCAATTAGTTAAACTTTTAAAAAAAGGTCAACCATATAAAATGTCAAAAAGAGCAGGGGAGTTTATTTCCGTTAATGACTTACTTCTTGAAGTAGACAAAGACTCAATAAGATTTATGATGTTAAATCGAAGTAATGACGTAGAATTAGATTTTGATTTTGAAAAAATATTAGAAAAGAGTAAAGAAAATCCAGTGTATTACGTTCAATATTGTCATGCTAGAATTCAGTCAATATTTAGAACAATTAATTATAAACCCAAAAAAGATATTAAGATTAATAAAAATTTTAAATTTAATAAATATGAAAAAGAAATAATTAAAAAAGTTTTTGAATGGCCTAAAATTATTAAGATTTCTTGCAGTAAGTACGAACCTCATAGAATTCCTTTTTATCTTTACGAGTTATCTACTTTATTTCACTCTTATTGGAGTAAAGGAAATGAAAACGAAAATTTTAAATTTATTAAAGATGGCAAAATATCTGATGATAAAATTATTATTGTTATAAATCTTATATTAGTTGTTTTAAAAAATGGAATGAAAATATTAAATGTTTCGCTACCAAATAAAATGTAATGGGTGTAAAATTTTTAAAGTTCTTAATCTTAATATTAGTTTCATTATTTTTGTTTATTGTGACAAATTATTACTTTTCTGAAACAAATAAAATTTTAATATCTAAAAATAGAAGCGGTGACAGTATAAAAAAAAACATAGATATAGATTTACCCGTTTTGGATAATGATACAGAAGACGTAATAGAGTTTAATACTGGTTATGAAAACGCTAATAAAAAAAAATATAAAAGAAATTTCTGGGAATTATTTAAATGAAGATTAAAAAAGCTATAATTATCAGTTTATCAAGCTATAAACTTAGTTCACAAGAAATTAAAATTTTTAAAAAATATAATCCTTGGGGAGTTATTCTTTTTAGAAGAAATATTAAGAGCTATAATCAAATAAAGAAACTTACTTCAGAAATTAAAAAAGTAACTAATGATAAAAATTATCCTATTCTTATTGATGAGGAAGGCGGAAAAGTTTCAAGGTTACAAAATATTATAAATAATCAGCTATATTCACAAGAATTATTTGGTGATATGTATGAAACCAATTTTAAGATGGCAACAAAAATTTATGAGTTCTATATAAATAATATTGCAAATATTTTAAAGGATTTAGGCATTAATATTAATACGGTTCCAGTTTTGGATCGTTTATATAGTTTTACTAATATTTTTTTAAAAGGAAGAGTTTACTCTTCTAAATCATCAACAATTAAAAAATTAGGAAAAATATGTGTTCAATCATATAAAAAAAACAAAATAGGAAATGTCATAAAGCATATTCCTGGACATGGTTTAGGAAAAACTGACTCCCATAAAAAACTACCAATTGTAAATAAAAAATTAAAATTTTTAATTAAGAATGATTTTAGTAATTTTAAAGATATTGATGCACATTTTGCTATGACAGCTCACATTCTTTATAAAAGTATTGACAAAGAAATGTGCGTAACGCATTCAAAAAAACTTATTAATATTATACGAAAAAAAATACGCTATGGAGGCATAATAATATCTGATGATATAAGTATGAAGTCATTAAAATTAGGCCTTGTAAAAAACGCTTTATCAGCATTAAAGGCTGGATGTAACTTAGTGTTATATTGCAAAGGAAATTATAAAGATTCCATTAAATTGCTTAAAAAAATTCCACCTATAGATGCATTTACTATGAAAAAAACATCAGAATTTTACAAATTTTTAAGATAATATTTATTATGGAGTCGCAAATAAATAATAATTTTTCTGTGGATATACCCAATTATAACGGGCCATTAGAAATATTGTTGGATTTAGCAAAAAATCAAAAAGTTGATCTTGCAAATATTTCAATAACAAAATTGGCTGATCAATTTTTGGAATTTGTCAAAAATAACGAAAATTTAAATTTAGAGAGCGCATCCGAATTTTTATTAATGGCAACATGGTTGGCTTATCTTAAATCTAAATTACTTTTACCAGATGATGATGATGACGACTTTAAAGCGTCTGAGGTAGCAGAAAGACTGAAACTTCAATTAAAAAAACTTGAATTGATTAGGCTTCTCTCTGATCAATTACTTAAAAAAAAAAGAATTGGAAAAGATATCTTTTATAGAGGTATGAGAGGCGGAATTAAATCTATATACACTCCTATTTATGACGTAAGCTTGTATGAGCTTTTAAAAACATATGCTAATGTAAATGCTCAAAAAACTTTTCAAAGAGTAAATATACCTAAACTGCCAGTTTTGACAACAGAACAGGGTATAAATAATATTAAAAATGAATTAGAAAAACTTAACAATTGGAAAAATTTATTTGATCTCATTCCAGAAAATTTTAAATTAAGTAGTAAAAAAAAAAGAACTGGCATATCAGGTATATTTGCCGCCAGTCTCGAACTTGTGAAAGAAGGGTTAATTTCAATTATGCAAAAAAAAACCTTTGACGAGATACTAATAAAAAAAAAATAGATGGCTAAAAAAAAAGACAATATAATAAAGTTTCCAGCATCCACTTCAAAATTAGAAAGAAAAATTGAAGCTATTATATTTGCTGCCGCTGAGCCGTTAGATCTTGATACCATTGAAAAACGATTACAAACTAAATCAAATATCGAGAAAATTTTAATTAAAATTCAAAATGATTACAAAGATAGAGGAATAAATTTGATTTGTGTGAGAAATAAATGGTCTTTTAGAACTGCCTCAGATTTGTCAAGTACTATGGCTTTGCAAAAATCATCACAAAAAAAATTATCAAAAGCTACAATAGAGACATTGTCAATAATAGTCTATCATCAGCCAGTAACAAGATCAGAGATTGAACAAATTAGAGGAGTGGCTTTTGGTTCTAATACGATTGAAACATTAATGGAATTAGATTGGGTTAGACCCTCAGGTAGAAAAAACATTCCTGGTAAACCAATTCAATATGTAACAACTGATAATTTTTTAAATCATTTTAATATACAAAAACTATCCGATTTACCAACTATTGATGAATTAGGTAGCGCAGGATTAATCGATACTTCATCAATAAATTCATCGATTTTTGGCACTAGTAAGTTTTTTTCAGAACAATCTCCAAAAAATAATGAGGATATATATTCCAACATTGAAGAAAGTATTAATGATAATGAAAAATCCACAGAATAAAGTTATTTATTTACTATAAATTATTGTATATAAGATACGTATGAGTATTGGTTTTTGGCAAATAGCAATTGTAGTAGTTCTAGTAGTCTTATTATTTGGACGAGGCAAAATCTCTGATTTAATGGGCGATGTTGCCAAAGGTATAAAAAGTTTTAAAAAAGGTATCTCTGACAACACAGATACATCAAATCAAGATACAGACGATAAAAATAATTCTAACAGTAATTAACTTTAATGCCACAGATCGGTTGGTTTGAATTACTTATAATAATAATAGTAGCCATTTTAGTAATTGGGCCTAAAGATTTTCCTATAGTATTAAAGAAAATTGGTAATTGGGTCGGAAGTATTAAGCGATATTTTACAGATGTTCAAAAAGAAGTTAATGAAATTACTAGTTTAGAAGATAAGAATAACAAAGAAAAAAAGAATGAATAACAAAAAAGAAAATACCCAAAATACTTTTGTTAGTCATTTATCTGAACTTAGATCTAGACTTTTAAGTGCATTTGTATTTTTTGTTATTTTTTTTTTAATATCATATTTTTTTTCTGAACAAATATATAAATTCTTAGTTAAACCGTATTCAGATGCTATCTTAGAAAAAAATTTAGATAGACGATTAATTTTTACGGCTCTACATGAAGCTTTTTTAACATACTTAAAAGTTGCTTTTTTTTCCGCTTTATTTATTACAAGTCCGATATTTTTGATTCAAATATGGAAGTTTATTGCCCCCGGATTATATTCTAATGAAAAAAAAGCTTTAGTGCCGTATTTAGTAGCCACCCCAATACTATTTCTTATTGGCGGATTACTTGTCTATTATTTTATTATGCCATTGGCTATTAAATTTTTTTTAAGTTTTGAAAGTTCTGCAGATTATGGTTCATTAGCAATTCAACTAGAAGCAAAAGTAAATGAATATTTATCTTTAATTATGAGATTAATTTTCGCTTTCGGTATAAGTTTTCAACTTCCAGTGGTTTTGAGTTTATTAGCTCGGATAGGTATAGTTGATTCAAAATATTTAAAAGAAAGAAGAAAATATGTTGTAGTTATAATTTTTGCTACTGCAGCAGTTTTGACACCGCCAGACCCAATTACTCAAATAGGCTTGGCATTACCTCTTTTATTATTATATGAATTATCAATCATTACAGTTAAACTAATCGAGAAAAAAGACAATGCATAATATAAAAGACATCAGAAATGATTTAGACTTTTTTAAAAAAAAACTGAAGGAAAGAAATACGAATATTGAATTAAATCAATTAATTGAACACGACAAAAATAATAGGGATTTAATTCAAAAAAAAGAAAAATTTGAACAGGAAAAAAAAAAATTATCAAAATCTAAAGATCCAAAAAATTTTTCAAAATCAAAAGATTTAACTAATAAAATCTTACAATTAAGCAATGAACAAAAAGTTATTCAAGAAAAAATCAACAAATTTTTATCCTCAATACCAAATTTAGCATTGGATGATGTTCCAGTTGGAGCTGATGAAAAATCGAACAAGATAATAAGAAAATCTGGAAAAATAAAAAAATTTGATTTTAAAATTAAATCGCATACTGAATTAGGCCAAAAATATATGGATTTTGATACCGCAGTAAAATTGTCAGGTTCTAGATTTGTTGTATTAAAGGACAAGCTAGCTTTATTAGAAAGAGCGTTAATAAATTTCATGCTAGATATACATACTAAAACTTTTAATTACATTGAAATATCTCCACCACTTATTGTAAGCGAGCAAACTATGTTTGGAACTGGACAGTTACCAAAATTTGAAACAGATCAATATGAAATTGTTTCTGAAAGTTCAGATGATCGAAAATTTCTTATACCAACGGCAGAAGTTCCTTTAACTAATTTATTCAGAGAAGATATAGTAGATGTTAACAATTTACCGCTTCGATTTGTAGCCTCTACTCCATGTTTCAGAAAGGAAGCTGGCAGTTATGGTAAAGACACAAAAGGAATGATTAGACAACATCAATTTTATAAGGTTGAATTAGTAAGCTTAGTTGATCCAAATAATTGTAATGAAGAACTAGAAAGAATGTTAAATTGCGCTGAGGAAATTCTTAAACAATTAAATTTACCCTATCAAATTGTTCTTCTCTCCTCAGGAGACATGGGTTTTAGTGCAGAAAAAACTTATGACATAGAAACTTGGATACCTTTTGAAAATAAATTTAGAGAAATATCTAGTTGTTCATCCTGTGGCACTTTCCAGTCTAAACGAATGAAAACTAAGTTTAAATCTGGTAAAAATACTGAGTTTGTCGGAACGTTGAATGGATCAGGACTAGCTACAGGTAGGTTAATGATAGCTTTGTTAGAAAATTATCAAAATAAAGATGGGACCATAAGCATTCCAGAAGCATTAAAAAAATACATGAATAATATTGAAAAAATCTAAAAAATAATCTTCTTGTTTCAAATGAACTTTTAATATAATTATTCTAGAATGAATTCACAAGGATTTGCACAATTTATTCCATTAATACTAATATTTGTAATTTTTTATTTCTTTTTGATAAGACCGCAGCAAAAAAGAGTTAAAGATCACAGAACTATGGTTCAAGGACTTAAAAGAGGTGATGAAGTTATAACCTCTGGAGGTATAATAGGGGTAGTCGATAAAGTTCATGATGATGACAAAATAGATGTAACTTTATGTGATAATGTAAAAGTACAAATTATAAAATCAACAATCACAAGTTTACTTAAAAAAGAAGATCCAAAAAAGTAAGAGGTCTTTGTGCTTAACTTCACAAAATTTAAAATAACGACAATTTACTTTATTTTAATAGTTTTATCTGCTTTTGCTTTCTTAAATTTAATTTCTAATGAAAATTTTATAGTAAATAAAAAAGTAAACCTTGGTTTAGATCTTCAAGGTGGATCCTATCTGTTATTGGAAATTGATACAGATCCTCTTATAAATGAAAGACTACAAGATAAAGTTGTAGCAATTAAAAAATTTTTAAAAAAAAATGATCTTGATTATAATTCATTTTCACTCAAAAATAATTTAATTACTTTTAAATCAAAAAATGAAAACAAAGTAAAATTTGAAAATCTTTTTTTTTCAAAATCAAATAATTCAATAAATCCGTATATTGATCAATACAGAGCTCATCAATTTGATTTAGTTGTAAATGAAGATATTTTTAAAATTAAATTTTCTAAATTTGGACTTCTTAGTTTAAATAATGCGGCAGTAAAACAATCTATTGAAATAGTAAGAAGAAGAATCGATGACCTTGGAACAAAAGAACCAACAATTATTCAAAGAGGTGAAAAAAGAATAGTAGTTGAGTTACCAGGAATAAAAGATCCATCTAGAATTAAAAGCTTATTAGGAAAAACCGCTCAATTGAACTTTAGGCTGGTAACAAAAAAAGATAATGAATTCGGTTCAGAAAAAATGATTTCAGAAATTGGTGAGGAAATAACAGTAAATAAAAAGATCATCATGAGTGGTGAAAACTTAGTTGATGCTCAGCCACGTGTTGACAATCAATCAAGCCAACCAATTGTATCATTTACTTTAGATAGATTAGGTGCTCAAAAATTTGGTAAAGTAACATTAGAAAATGTTGGGCAAAGGTTGGCAATAGTTCTTGATAATAAAGTTATAAGCGCTCCTGTTATTAGAGAAGCTATTACTAGCGGCAATGGATCTATATCAGGAAATTTTTCATTTCAAGAAGCAACTGACTTAGCTTTATTATTAAGATCTGGAGCGCTCCCAACTCCAATTAATATTGTTGAAGAAAGAACTGTTGGCCCTGACTTAGGAAGGGACTCTATAATATCTGGTTCCATCTCTTTATTGATAGGATTTATTTTAGTTATTTGTTACATGTTTTATAAGTATAAAATGTTTGGTCTTATAGCCAATATTTCTCTAATTTCAAATTTACTGATGTTAATAGGAGTATTAACTATTTTAGAAGCAACTTTAACTCTACCAGGTATTGCAGGAATAATTCTTACAGTTGGTATGGCAGTAGATGCAAATGTTTTAATTTTTGAAAGAATAAAAGAGGAATTAAAAACTGAAAAATCTGTGATACACGCATTTGACATGGGTTATAATAGAGCAAAGATAACAGTACTTGATGCTAACATTACAACCTTGCTAGCAACTTTAATTCTTTTCTTTTTTGGAACTGGACCGGTAAAAGGATTTGCAGTTACATTGGGCATTGGAATTATTACAACCTTATTTTCAGCTTATTATATTGCAAGACATATAACTTCCTCATATGTATTGAGAAATAAAGAGAACATAAAATTATGAAATACGATATAGATTTTAAAAATTATTTTAAAAAATGTAATTTAATATCAATTTGTTTAATTTTTATTAGCGTAATATTTATAACTTTTAAAGGGCTGAATTATGGAATTGATTTTAAAGGTGGGTCCTTAATTGAAATAAGAGTTGATAATAAAAATGTGCAAGTATCAGATATTAGAAGATCCTTAAACAAAATTGATGTTGGAGATATAAATGTAAAAAAATTTGGATCTGAAAAAGATTTTTTAATTAAAATTGAGAAAAAAATAAGTAATAACGATGAATTAATTTCAAAAATTAAGTCTAATCTAAACAATGATCTAAACGAAGAGGTAAATTATAGACGAGTTGAAAGCGTAGGTCCAAAAGTAAGTGCTGAGTTATTAAAATCAGGTTTAATTTCTATTGCTTTAGCATTGCTTATTATGCTTTTTTATATTTGGTTTAGATTTGAATGGCAATTTAGCTTAGGTTCAATAATAGCTTTGTTTCATGATGTTTTGATTACTATTGGAATATTTTCAATTCTTTCAATTGAAATAAATTTATCAATTGTAGCAGCTGTTTTAACTATTGTAGGTTATTCAATGAATGATACTGTTGTTATTTATGACCGCATAAGAGAAAATCTTTCTAAATATAACAAATTAGACACTGATAATATTTCAAACTTGTCAATCAATGAAACTTTATCAAGAACTCTGATTACTTCGATTACTACTTTATTAGCTTTACTATCAATATTCTTGTTAGGAGGAGAAATATTAAAAGGTTTTTCGTTTGCAATGATCCTTGGTGTTTTGATAGGAACTTATTCTTCGATATTCGTTGCTTCGCCAATTCTAAAATATTTAAAAGTTACATATAAAACTTTAGAAAAAAAGGAAGAAAATATAGTTCCTTAATCTTAGTAAAGGTTTTGAGCTGCTACCATAGTTAATAGCATTGGTATTGATAACAAGGTATTAATTCTTGAAGTTAACATAGCTTTTTTCGCTGCAATTGGTTTTTCTTCAGTCGAGCATTCAACAATACCCAAAGCTTTTTTTTGGTTTGGCCAAATAATAAACCAAACATTATAAGCCATTATTAATCCTAACCACATTCCAATTCCTATCGCAGTATTCTTGCCACCACCGCTACCTATTCCTAAAGTCATTGCCTGATGTAAATATCCATTAAGGTAGGCAACAATTAATCCTGTTAAAATTGTAACTAAAGCAGCCCATCTAAACCAAAATAAAACTTTTGGCGCAATTATTTTGCTAATAGCAGGTTTTTGATCATCAGGGATGTTTGGCATACTAGGTATTTGTACAAAATTTAAATACCAAAGAAGACCAATCCACATTATGCCAGACAAAACATGCATATATCTAAATAGCCAGCTGAAAAAATATTGGTCTAAAGCAAATCCACCACTACTGAAATAAAGTCCAATAAATAATAATACTGCTAATAGAATAGAATAATGAATTGTTCTTGATAAGGATTGAAGAATTGAGATCATGCACTAGTATAACATAAAAAATGAATTATTAGGCCGTTTTTTTCATCTTCTGTATACTTAAAATATCCTTTAAAAATCTACCTGTAAAACTTGCCTTTTCAGAAGATACCTTTTCTGGCGTACCCTGCGCTATAATTTCACCACCTGATTCTCCACCCTCAGGACCCATATCAATAATATGATCAGCAGTTTTTATGACATCTAAATTGTGTTCAATAACTACAACTGTATTACCTGTATTCACAAAAGCTTGCAATATATCAAGTAGCTTTTTAATATCATGTGAATGCAAACCTGTTGTTGGCTCATCTAAAATATACAACGTTCGCCCAGTGGATCTTTTTGAAAGTTCTTTAGCAAGTTTTATTCTTTGCGCTTCTCCACCAGATAGAGTAGTCGCTTGCTGTCCAATTTTCATGTAGCCTAAACCAACATGTTTTAAAGTTATTAATTTAGATCTAATTGATTGAATATTTTCAAAAAAATCACATCCCTCGTCAACAGTCATATCTAAGACATCAGCAATATTTTTATTTTTAAATCTAATTTCTAAAGTTTCTCTATTATATCTAGCACCTTTACAAGTATCACAAGGAATGAAAACATCAGGTAAGAAGTGCATTTCATACGTTAGAACACCATCACCTTCACAAGTCTCACATCTTCCACCTTTTACGTTAAAGGAGAATCTACCAACTTTATAACCTCTAGCTTTTGACTCTGGTAAATTAGCAAACCAATCTCTTATAGGACCGAAAGCACCAGTATAAGTTGCTGGATTTGATCTAGGAGTTCTACCTATTGGGGATTGATCAATATCTATAATTTTATCAATTAATTCAGTACCCTTATAATTTTTAAAAGCTTTAGGTAATTTTCTAGATTTATTATTATTTAGAATAAGATTTAGAGCATTGTATAAAGTATGTAAAACTAAAGTTGATTTACCACTACCGGAGACACCTGTAACACATGTAAATGTTCCAATCGGTATTTTTAAATCTACACTCTTTAAATTATTTCCTGTAGCTCCAATTATTTCTAAATACCGACCATTCTTTGCTAAACGTCTTTTTTTTGGTGTTGATATAATTTTTTGACCTGATAAATAACTTCCAGTAATACTATTTTTTTCCTCTATTATATTATTTATCTCTCCTTGAGCAATAATTTGGCCCCCGTTAAGACCTGCCTCAGGTCCAATATCAATAATATGATCTGCGTTTTCCATAGTTTCAATGTCATGCTCAACAACAATAACTGTATTTCCAAGATCTCTAAGTTTTTTTAAAGCTGTAATAAGTTTTTTATTATCTCTTTGGTGCAAACCAATTGACGGCTCATCTAATACGTATAAAACACCAGTAAGTCCTGATCCAATTTGAGAGGCCAATCTTATCCTTTGTGCCTCTCCACCAGAAAGTGTTCCTGATTCTCTTGATAGAGTAAGATAATTTAAACCCACATTTAAAAGAAAGTTCAATCTCTCATTAATCTCTTTCAAAATATGTTGAGCAATTTTATTTTGCTTGTCATCTAAATGACTTGGAAGATCTTCGAACCATTTTTTTGCATCCTCTATTGATTTATGAGTAATTTGACTAATATTTAGGTCGTTAATTTTTACGCATAATGCCTCATCTTTTAATCTTAAACCTTTGCATTTGTCACAATTAGACTCTGATTGATATTGAGATATTTCTTCTCTTTTCCACTCACTATCAGTTTCCAAAAATCTTCTCTCAAGATTATTTATAACTCCTTCAAAAGCCTTTTTTGTTGTGTAAGTTTCATAATTATCATCATATGAAAACTTTATTTCCTCATCATCTGAGCCATATAAAATAATTTCTTGTATTTTTTTTGGTATTTTTTTCCACTTTTCAGTTAGTGAAAATTTGTAATGTTTTGCTAGTGAAGCTAAAGTTTGTGCATAATACAAACTTGTACTTTTAGACCAGGGAACAATAGCACCATCCTGCAATGATTTATTTTCATCTTGGACAACAAGTTTAGGATCCACATTTAAATTGCTCCCTATACCTTCACATTCTTCACATGCGCCATAAGGTGAATTAAATGAAAATAGTCTTGGTTCTATCTCTTCAATTGTAAAACCACTTTCAGGACAAGAAAATTTTGAAGAAAAAGTGATCGTCTCAATTTTTCTAAATTTTTTAGGCAAACTTTCATTTTCATATTCAACAACTAATAAACCATTTGATAAATTTAATGCCGTTTCAACACTATCAGCTAGTCTATTTCCAATTGATGAATTTATAACTATTCTATCAACAATAATAGAAATATCGTGTTTTAATTTTTTATTAAGGTTTGGAAAGTCATCAATTTGATAGTATTTACCATCTACTTTTATCTTTTGAAAACCTCTTTTTTTAAAATTTAAAATTTCTTTTTTATATTCTCCTTTTCTTCCTCTTACTATTGGAGCTAATAAATATATAGTATTACTTTTGGGAAGTGCTTTAATTTTATCAACCATATCACTTACTGATTGAGATACTATGGGCTTTCCCGTAAAGGGAGAGTAGGGAACACCTGCTCTAGCAAAAAGAACTCTCATGTAGTCATAAATTTCTGTTACCGTAGCTACAGTGGACCTAGGATTTTTTGATGTATTTTTTTGTTCTATTGAAATCGCTGGACTTAAACCCTCAATAAAATCAACGTTAGGTTTTTTCATTTTATCTAAAAATTGACGAGCATAAGCTGATAAGCTTTCTACGTATCTTCTTTGTCCTTCTGCGTAAATTGTATCAAAAGCCAGTGATGATTTACCCGACCCAGACAACCCTGTAATCACCACTAATTTATCTTTAGGAATTTCTAATGAAACATTTTTTAAATTATGTTCTTTTGCACCCTTTATAACGATTTTTTTAAGCATATTTTGTTAACACATTTAATAATGAGCTTATAAATAACATACAATTATGATATAATTTTAATTAATATAATTAGAAATCAACAACTATTCAAAAAATTTATATGGCAGGTAGTCTAAATAAAGTCCAATTAATAGGCAGATTAGGAGCCGATCCTGAAATTAAACAAATGGTAAATGGTAAAAACGTCGCAAGACTAAGCATTGCTACTAGTCAATCGTGGAAAGACAAAAATACAGGAGAAAAAAAAGAAAAAACAGAATGGCATCGTGTTGTAATATTTAACGAAGGTCTTGTAGGTGTGGTTCAACAATATCTTAAAAAAGGAGCAAATGTTTATATTGAAGGTCAGTTAAGTACTCGAAAATGGAAAGATGAGAGTACAGGCCAAGATAAATATTCAACTGAAATAATTCTTCAAGGCTACAACTCAAGTCTTACAATGCTAGAGGGAAGAAATAAAAATGAAAATTCAAACTTGGTTTCAGAAAATAAAAGCTCATTACCAGATGAAAGTTTAAATCAAGACAAAACTGATTTAGATGATGAAATTCCATTTTAATTATGGAAAAAGAGAATATAAATAATAATACAGCTAAACCAATATTAGTAAGAAAAGAGATGAGCTCATCTTATCTTTCTTACGCCATGAGTGTTATAGTAAGTCGAGCCCTTCCTGATGTAAGAGATGGCCTAAAACCTGTACATAGAAGAATTATTTATGCAATGTATAAAGGTGGTTACGATTGGTCTAAAAATTTTAGAAAATCAGCAAGAATAGTAGGTGACGTAATTGGTAAATATCACCCGCACGGCGATCAAGCAGTTTACGATGCATTAGTAAGACTCGTTCAAGATTTTTCTATGAGTCTTCCTTTATTAAAAGGACAAGGAAATTTTGGGTCAGTTGATGGAGATCCGCCAGCCGCAATGAGATATACTGAAACTAAATTAGGAAAAATTTCTCAATATCTTACAGAAGATTTAGAAAAAGAAACTGTCTCATTCAGAAACAATTATGATGAGACTGAGAAAGAGCCGACTGTTCTACCTTCTCAATATCCAAATTTACTTGTAAACGGTGCTGGTGGTATTGCAGTTGGTATGGCAACAAGTATTCCCCCACATAATCTTGGCGAAGTAATTGATGCTACTAATGCATTAATTGAAAATCAAAATATAACTATTTCGCAATTAATGAAATATATTCCAGGTCCAGATTTTCCAACTGGTGGTTTAATTATTGGAAAAGAATTTATTAAACAAGGTTATAATAAGGGTCGTGGCTCTTTTAAAATTAGAGGAGAAATAGAATTTGAAGAGAAGAAAAACGGTAGATCAATTTTAATCATTAAGTCTATTCCTTACCAAATTAACAAATCAATATTAAATGAAAAAATAGCTACCTTAGCCCGTGATAAAAAAATCGAAGGCATAAGTGATATTAGAGACGAATCTAATAGAGAAGGTATAAGAATAGTTGTTGAATTAAGAAGAGGCGTTGAACCTGAAACTATAAGAAGACAACTGTATAAACTTACAAATGTAGAAAGTTCATTCGGTTTTAACACTTTAGCTTTAGTTGATAACAAACCAAAAATACTCAATTTAAAAGAATTTATTTCAGAATTTTTAAAATTTAGAGAGACGACTGTTCTTAAAAAAGTTAAATTTGATTTAAGAAAAGCAGAAGAAAGAGCTCATATTTTAATAGGGTTAGCGACTGCAGTAGAAAATATTGATGCGATAATAAAGATTATCAAAAATTCCAAAAACAATGAAATAGCAAAAAAGAATTTACTAGATAAAAAGTGGAAAATAAAGAAAAGCAGTAAACTTGTTTCACTAATAGAGAAGAAAAAAAACATTCTCTCATATTCTTTATCGAATGAACAGGTTACAGCAATACTTGAATTAAGACTTCAAAAATTAACTGCTTTTGGTATATCTGAAATAGAAAATGAAATAAATAAACTTGCAGCTCTTATAGTTGACTTAAATAAAATACTAAATTCTAAAAAAGAACTTTATAAATTAATTAAAGATGAATTAAACTCTATTAAGGACAAATTTGCTGTACCTAGACGAACAAAAATCATAGATGCTGTTTTAAATTATAATATTGAGGAAACTATTCAAAAAGAGTTTGTAGTAATAAATATTACAAATAAAGGATATATAAAACGAAGCCCGCTTACTTCATTAAAAGCTCAAAAAAGAGGTGGCAAAGGAAAAACTGGGATTACAACAAGAGAAGAAGATTTTGTCGTACAAATTTTTACGGCAAATACTCATACACCAATGTTATTTTTTTCTACTCAAGGCTTAGTTTATAAAATTAAAGCTTATAAAATACCTGAAGGCACAGCCACGTCCAAAGGAAAATCAATCTTTAATATACTACCTTTAAAAAGTCATCATTCTATAAGCTCAATAATGCCATTACCAGAAGATGAAAATGAATGGAAAAATTTAAAGATAATATTTGTAACTTCAAAAGGCAATATAAGAAAAAATTCGTTAGAGGACTTTATTAATATTAATGCGTCTGGAAAAATTGCAATGAAATTATCAGAGAATGATAAAATAGTTAGTGTTAAAATCTGCAAAGAAGAACAAGACATTTTATTAAGTACTAAATTTGGTAAATCGATCAGATTTATGTCTAAAAAACTTCGATTATTCAAAGGAAGGGCGTCCAAAGGTATTAGGGGCATACAATTGGCAGATGGTGATGAAGTGATATCTCTCTCGATATTAGATAATACAAAGATAGATGCCCAGAAAATTAAGAAAGATATTAAAATTAAAAAAGGATTAGAAAAATTTATATTATCAGTATCAGAAAATGGTTATGGCAAAAGAACTTCTTATTTTGATTATAGAGTAACAAATAGAGGAGGAAAGGGGATTATAGGAATAATTAACTCTTCAAGAAACGGAAACATAGCCTCAAGTTTAGTTGTCGGTGAGGATGATGAAATAATTTTATCTACTGATAAAGGAAGTATAATGAGATGTGCTGTCAAAGAAATAAGAACAGCAGGAAGAAATACTCAAGGAGTACGTATAAAGAAATTAAAAGGTGAGGAAAAAGTTGTGTCAGTAATTAAAATAGATGATAATATACAATAATTATGAGCACAGCAATTTATCCAGGAACGTTTGATCCAATAACTCACGGTCATATAGATGTTATTAGAAAATCTCTTAAAATTTTCGACAAAATTATAATTGCAGCTGCAGAAAATATTAATAAAGACTATTTGTTTTCAAGTGATGAAAGAGTTGAAATTATTAAAGAATCTCTCTTTAAAGATTTGAAATTTAATAAAAAAAAAATTAAAATAATTTCTTTCAACACTTTAACAATTAAACTATGTAATCAATATAAGGCTAAAGTAATTATAAGAGGTTTAAGAGCGGCTTCTGACTTTGAATATGAGTTTCAATTAGCAGGAATGAACAAAAAATTAAAGGACGACATTGAAACAATATTTTTAATGTCAGATGTTGAAAATCAAATTATTTCTTCTAAGTTTGTCAAAGAAATTGCTAAATTGGATGGAAATATTGATAAATTTTTAACAAGATCTGTTGTAAAAAAAGTAAAGAATAAATTAGAATGAATAGATATTTTTTTTTAATTTTAATATTTTTTTTTTTATTTAAAAATTTAAATGCGGAGGATAAAATGATTATGAAACTTAAAGATGGAGACGTAGAAATTGAACTTTTTAGTGACATTGCTCCAAATCATGTAAAAAGATTTAAGGAGCTTTCCGAAAAAGGTTTATATGATGGAGTTGTATTTCACAGAGTTATAGAGGGTTTTATGGCTCAAAGTGGAGATGTAAAACATGGTAATTCTAATTCTAAAAATTTTAATTTACAATTAGCAGGTACCGGTGGTTCTGATTTACCTGATTTAAAATCAGAATTTTCTGATACTCCTCACGTAAGAGGAACATTATCTGCAGCGCGATCATCAGATCCAAATAGTGCTAATAGTCAATTTTTTATATGTTTTGAACCGGCACCACATTTGGACAGGCAATATACAGTTTTTGGAAAAGTTATTAAAGGTATGGAGTTAATAGATAAAATTAAGAAAGGTGATGGGCCCAACGGTTCAGTTCAAAATCCGGATAAAATAATTAGTTTAAAGTTAAAATAACTTTGGATGAAAAGAAAAAACTTTTCTTTTAAATTAATTTCAAGACATAAAAATGCTAGATTAGGAAAAATTTTTACCAAAAGAGGAAATATTGATACACCAGCATTCATGCCTGTTGGTACTTTAGGCACAGTTAAAGGTTTGTTCGTTGAAGATATAAAAAAAACTGGTTCGCAAATAATATTGGGCAATACATATCATTTAATGCTTAGACCTGGGACTAACATCTTAGAAAAATTTAACGGCTTACATAAATTTATGAACTGGGAAAAACCGATATTAACTGACTCAGGTGGTTTTCAAATTATGTCTCTTTCTAAACTAAACAGGATAGACAGAAAAATAGGAGCAATTTTCCAGTCACATTTAGATGGAAAAAAAATAATTTTAAGTCCTGAAAAAAGTATTCAAATACAGAAATCAATAAATTCAGATATTCTAATGGTGTTGGATGAATGTCCCAAACTAACAAAAAACAGAGAAATCTTGATTGATGCTATTAAAACATCAACCGAATGGGCAAAAAGATGTAAAGTTGAATTTGGAAATCAAAAAGAAAAGGCTTTGTTTGGAATTATACAAGGTGGATTGTATCAAGATTTAAGACTTAAGAGCTTGAAAGAACTTGAAGAAATTAACTTTGATGGTTACGCAATTGGAGGTCTAGCGGTAGGTGAAACTCAAAAAGAAATGTTTAGTACTGTAAAAAAAATTACAGAATATATGCCCCAAAATAAACCAAGGTATTTAATGGGAGTAGGAACTCCATCTGATATTCTTGGAGCAGTAAATGAGGGTGTAGATATGTTTGATTGTGTTATGCCAACTAGGTCAGGAAGAACAGGTCTCGCTTTTACTTGGGAAGGAAAAATTAATTTAAAAAATGCACGATATCAAAATGATAAATCACCTTTGGATAAAAATTGTAACCTGAGAGGATTGAAAAACTACTCAAAAAGTTATTTAAATCATTTAATTAAATCAAATGAACTACTAGCATCAATGTTAATTTCACTTCACAACATTAATTTTTATCAACAATTTATGAGTGAAATAAGGAAAAGTATTAAGAGTCGCACGTTTACTAAATTTTATAATAGATATATTAAATTATTTAATTAACAAATTTATTGAATTTTTAACTAATTGTATGTAAAAGGACATTCTTTGGGCCCTTAGCTCAGTTGGTAGAGCACCTCCCTTTTAAGGAGGGTGTCGATGGTTCGAGTCCATCAGGGCTCACCAATATTAATTAAGTTGATATTGGTGGATACTCAATCATAACTTCTCTGATCCAGTTTTCTAAATTTTCAATTCTTTTAGTACTTGAAGGATGGGTGCTTAAGAAAACAGGTGGCTCTTTACCTTTATTCCGTTCTGCCATTCTTTCCCATAACTTGACTGACTCTCTAATATCATATCCAGATAAAGAAGAAAAAATTAATCCCAAATAATCAGCCTCTGTTTCTTGTTTTCGACCAAAAGGATTCATTATACCTATTCTGTAAATATCCATGCCTGTTGTATTACCAACTTGATTCCTAGCTTGACTCACTGCACCCCCGGTAAAAATATCTGCTACTGCTGTTCCTATATTGATTGTCATGGCTTGACTGGCTCTTTCAACAGAATGTCTTGCTACTGCGTGTGCTATTTCATGACCCATTACAATTGATAGGGCGTCTGTATTTTTTGTTACTTTTAGCAGGCCAGTGTAAACAGCAATTTTACCACCTGGCATACACCAGGCATTTACAATTTTATCATTATCAACCAATACATAATCCCATCCAAAGTTAGCAGTAGGATCTTTCTCTCCTTTTTTTAAAAAAAAAGCACTTACGGCACTTTCAATTTTTTTTCCTATTTCTTTAATTTCTCTTAGTTGAGATCCTTTTGTTATTAATTTGGCTTTACTCCTAAAATTTTCATACGCAGCTTCAGCTTGACGATTAATCGTAGCTTCAGGAATGAGACTAAGTTGCTTTCTTTCAGTAATTGGCACCGTAGCACAAGACGGTAATAATAAAGAGCAGCAACCACAGCCAAATAAGCCAAGAAATTTTCTTCTATTTATGATATGTTTCATCAGATTCATGATTTTAAATAATAAATTACTAATTGCAATTTTTATATTAATATTAATATTTATAGTATATTCGAGTTATAACTAATGGCAGAAAAACGAAAAAAAACATCATTTTTATCAAAATTAAGAAATAATTTCTTCGCTGGTGCGGTAGTTTTAATACCAATCGGTATAACTTTATATTTGTCGTTATTTATTGTAAAAATATCAACAAAAATTCTCCCCAAGGAATTAAACCCAAACAATTACTTACCTTTTGAAATTCCAGGAATTGAAATTATAATTGCTGTTATAATTATTACTTTTATAGGATGGCTATCATTATCTTTCTTAGGTAAAAAAATATTTGAATTAATAAATAATATTTTAAAAAAAATACCTATATTGAGAACTATTTATTCAGCAATTAATCAAATGACAGAGAGTTTGACTAAAAGTGACAATAAACAAAAAAGTGTCGTTTTACTCGAATACCCAAGAAAAGATGTTTGGGCAGTTGGTTTTGCAACAAAAGAGAATAAAGGAATTATTAATGATAAAGTTGGCAATGAACTTGTAAATGTTTTCGTGCCAACAACACCGAATCCCACAAGTGGTTTCTTGCTAATGGTCCCAAAGAAGCACTTGATCTTTTTAGACATTAGTTTTGAACAAGCTTCTAAATTCATTGTTTCGGCCGGTACTTCAGATATAGATTAATCGTTTTTAGAGTAAATAATTTCTGCTTTATCATGCAATTTTATTAAAAAATCAAATCTATCTAAATTTTCATTTTCAATTTTTTTGATATAATTTTCCGCATAATCGAAAAGATCACTGTGACTAACTGGATCAGCAATTTTGAAAAATTTTTCACCACTTTGCTGATATCCAATTATATCTCCAAATCCTCTCATTTTCATGTCTTCCTCTGCTATAAAAAAACCATCACTTGATCTTTTTAAAATTTTTATTCTTTGAACACTATTATTTGATAAATTATCCTTAAATAACAATATACACTTACCTTGTTTGTGACCTCTGCCTACTCTTCCACGTAATTGGTGTAATTGAGCTAATCCAAATTTATTAGCATTTTCAATTATTATTAAATTTGCGTCAGGAAAGTCGACTCCAACCTCTATAACTGTTGTAGAAACTAATATCTTTGTTTTTTTTTTTAAAAAATTTTCTAAAATAATGTCTTTTTTATTTTGTTTTAATTCACCATGTAAAATATTAGTTTCCTTTGGAAATTTTTTTTTTAGCCAATCAAATCTTTTATTAACGGAAGAATAATCTAAAACTTGAGAGTCTTTAATTAGAGGACAAACCCAAAAAACTTGATTCCCTTGAGACAAATTTTTCTTTATTATATTAATTAATTCATCAATTTTCTTTTCTGGTTTAGAATACGTTAATATCGGCAACCTATTTTTGGGCTTTTCTGTCAATCTAGAAACATCCATATCTCCATAAACTGTAAGCATCATTGTTCTCGGTATTGGTGTTGCTGACATTAATAAAACGTCACAATTTTTTCCTCCTTTTTCGGCAAAAGACATTCTTTGTTTTACTCCAAATTTATGTTGCTCATCAACTATGATGTATCCTAAATTTTTAAATTTAATTTTTTTTTGAAATAAAGCATGAGTTCCAACTAAAAGATCAATTTCCCCATTAATTAGTTCTTCAAGTATTTTTTTTCTAAATTTTGTTTCAGTTTTTCCAGTCAACAGCTTTATTTTAATATTAGTTCTATCAAATATTTTTTTTGCTAACATATAATGTTGCTTCGCAAGTATTGCTGTCGGTGCCATTAATGCAGTTTGGCAACCAACTTCTATGACATTGGCTGCAGTCATAAATGAAACTATAGTTTTACCCGATCCAACATCACCTTGAAGTATTCGAAACATTTTTTTATCAGATCTCAAATCTTTATTAATTTCATTAATTATTTCTTCCTGGTTTTGCGTTAATTTAAAACTTAAGTTTTTTAATATGATTTTTGACAATGAAGAGGTAAAAATCTTATTCTTTTTTTTAATTTTCTTAAATTTTTTTCTATTTTTAGAAAGAACTATCAAATTTGATAATATTTCATCCAAAGCTAATCTTCTAATATATATATTATTTACTTTGTCAGCATTCTCAAAGTTATGTATTTTCAAAAGAGATTCATTCCAGGATCTAAAACCGAATTTTTTTAAAACTTCACTATCATGCCATTCATCTAAGTGAGGAAGATTATTAATTACTTTTTCAATAATCTTTCTGTACGATTTTTCATTAAGGCCTTCTGTCAGAGAATATTTTGGAATATTTTTTTTTACATAATCAATTTTATCTAATGATGTGATGTAGCTTGGATTAGTTATTTGATATCTATTTCTATAAAAATTAATCTTTCCACTTATCACCACCCATTTATTTATAGGTAAAATTGCCTTTACATAGCCCTCTCTACTATTAAAAAAAACAATATCAATTTTACCAAATTGATCTTCACAAATAACTCTATTAGGTAAATTTCTAATTCTAGGAAAATTATATTTTAATACTTTTACTTTAACAGTTTGTATTTTTCCTGACTCTAATTTGTCAAGTGTCGTCATATTTGAACGATCTGTTGAAGAATATGGGAAATGCCAAAGTAAATCATTAATCTTTTCAATTCTTTTGTTTTTTAAGTATTTACTTAGTTTCGGACCCACTCCTTTTATAAATGATATGCTTTTAAAAAGATCATCTTTATTTTTAAAAATTGTCATAGATAATATATAATACATTAATTAAATGATTGAATTAGAAACTTTAAAGAAAAAAATAATTTATAGAGCAAATTATCGCGGCACAAAGGAGATGGACATGCTGCTAAGTAAATTTGTTGATAAATATATTGATACCTTTTCAAAAGATGAGCTTAACGATCTTTTCGACTTTTTAAACATGGAAGATGAAATTATTTATAATTTTTATCAAACAAAAAAATTAGATAAAAATATCAAGAAAAATAAGATATTGGAAATTTTTAGTAATTTTAAAATATAATGGCGGAGAGGGTGGGATTCGAACCCACGAACGAGTTGCCCCGTTGCTAGTTTTCAAGACTAGTGCTTTCAACCGCTCAGCCACCTCTCCAATCTGATGAACTTAGTAAACTAATACTATTATTAAGAAAAAATAACAATATTCTTATATATTCTTCAGATACTAGTTTAAATAAATTTTTTATGATAATGAACAAAATGGCCAAATTCTTATTCAAATTAATTTTAACAGTATATATTTTATTTTTAAATACTACTGTTTTAGCAACCGAACAAAGTTTTAATAATTGGCTTAAAGATTTTAAAGAATTTGCTAAAACTGAGGGTATATCCGAAAGCACAATCAACGATACACTCTTAGATGTAAAATTTTTACCAAAAGTTATTGAGTATGATAGATACCAACCAGAATTTTATGAAGATACTTTTACATATATTAGTAAAAGAACAACTATTGGAAAAGTAAAAAAAGGACTGTCATTATATTCAAAGGAAAAAGAATTAATTAATACTATAGAAAAAAAATTTTCAGTGGAAAAGGAACTTTTATTATCGTTAATGGGAATTGAAACAAATTTTGGTAAATATTTAGGAAAAATGGACATTCTTTCATCATTAGCAACTCTAAGTTTTGATAAAAGAAGAAGTGAATTTTTTACGAACGAATTATTAATTTTATTAAAACTAATTGATAAAAAGATAATAGATAAAAACATCTTATTTGGATCATGGGCCGGCGCTTTTGGAAATTTTCAATTTATGCCATCCACAATTAAAAATTATGCAATAGACTATAATAAAAATTCTGATATTGAACTAAAGAAAATTGATGACTCTTTTGCTTCAGCAGCAAATTATATTAAAAAGATAGGATGGCAAAAAGATTCCCCTTGCTTTATAAAAATCAAATTAAATAAAGATATCCCTTTAGAATATCTCAATACTTCAGCAAAAAAACTTAAAAATAAAAAAAAAGTAAAATTCCTTAAAAAATTTATAAAAAATTCAGACTCCCTTAAAGTTCATGATAACCTTATAGCGGCAATAATCACACCAGATAAAGATATTGTACCCGGCTCAAATAATTTAAAACCAGCATATTTGGTTTTCAATAATTACGAATTAATATTAAAATGGAATAGATCATTAAGATTTGCTCTTGCGGTTTGTACCTTAAAAGAAAAATTTGAAAATGAAATATAATTTTATAATTGTGTTATTTTTTTTACTATCTTGTTCAGCAACTACATCAGGCAGTTATAAAAAACCAGGATATATTTCCAAAGGTTTTGCCTATATTTATTCTTCAGAAGACTATGAGAATAAAGTAATTAAAAAGAAGATTAATAATAATAATTTAATTATTAGTAATAAAAATATACGGAGAGGAGCTTTGGTTAAAATTACCAATCCTAACAATGGAAAAAATATCTTACTTAAAAATAATTTTAAAACAAATTACCCAGATTTTTATAAGATAATGTTGAGCAAAGCTGTTTCAAACAATCTTGGTTTGGATGAAGATTTCCCTTTTGTAGAAATTGAGGCGTTAAAAAAAAATAAATCTTTTATTGCAAAAAGTGCTGAGACTCATGAAGAAGAAAGACAGCTAAAAAATAATGCACCAGTTGAAAAAGTTTCAATTAGCAATATTAGTAAAAATAAAACAAGAGTTAAAAATACAAAAAAAGAATTTGTTATTATTCTGGGTAGTTTTTATTCTTTAGAATCAGCTCTATTATTAAAAAAAAGAATTAAATCTGAGTCTAATGAGCTTAAAAATAGAAAAATCTCAATTTTAAAAAAAAATAAACATAATTTTGAGGTTTTTTTAGGTCCATATAAGACTATTAAAAAGATCAAAAATGATTACATTGCTCTTAAGAAAATAAATTTTGATGAGGTGGATTTAAAGATTTATGATTAAAAAACTAATAATATATTTTTTTATTTTTTCAGTTTTTACAATAAAATTATTTGCAAACCCAAAAGTTGATGTAAAAACTGCTATACTAATCGACCATGACTCCAATGAAGTTATTTATGAATTAGAACCTGATATGAGCATTTATCCGGCATCTATGACAAAAATAATGACTGCTATAGTTGTTTTTGATTTACTAAAAGATAACAAATTAAGTCTTGAGGATAAATTTGTAATATCAGAAAAGGCTTGGAGATTATCTCAAAGTGGTTACTCATCAATGTTTCTAATGATAAACGATGAAGTTACGGTTGATGATTTGTTAAAGGGTATTATTATTGCTTCGGGTAATGACGCTTGCATCGCCATAGCTGAAGGTATAGCAGGATCTGAAGAAAATTTTGCTGATATTATGAATGAAAAGGCAAGCGAACTTGGCATGACTAATTCAAACTTTGCCAATTCATCAGGAATTAATAATCCAGATAATTATTCTACAGTGAGAGATATAGCAATTATGTCTCAGTATTTAATTAAAAATCATCCTGGTTACTATGAGTTGTTTAAAGAAACAACTTTTACATGGGATAGGACAGGAGGAGATCCAATTACACAGGGCAACAGAAATCCTTTACTTTATAAAAGAGTAGGAGTAGACGGAATTAAAACAGGTTATTTGGCTGTTGAGAAATATTCTTTAGCTAGCACAATGAAAAGAGATCAAAGAAGATTAATAGCGGTCGCTAGCGGATTTCAAACTAAACAAACGAGATCAACAGGATCTTTAAAACTTTTAAGCTGGGGGTTCAGAAACACTGATACTTTTGAAATTTCAAAAGAAAATGAAACTGTATTCCCTGTAAAATCATGGTTAGGTAAAAATGAAGAAATTAAGGGTGTCACAAAAGAAGATATATATATCACCTTAATGAAAAAAGAGGCCAGAGGTTTGAAAGTAAACTTAAATTATAATGGGCCTGTTAAAGCACCAATAGATAAAGATCAAAAAATCGCTAATGTAGAAATTTTTATAAAGGATAAATTAATTAAAAAAGTACCTGTTTATGCATCTGAAAAAGTAGAAAAAGTGAATGTTTTTAAAAGTTTATTTATGTCATTGAATTACTTAATTTGGGGTGATGTATAAAAAAAAGTTTTTTATTGTTTTTGAAGGTATTGAAGGAAGTGGCAAATCCTATCAATCAAAAATTTTATTTAAAAAATTAAAAAAGAATAAACAAAAAGTAATCCACACCAGAGAACCAGGCGGCACTAGAGGAGCAGAAATTATTCGAAATATCATTCTAAAAGATTATTTTGAAAAAAATAAAAAAATCAAATTTGATAAATATACCGACACCTTACTATATTTAGCTGCAAGGAATGAACATGTTATAAATAAAATTTTACCTGCGCTTAAAAGAAAAAAAATAATAATATGTGATAGATTTGTAGACTCAACGTTAGCATATCAAGTTTATGGAAAAAAAGTTTCTTTAAAATTTATTAATAACATACATAAGCAAATACTTAAAAAGATTACTCCAGATTTAACTTTTATATTAAAAGTTGAAAAAAAATCTTTTTTAAAAAGATTAAAAAAAAGAAAAACAAGAAATCGTTATGATAATTTTCCAGTAAATTTTTATCTTAAGGCTCAAAAAGCATTTATAAAAATTGCTAAAAATAGAAAAAAATATATAATTTTAAATTCTTCAGAAAATACAACTGCTTTACAAAAAAAAATATATGAAATAGTAAAAAATAAGTTAAGGATTACTTAATGCTTGATCAAAAACACTCTTCTCGTAAACTTTTAGGTTTAAATAGCTATTTTTCAAAAATTATAAAATTGATTGATATAAATAAGTTGCCAAAAATAATTATGTTGACTGGTAAAAAGGGCCAAGGAAAATCTATTCTAACACATCACATATTAGCTTATTATTTTGATAGAAATAACTATAATTTAGAAAAAAATATTATAATGGAAGGAAATAAAATTTATAATGATTTAAGAGAAAACTCAGATTCTAACATTCTATATTTTAATTGTGCTGATCAAAACATTAAGATTGAAAACATCAGAAAACTTAGAACAGATCTACAAAAAACTTCTTTAAATACTAAAAATAGATATATAGTTTTTGATGATGTTGAGAACTTAAATATTAATTGTGTAAATGCCTTACTAAAGACAATTGAGGAGCCTACAGAGATTAATTATTTTATTCTCATTAATAATCAATCAAAACCAATTTTAGATACTTTAAAATCACGCTCTATAGAAATTAATATTTTTTTAAATCAAAATCAAAGAAACCAAATAATAGAAGCACTAACCCAAAAGTTAGAAATTGAACATAAAATCGATTTAAATAATAACTATTTGACCCCAGGTAATTTTTTAAAATTTAATCAAATCGCTTTTGATGAAAAAATTGATGTTTATGAATTATCAATATCAGAAGTAGAAAAACTAATTAAATTATATAAAACAAAAAAAAACAAAGATTACTTAGACTTTGTGATTTATTATATAAATATTAATTTTTATAGAAAATCTCTTAACCTAGGTAAAATTGATGAATACAGTAAAAAAAAATCTTTTATTGCAAAAAAAATTCATGATTTCTATACTTTAAATTTAAATCAATCGAACCTTATATCTGAAATACAAAATTATATTTAATGAGCGAAAAAAACTATTACATTACAACACCAATTTATTACCCATCAGGAAAACCTCATATGGGACATGCTTATTCAAGTATTATTGCTGATGTACTAGCTAGGTTTAAAAAGCTAGAAGGTTTTAATGTTTATTTTTTAACAGGCACAGATGAACATGGATTAAAAATTCAAAGAGAAGCTGAAAAAAATAATAAAGATACTCAGTTATTTTGCGATGAAATATCAAAAAAATTTAAAGATTTAACAAAAATTCTAAATTTATCGAATAATGATTTTATTAGAACAACTGAAAAAAGACATTTTAAATCAGTTGAAGCTTTATGGAACAAATTAGTAGCCTCCGGAGATATATATTTAGATAAATATAATGGATGGTATTCTGTTTCTGATGAAGCATATTATGATGAAGATGAAATTGAGCAAATTGATGGAATAAAAAAATCTAAAACTTCAGGCTCAACAGTTGAATGGGTAGAAGAGGAATCTTATTTTTTTAAACTTTCAAACTGGTCAGAAAAATTATTAAATTTCTATAAGGCTAATCCAAATTTTATTTTACCAAAATCGCGTAAAAATGAAGTCATAAGCTTTGTAGAAAAAGGTCTTAAAGATTTATCAGTAAGCAGAACTTCATTTTCATGGGGAATACCAGTCCCAAAAAATGAAAAACACGTAATCTATGTTTGGCTTGATGCTTTAACAAATTATTTAAGCGCTATTGACTATCCTGATACATCTTCCAAAATTTATAAAAGTTTTTGGCCAGCAGATCTTCATGTAATTGGGAAAGATATTTTAAGATTTCACGCAATTTATTGGCCTGCTTTTTTAATGGCTGCTAATATTCCGTTGCCAAAGAGAGTATTTGGTCATGGATGGATTTTATCTGATGAAAAAAAGATGTCAAAATCAATTGGAAATATTCTTGATCCAATAGAGATAATTAAAGATTACGGAATTGATCAATTAAGATATTATTTAATAAAAGAAGTTTCATTAGGAAATGATGGAAACGTATCACTAGAAAATTTAACAAACTGCATAAATAATGATTTAGCAAATAATTACGGCAATTTGTGTCAAAGAGTTTTTTCCTTTATTAAAAAAAATTGTTCTAATAAAATTCCAAAGTGTGACGTTTTCTCAAGTGAAGATAAAAAATTAACAGAAAAACTTAAAAAGGATATACCAGATTTAAAAAAATTAGTTAACAATCAAGATTTAAATTATTATATTAAGAAAGTAATCGAATATTCTTTTGACTCTAACAAATATTTTAATGACACAGAGCCATGGTCATTAAAAAAAAAGGATTTAAAGAAAATGAATGCTGTAATATTTTCAGCGGTAGAACAAATAAAAAATATAAGTATTCTTTTATTACCGATTATACCAAATAGCGCAAATAAAATACTAGATATCATAAATGTAGATAATGAATTTCGACAGATAGTAAATATTACTAGTGGCAGCCTTAATCACGATAAAGAGCTAGGCAATATTGAGATCTTGTTTAAAAAGGTAGAATGATGTTAATAGACTCTCATTGTCATCTTGATTACGAGCCAATTTATTCTTCCATAGATGAAGTTATTGATAGAGCTATTAAATCAAGTGTGAAATTTATGTTAACTATTTCAGTCACAGATAAGAAATACGAATTGATACTAGCGATAGTAAAAAAATATGCAAATGTTTATGGAACTTATGGGATACATCCGCATGAAGCAAAAAATCATAAAGAAATGACAAAAGAAATTATTTTAAGCAAGTTAGCTGTTAACAAGAAAATAATTGGTATAGGTGAAACAGGTTTAGATTTCTATTATAACCATTCTGATAAAGCCGACCAGATTAAATTATTTGAGGAGCATATTCAGGCTTCTATAAAAAGTAAATTACCTTTGATTATTCACTCTCGAAACGCAGAAAAAGAAACATTCGAAATACTTTCTAGCTATGCTCGAAATAATGATTTAAGAATTTTAATGCACTGCTTTACAGGATCTCAAGGTTTTTCAAAAAAATTATTGGACTTAAATGCTTATTTTTCAGCAAGTGGTATCATTACGTTTAAAAAGAATGATGATTTAAAAGAAACCTTTAAAACAATACCATTAAATAAGATATTAGTTGAAACAGATGCTCCATACTTATCACCTGAACCTCTTAGAGGTAAATCTAATGAGCCTTCACATGTAATTCATACAGCAAAATACTTAGCTAATCTTAAAAAAATTGATTTCGAAGAATTTTGCAAATCAACATCGGAAAACTTTTTTAAACTTTTTGGTAAATTAAATTGAAAAATAAATTTACTATATTGGGTTGTGGAAGTTCACTTGGAGCACCGTGGATTACGAATTATTGGGGAAAATTAGATAATAAAAATCCCAAAAACCTTAGAACAAGATGTTGTGCCCATATTAAATATAAAGAGCTATCTATTCTAATTGACACTTCTCCGGATATAAAAAATCAAATAAAAAAAAATAATATTAAAGACATAGATGCAGTTATTTATACCCATGAACATGCGGATCAAACAGTTGGTATTTTTGAATTACGACCTTTTTTTTGGAAAAATAAAAAAAAAATACCTATTTATGGGAGCAAAAGAACAATAAAGAATTTACGTCAAAAATATACTTTTTGTTTTTTACCAAGGTCAGGATACCAACCTATAATGAAGTCTTATATTTTTAAAAAGAATTTTGTCTTAAAAAAAAATAGCACTAAATTAAATATGCAGGCTTTAGAACTACAACATGGACTAATTAAGGCTAATGGTTTTTTGTTTAATAAAATAGCCTATTTAAGTGATTGCAATAAAATTCCAAAAAAAGAATTTAATAAACTTAAAAATTTAGATTATCTTATAATCGATTGTCTAAGAAAGACTCCGCATCCATCACATTTACATTATGATGAAACTTTAAAAATCGCTAAAATATTAAAAGCAAAAAAAACTATTTTGACGAATTTACACGTTGATTTAGACTATTTGAGTTTAAAAAGAAGGCTACCAAAGAATATTATACCAGCTTATGATGGTTTAAACTTTAACTTTTGACTTCCTTGTCAATGATGTTCATAAACTTCTTAGAACTTGGTTTTGTAAAAGAAGCAAATGTATCTAAAACTCTTCCATTTTTTCCAACTACAATTTTGTGAAAATTCCATTTAGGTATAGCTCCAATGCCATAATTCTTTTTTGCCCATTTAAAAAAAGGATGTGCATTTGAACCTATCACATCCATTTTTTCAGTCATCGGAAAATTAACGCCGAAATTTGTTTCACAAAATTCTTTAATTTGTGCGTTGTTTTTAGGTTCTTGTTTAAAGTTATTTGTTGGAACTCCAATAACTACTAAATCTTTTTTGTAATTATTCCAAAGTGTTTGCAAATCTTCATATTGAGGTGTGTACCCACATCGACTAGCTACATTAACTACGACTATCACTTTATTTTTATAATTATTTAATTCTATTTTTTCACCGTCAATACCGGTAAAATTAAAATCATACGCTAGTTTATGATAGTTTGCTGATGTAGTTGAAGAAAAACTAAAGATCATAATAATTAATACTAATTTTTTTATCATACTATTTAATTGCTTTATAAAAAGCTTTAAAAGGTAAAAGTATACAATCTTTTCTTTTCATATATTTATCTTTCAACAAGTAAGTTAAATTACCAAATTTTTTTGGTACTTTTTTACTAAAATTTAAATATTTACTTAAATTTTCCTTTAAATCACTCAAGTTAGTATTTTTTGCTATATTTGCTAATGTACTTGCAGAAGCTTGGCAAAAAATACATGCTTCAGTCTCATATCTTAATTCTTGGATATTATTTTTTTTTATTGAAATTTCTATGGATATTTTGTCGCCGCAAATTGAATTTTTAAGATTGGTTTTATAAGTATAGTTATTCTTCAAACCATAAAACCTAGTATTAGATGCAATTTTTAACAATTTTTTATCAATCATTTTCTACTAGCGAACAATAATAAGAAGTAACCGAATAAAGTAGACAATAATGAACCTGTTAGCACACCAATCTTTACACCGTCGCTAAATTCTAAATTGTTTACGAAGGCGAGATTGCCTACGAATAAACTCATTGTAAAACCAATACCAGTTAATATTGAGACCGCATATAAAGACATCCAGTTCGAGTTATTTGGTTTGTCTGCGAACTTAAAGTAGATAGATAAATAAGAAAATAAAAATACTCCAATTTGTTTTCCAAAAAATAATCCACAAACTATTCCTAAAGGAACTGGATTTAACAATGTTGCAAAAGATAATCCCTCTAAAGACACTCCTGCGTTTGCAAAAGCAAATATTGGCATAATTCCAAATGCTACGTAAGGGGAGATTGCATGTTCCAGCTTTAATAATAAAGAGTTTTTCTCTTTTTTAGTATCGTGAGGAATAGTTAAAGCTAATAAAACTCCAGCAATTGTTGCATGAATTCCTGATTGATGTGTAAATTCCCATAAAAATATTCCAACTATTAAATAAGGAATGAATGATCTCACATTTAATCTATTTAAGATAATAAGCAATAACATCGCAACAGCCATTAAAATTAGGTAAGTCGTTTGTATGTTGCCCGAGTAAAAGAAAGCTATTATTATTATCGCTCCAAGATCATCAATAATTGCTAAAGCAGTTAAAAAAACTTTTAAAGATATAGGAACTCTTTTTCCAAGTAATGATAACACTCCTAATGAAAAAGCAATATCAGTTGCTGACGGTATTGCCCAACCGTTAAGTCTTGTGCTGTCATCTATATTAATAATTATATAAATTGCAGCTGGAACTACCATTCCACCAACGGCCCCAATAATTGGTAACATTGCTTGTTTAGGATTTGATAGCTCGCCTTTAACAAATTCTCTTTTAATTTCTAATGATACCAAGAAAAAAAAGACAGCCATTAAAACATCGTTAATCCAATGTAAAACACTTAATTTTAACCCAAATTCTTTAGTTCCAAGCGTAAAATAACTTTCTAATATTTTAAAATAATTTTCACCCAAACTACTATTACTAATAAACAAAGCAATCACTGCTGCGAAAAGAAGAACTAGTCCTGAAGCTGACTCTAGTTTAAAGAAATATTTAAAAGGTTTTGAAATATATTGGATCATTTAGTTATTTTTTACTAATATAACAATAATCTTTCAATTGCCAAAAAGTCATATATAACCTATATAAATAGACTTTCGGAGCGTAGCGCAGCCTGGTAGCGCATCTGGTTTGGGACCAGAGGGTCGAAGGTTCAAATCCTTCCGCTCCGACCAAAATCATATGAATATTAAAAAGGTAGTTGTAATAGGTTCAGGAACAATGGGGAGTGGAATAGCTGCTCATTTATGCAATGCAAATATACCAGTTATATTATTAGATTTAAAAACTGAAATTTCTGAAAAAGCCAAAGAAAGGATTTTAAAATCTAGACCACCACTACTATTTGAAAAAGATAAAATTAAAAATTTGAAGGTTGGTAATATTACTGATGATTTTGATAATGTTGTGGACGCAGACTGGATTGTAGAAGCAGTTGTAGAAAGAATTGATATTAAACATGATATCTATAAAAAGATATTTGATAAAAGAAAAAAAAACTCAATTGTTTCCTCGAATACATCAACTATTCCTTTAAAAGTATTATCAGAAAAATTAAGCGCAGAAGACCAAAAAGATTTTTGTATTACACATTTTTTTAATCCAGTTAGGTATATGGGTTTACTAGAGATAGTTAGAGGTAAGTCAAACGATCAAAATAAAATAAATTATTTAAAAGATTTTTGTGAAGAAAAATTAGGTAAAGGTGTGATTATTTGTGGTGATACTCCTGGTTTTTTAGGAAACAGAATAGGAGTGTACGCCATGCAGGTAGCAATGACAGAAGCGGTTAATATGGATCTTTCTATAGAGGAAGCCGATGCTGTATTTGGTAGACCTATGGGTATTCCTAAGACAGGTGTTTTTGCCTTATATGACTTAATTGGTATTGACTTAATGTCAGATGTTCTCAAAAGTTTTCAAAAAGAATTATCTGATGAAGATGAATTTCAGAAAGTTGTTTCTGGTCTACCAATTATAAAAAAATTAATCGAAACTGGTTATACGGGCAGAAAAGGTAAGGGAGGTTTTTATAGAATCAATAAGTCGGAGAATAAAAAAACCTTAGAAGCTCTTGATTTGAAAACAAATGAATACTCTCCCGTTAGCAAGATAGATTTAAAAATTGACAAGATAAATCTTTTAGAATTAGTTAATAGAGATGATAAGTATGGTAAATATGCGTGGTCAGTAATATCTAAAATTATTTTGTACTCTTCTTCACTGGTGCCAGCCATTACTGATGAATATAATGATATAGATGAAGCTTTAAGACTAGGATTTAATTGGTCTATGGGTCCATTTGAAATGTTAGAGTCAATAGGATTAAAAAATTTTTTTTCAAAAATCGGTGATATTCAAAACAATGAATTTTTAAATACTTTAAAAGAAAAAAAAGCAGAGAGCTTTTATGATGAGCGACAAAAATATACTGATTTACAAACACTCGGAAAAATCAAGAAAACTGTCATTAAGTTAGACAAAAATGACTCAGCAGAAATTTTTAGATTTAAGGATTTTAATATTGTTGAATTTAATACAAAAGCCAACGCTCTAGATAATGATTCTATGGATGCATTAAAAAAAGCTACTGACAAACCTCTTATAATTATAAATGAAAGCATGCAATTTTCTGCAGGTGTAAATCTTAATTATGTAATGGAATTTATAAAGAACAAAGATTTAAAGTCTGTTGAAAAATTTATCAGATATTTTCAAGATACTTGCAAACACCTTAAATACTGTAAATATCCAGTCATATCTGCTCCATCTGGTTTAGCTCTTGGAGGGGGAGAAGAAGTTGTATTACAAAGTAATTATGTAGTTACACATACTAATATAGTAATGGGTTTAGTGGAAACTATCGTTGGTTTAGTCCCGGCGGGTGGAGGTTGCAAAGAATTACTTTGGAGATGGTCTCAAACGAATGAGTCAAAAAATGATCCGGATTACGCTCCCTTAAAAGTGTTTGATATTATTGGTAATGCTAAAACAGCTTCTTCACCACAAGAAGCAAAACCATTATTATTTTTAGATGCTAATCATAACGTTATCATTAATAGAAATGAATTATTGCCTGCAGCAAGAGAATTACTCAATAAAAACGTTGTTAAATCTCCTTCTTCAGAATGTAAATTCAAACTTTCTGGTAAAAATGCTAGAGAAAAAATGCACAAAATACTGGAAGCATTATATAATGATAAGAAGATTCTAGATCACGGTATGGAAGTTGGTAAAGAATTAGCATATGTTTTGAGTGGAGGAGACACAGATTTGAATAAAGAGGTAACTGAAGATCAAATGTATAAATTAGAATTAAATAGTTTTATGAAGTTAGTTGAAAATAAAAAAACACAAGATAGAATTATCCATACATTACAAACAGGAAAACCATTAATAAATTAAATGACTACTTATAATGCTCCAGTTGAAGATATGATGTTTCTTTTCGATAATCTTAAAGATAATAAGAATTATAAAGAAATTGATAAATTTAAAGAAATAAGCTCTGACTTAGTAAAAGATGTTTTAGATCAAGCAGCTAAAATAAATGAAGAAATTGTACATCCTCTAGCCAAAATAGGAGATGATAGTCCATGCGTTTATGAAAATGGAATAGTAAGATCTCCGCCAGGTTATAAAGAAGCTTATAAAAAATTCATTAGCGACGGATGGACATCTTTATCTTGTGATCCAAAATATGGCGGTCAAGGAATGCCAAAGACCGTGAGCACTTTTTTTGAAGAAATGTTATCTTCAGCAAGTTTATCATTCAAATTATATAGTGAACTAAGTATTGGAGCATATAATTGCATACTTCATCATGCTGACGATAAGATTAAAGACAAGTTTCTACCAAAAATAGTTGAGGGAAAATGGAGTGGAACTATGTGTTTAACCGAGTCTCAATGTGGAACTGATTTGGGTTTAATTAAAACAAAAGCTATAAAAAATACAGATGGATCATTTTCTTTAACTGGACAGAAAATATTTATAACGTCTGGTGACCACGACTTAACAGAAAATATTATACATTTAGTTTTAGCAAAAATTCCAGGTTCACCTGCTGGCACTAAAGGAATAAGTTTATTTTTAGTTCCAAAGTTTAATGTTGATGAAAGTGGAGCAGTTGGATCTAGAAATGGTGTTAGCACATTATCTATTGAAACTAAAATGGGAATAAAAGGTTCACCAACTTGTGTTCTTAACTTTGATAACGCTAAGGGTTTTTTAATTGGTAAGGAAAATAAAGGATTGAGTTCAATGTTTACAATGATGAATTTAGAGAGAATTATTGTTGGTATACAAGGATTAGGGATTGCAGAAACTGCCTATCAAAATTCACTTGCTTATACTAGAGAAAGAAAACAAGGTAAATCTAACGATAACAAAAATGGTGAAACAGATTTAATAATTAAACATGCTGATATCAGAAGAAGTTTAATGAACATGAAATCAATAATTGAAGGTCAAAGATCTCTGGCTTTCTGGTTATCCCAACAAGTTGATGTAAGCTTAAATCATTCAAATGAAAAGGTTAGAAAAGAAGCAGACGATATGGTCTCCTTAATGACACCTGTAGTAAAATCTTTTTTTTCAGATATGGGTATGGAGATAACAAATGAAGCAATACAAATTTTTGGTGGTTATGGCTATACAAGAGATCAGGGTATTGAGCAATTATACAGAGATAATAGAATTACACCAATTTATGAGGGAACTAATTCTGTTCAAGCAATTGATTTAGTATTCAGAAAAGTACTTACTAATCGAACGTTGGAAAAATTTATATCCTTGCTTCAAAATGAAATTAAGAATTATAACGATAATGTTGAATTAAAAAGACTATCCAACATTCTTAAAGAAAAGATAAAACTTCTATTAGACTTTTCAAAATGGTTAGACGATAAGTTAAAAAATCAAAAAGATGATGTTAGCGCGGCATGCAATGACTTTTTAAAAGTTCTTGGTTATGTTGCTTTAGGTTTTTCTTGGCTTAAAATGACTAAAGTAAGCTTTGACAATTCAAGTAAAAATAAAAACTTTTATGAAGAAAAAATTAATACTGCAAAATACTTTTTTGATAAAATTCTACCTAGAATAGACAGTCATTATCATTCAGCAATAGCTGGTAGTGAAAGCTTGATGAAAGCTAAATTTAACTGAAAATGAGTGTATACGAAAAAAATTTAGAGAAAAATAAAGCTAATTTCGTACCATTAACACCACTTACTTTTTTAGTTAGAGCAAAAGAAATCTACCCAAATTATGAAGCAGTAATTTATGAGGATAGAAATTACACATGGTCAGAGGTTTATAAAAGATGTGTAAAATTTGCCAGCGCGCTTTCAAAGATTGGTATAAAAAAAGGGGACACTGTTTCTTTTTTAGCTTTTAATACACCTGAAATATTTGAAGCACATTATTCTGTGCCCATGACTGGAGCAGTGCTAAATACAATTAATATTCGTTTAGATGCAAAAACGATTTCATATATTTTGGAACACGGAGAAGCAAAAGTATTAGTTGTAGATCGCCAGCTTCATGTAGAAGTAAAAAAAGCCTTAAGCACTATAAAAAGAAAAATTACCATTATTGATATAAACGATAAGCATGCAGATCAGTCAAAGTGTGGAAAGATCGGTGATAGAGAATATGAAGAATTTTTAAAAACTGGTGACGAGAATTTTCAATGGAAAATGCCCGAGGATGAATGGCAAGCTCTTTCACTAAGTTATACTTCTGGTACAACAGGAAATCCAAAAGGAGTAGTATATCACCATAGAGGGTCTTACTTAATGTCTACTGGTAGTGCTACTGCTTGGAACATGCCCAATAGGTTAAATTTTTTAACTATTGTGCCTATGTTTCATTGTAATGGATGGGGTTATCCATGGACTGTACCGATGTTAATAGGTCGAACTATTTGCTTGAGAAATATTGACGTTAAAAAAATTTTTGAGTTGATAGATAAATACAATGTTACGCATTTTGGAGGCGCTCCTATAGTTTTAAATATGATAACGGGCGCTCCCGAAAAAGACAGGAAAAAATTAAAACAAAAAGTTTATGTTTTAACGGCTGGTGCGCCGCCTCCAAGTATCATTTTTAAAAAAATGAAGAGTCTAGGTTTCGAAGTTATGCACGTATATGGATTAACAGAAACATACGGTCACGTAACACAATGTGCTTGGAACGAGTCTTGGGATGGACTTAATGAAGAAAAACAAAATGAAATTAAAGCTAGGCAAGGAGTTCGATATCCAAACACTGAAGGTGTGGCTATAATGGATCCTGAAACCATGAAAGAAGTACCTAAAGATGGCAAAACTATTGGTGAGATAATGATCAAAGGCAATGTTGTAATGAAAGGATATTTTAAGGATAAAGATGCAACTGATAAAGCTATGAAGGGTGGTTGGTTCCATACTGGAGATTTAGCGGTAATGCATCCTGATGGTTATGTAAAAATTCAAGATAGATCGAAAGATATAATAATTTCTGGAGGTGAAAACATTTCGTCCATAGAAATTGAAAATACTTTAGCAAAACATCCATCCGTATCTATAGCGGCAGTTGTTGCGAAACCTGATGAGAAGTGGGGTGAGGTACCATGTGCTTTCATAGAAATGGTAAAAGATAAACCGGTCACAGAAAAAGAAATAATCTCTTTTTGTAAAGAAACTTTAGCAGGATTTAAAGTTCCAAAAAAAGTGGAATTTTGCGATTTACCAAAAACCTCTACGGGAAAAATACAAAAGTTCGAGTTGAGAAAAAAAGCTAAAGAGTTAAACTAATTAAATTATAATAATGTCAAAAATTTCAATTAATCTCAAATGGAGTCTTAATAGTGGAGAATTATCACCTGGTAAATATTCAAATAAACATCAAATAGAATTTAACGATGAGATCATTATAAATGGTGATGCAGCTCCAGACTGGAATGGAAACAAACAAAATAGTAATCCAGAACAAGCTCTTGCAGCAGCTTTAAGCAGTTGTCATATGATGACTTTTTTAGCTCTTGCTGCCAAAATGAATTGGCCAGTATCAGGATATACAGATAATGCAATAGCTACTTTAGGAAAAAATTCCAAAGGCAAAATGTCAGTAACCAATATTGAATTAAATCCAAAGATAGCATTTTCAAAAGAATTTTCTGTAGATAAAAACAAAATGAAAGAGGTACAAGAGAGAGCCCATCGATATTGTTTTATAGCTAACTCTTTGTCAGATGAAGTAAAGGTAAAGATTAATTAACCCATGAATTATAGAAAAAACAGTAAAATTTTAGAAACTTATTTAAATAAAAATGGTGTAATGCGTTTTAACTTAAATAGTCCAGAGAATTTAAATGCTCTTTCTGAAAATATGATGGATTTAATGCAAAATGCTTTGGACAAGGCAAGTCATAATAAAAATGTAAGAGTAATAATAATTTCAGGAGAGGGATCAACATTTTCATCTGGACATGACTTAAAAGAGTTGAAGGCTGCAAGAAAAGGTGCAGATAAAGGAAAAAAATATTTTTTAAAGATAATGAAAAAATGTTCAAAGATGATGCAAACAATAATTAAATGTCCAAAACCAATAATTGCAGAAGTTGAAGGAACAGCTACAGCCGCTGGGTGTCAATTAGTTGCAAGTTGTGATTTAGCATATGCAAGCAGTTCAGCTAAATTTGCAACTCCTGGGGTAAATATAGGCTTATTTTGTTCTACACCCATGGTTGCAATTTCGAGAAACTTATCCAATAAACATTCTATGGAAATGCTTTTAACTGGAGAATTAATTTCATCAGATAAAGCTGCTAAAATTGGTTTAATCAACGATGTTATTGAAATAAATAAACTTAAAGATTTTACATTGGATAAAGCTCAAAAAATTTCAAAAAAATCCTCAGTAACTTTAAAAATCGGTAAAGAAGCTTTTTATAAGCAATTAGATATGAAACTTTCCGATGCTTATGATTATGCTTCAAAGGTAATGGCTCAAAATATGCTTAAACTGGATGCCAAAGAGGGTATCGATGCTTTTATTGATAAAAGAGAGCCTAACTGGAAAGATAAATAATTTTTAATAAAGGTTTTGAATTGATTACAGAAATTAAAAAGAAAAAAATATTTTCAAATGATGTTGGGCATCCTTTTGACAAAAAAAAACCGACCATCATTTTATTGCATGGCAGTGGCCAGTCTCATGTTGTTTGGTCTTTAACTGATCAATTTTTAGCAGATAAAGGTTTTAATGTATTTACTTTAGATCTCCCAGGACACGGTAATTCCGAAGGACCTTGTTTAAAATCAATAGAAGAAATATCAAATTGGATAAATGATTTTGTTGATCATGTTGGTATTGAAAAATCTATATTGGTTGCTCATTCTCAAGGATGTTTAGAGGCCCTTGAATTTGCGAAAAACTTTCCAAAAAAAGTTGAAAAAATAGTTTTTATTGCAGGTTCCTATTCTATACCTGTTAACAAAAGTTTAATTGATCTAGCTTTATCTGGTGATATGGAAGCTATAAATTTAATGATGAAATGGGGATATGGGTCCTCAAAACAATTTATTGGAGGCAATCCATTACAAAAAATACTTAATTCTTCTAGAGAGGTAAGAGAGGTTCTGGCTGTTGATTTGATTGCTTGTAATAATTACAAAAATGGTGCTGCTGCGGTAAAAAGCATAACGTGCCCAACGTTTTTTATTTTTGGTGAAATTGATAAGATGATTAGATTAGAATCAGGAGAAAAATTTGCAAAAATGATTAACAAATCTAAAGTTCATATAATTAAAAATTGTGGTCATATGATAATTTTAGAAAATGCGTTTGAGATGAGAGAAAAGATTTTAGAATTTTTAAACAAATGAAGAATTTTTACATAAGCAAATCACGAAGAGTAAGGTCTACACCTTTTACAAAAAAAATAGAAGAGCAGGGTGTCAAAAGTTATACTGTTTATAACCATATGTTATTGCCAACCTCTTTTTCCAATGTTGATGAAGAATATTTACATTTAAAAAAAGATGTTCAACTTTGGGATGTTTCAGTGCAAAGAGAAATAGAAATTTCTGGTAAAGACGCACATCAACTAGTGCAATTAATGACATGTAGAGATCTTTCTAAATCAAAAGTAGGCAGTTGTTATTATGTGCCATTAATTGACTCAAACGGCGGCATGGTAAACGATCCTTTAATCTATAAGTTAGAAGATAATATTTGGAGAGTATGTATAGCTGACTCAGACGTTCTTTTGTATGCCAAAGGAATTGCTGCAGGTAAAAAACTAAATGTAAAAATATTTGAGGCAAATATTGATACCTTAGCTGTACAAGGTCCAAAGTCGTTTAAATTAATGGAGGATGTATTTGGAAAAGAAATTTCTAAATTAAAATTTTTTAAATATGATTTTTTTAAATTTAAAAATAACAAGTTTCTGATTTCAAGATCAGGATTTTCAAAGCAAGGAGGTTATGAAATTCATGTAGAAAATGTAAAAGCTGGTTTGGAGTTATATGATTATTTCTTTGAGGAAGGAAAAAAATATAATATTAAACCAGGAGCACCTAATCATGCTGAAAGAATTGAAGGAGGCTTATTGTCATATGGAAACGATATGCTTATAAGTGATAATCCATTTGAATGTGGTTTTGAAAAACTAGTTCATCTAAAAGACGATGTAGAATTTATAGGGAAAGACAGTTTAAAAAAGATTTTGAAAAATGGTATTAAAAGAAAACTAATGGGTGTAAAGATTAATTCAGATTCATTAAATTTAACCAGTGTGGATTTGTTAAATAAAAAAAAACAAATAATAGGTAATTTGAGATCTGCAGCTTTTTCTCCAACTTTCAAGAAGATAGTTGGAATAGCCATGATTAATAAAGAATATTGTAAAAATAAAGAGATTTTTAATATCAATTTAAATGATAATTTAATTGATGGTGAAGTTTGTAAATTACCAATAATTTAATATGAAAAAAGCAAAAATTTATATTCCATCTAAAGCTGCAACTCAATCAGGTTTGGGGAAAGAAGATAAATGGATTTTAGAGTTTGACTCTAAAGATTCAACCACAAATCCATTAATGGGGTGGGAGTCTTCAAATGATACTATGGGAGAGGTAAAACTTGAATTTTCTTCTAAAGATAAGGCCATTGAATATGCTAAAAATAACAATATTTCTTACAAAGTCATTGAGCCTAATAAAAGAAAATTTATTATCAAATCTTATGCGGAGAATTTTACTAAGAATTAATTATGTGGCGTAGTTTTTTTACAGATAAAAAATGGCTTTTGTGGTCTTGGGGTGGTTTCGCCTTTATAATACTATCTCTTTTAGCTCAGACCTATATAGATGTTAAAATAAACGAGTGGTATAAGGGATTTTACGACCTTCTACAAAAAGCCCCAGAACGTGAATTATCGGAATTTTATGATGGTATTTACCTATTTATGAAATTGGCTATCCCTTATGTCATTATTTATACAGTTACCAATTATTTTACTAGACTTTGGGCTTTTAGATGGCGAGAGGCTATGACATTTTCTTATATGCCATATTGGAGAGCAGTAGATGCTAAAGTAGAAGGCGCCTCTCAAAGAATCCAAGAAGATGCTATGAATTTTGCTAAAATAGTTGAGAGTTTAGGCTTACAAATAGTAAGAGCTATAATGCTATTGATAGCCTTTATTCCCATTTTATGGGGCTTATCCTCAAATGTAGTAATACCATTTTTTAAAGATATCACTGGATCTCTAGTTTGGGTTTCTTTGACAGCTAGTTTGGGAGGTTTAGTAATAAGCTGGTTAGTTGGAATTAAACTTCCAGGTTTAGAATATAACAATCAAAAAGTTGAAGCAGCCTTTAGAAAAGAACTTGTTTACGGTGAAGATGATAGAAAAAACTACGTTCAAGCACCAACAATATTTCAATTATTTACCGGAATAAAATTTAATTATCATAGACTATTTTTACATTATGGCTATTTCGATCTTTGGATAATTATGTACAACCAAACAATGATAATAGTTCCTTATCTTTTAATGGGACCTGGATTATTTACTGGTGCAATGACATTAGGTGTTTTAATTCAAACCTCATCAGCTTTTAGAGAGGTTCAAAGTAGTTTTTCTTTATTTTTACAAAACTGGACAAGAATAACTGAATTAAGATCTATATATAAACGACTTAATGAATTCGAGACTGCGATTAATTTTGGAAATAAGTTGAGAAAACCTCGAAAATCTGATGTAAGAGCTTAATGGAGCTCTATATAAAGTTAATTGATGTTCTTTTCCCTGTCTTCTTTATTATTGGAGTAGGTTATTATCTTGGTAAAAAAGATCCAAATTTTGATACAACTTTCATAACAAATTTCGCCGGAAATATCGGTACACCAGCTATGATTTTTTATACAATTACAACAACTGGTGTAACTCTTGATGTATTTATAGAATATTTTATTTATGCTGTAATAATAATTGCAGGATTTGCAATTGTCGGTTTCATATTTTTATTTATTCTTAAAAAAGATACTATTACAGAATTACCACCGTTAATTTTACCAAATACTGGCAACATGGGTGTTCCTATTTGTTTATTTGCGTATGGTACAGAAGGCCTTGGAGTGGCATCTGCTATAGCATCTGTAATTATTTTATTTCACTTCACTATCGGTGTTTTATTAGCCAAAAAAAGTTTTTCATTAGATATTTTAGTAAAAAACGTTCCTATCTATGGAATTATTATTGCGGTTCTTTTTCTTTACTTTGAGTGGGAGGTTCCAGGTTATATTGAAAACACTACATTTTTATTAACTTATACAACAATATTTTTAGTTTTAATGTCTTTGGGTATAGCATTAACAAGACTTAAAGTTGTTTCTTGGACACACGCATCTATACTAGGAGCGGTTAGGGTAGTTATCGGTCCAATTATAGGGTTTGCTCTTATTAAATTTTTAGGACTTACGGGTTTTGCTGCTGGGGTTCTTTTAATTCAATCCTCTATGCCTAGTGCAGTTTTAACTTATTTGGTTGGTTCAATGTATTCCGAAAAGAGGGCGGTAGACAACGTGGCTAGTGTAATAGTTACTTCTACGTTAATGTCCTTTATATCAGCACCTATTATCGTTTATATAAGTTTACTTTTTTTTCAATAAATACAATGATTTACATTATATTGTTAAAGTAAAATATTAATATATAAGTAAATAATACTTACCTTTAAGTAATAATATCAACTAAAAGTATTGGTATTATTGACATATTTATACAATATTTTAGAAAAAAAAAATTATATTAAATAAAATCCAACAAATTAGAGATTAAAAATACCCCTAAAACCAATCATTTTTAGGTCTTCTAGAAGCGGCTAATAGTGGGAATTCTAGAGCAATGCATAAAAGGAATATAGCGTTTAAAAGGCCATAGATAGCGTTTTTTTTGCGATTTTATATTGTATGGCACAACTGACCCGCGAGTAAGTAAAAAAAGCAACCAAAGATTGAGAATTATGCTAAAACGCCCGTTAAACAACAATTCTAGAGAGTTATACCCTCCTTTTTTAGCAGTTTTCTCTTAGTTTTAATACCACCTTTACCTGAGTATCCTCCTAGTGAACCGTCTGACTTAATCACTCTATGGCAAGGTATTTTGGGAGCATAAGGGTTTTTACCTACTGCATTGCCCACAGCACGAGCTGAGTAGGGCCTTTTAATAGCTATAGCTACCTCTTTATAGGTTTTGACCTTACCTTTTGGTATTTTAAGCAAATACTTCCAAACTTTAATCTGAAAATCAGTGCCTTTCAGCTTCATTTTGATATTTTGAACTTGTTTTACTAGAGTGGTGGGGCCCAACCAGCATAATAGTCCACGCAGGCTTATTATCCTTTAGTTTAAGGCTATGTTTATCCGTGTTTTTTCTAAAACCAATGTATCCAGGACCTCTCCAAAAAGTACCTTTATCAGTAGTTTCCCAATAACCACCTTTTAAAATGATTGTTATATAAGACCAGTAATGGTCGTGTAAATCTCCTCTATCTTCCTTGAGTATCTTATGTATTAAAATATTGAATGGAAACCATTTAGGCCTTTTTCTAAATAAAACATAATACCTAATCATAAATGGTTCTGCTTTATCGTAATCTGGCCAACTTGGCCCTCTATCTAAAATAACTCTTTTCCTACTCTCAAACATGATTTAATCAATTAATAAGGCTATTATTAATAGAATTCCAACTATTAGAATTGCTACTCCCGTTGTTAAAGTTAAATTTCTACTTTTGTTTTTTAGTTTTTCCCAACGATACATTAAAAAAAATGCTACGATCGGAACCGATAGTCCTAAAATAATATATTTAAGCATTAAATTATTTTATCTTATTTGCTTGACTTCTAAAATAAGTTATTATATTACTAATGATAATTAATTGTTATCGATAGTAATGATATGAATGAACTGACAACTGATATAAAAGCTTTACATGAGGAAACATTAAATAACCTTAAAACCTCTAAAGCTAATAATACTTTGAGAGCTTATAGATCTGATTTTAAAGATTTTGCGGGTTTCTGTGCTAAACATGGCTTCAAATCAATGCCATCGGATCCCAAAATCGTATCTTTATACTTAACTCACTTATCAAAAAAATCAAAAATTAGCACTTTAAGACGTAGATTAGTGTCGATAGGTGTAGTTCATAAATTAAAAGGTCATTATTTAGATACAAAACATCCAGTAATTATTGAGAATTTAATGGGTATAAAACGATTAAAAGGGAGCAAACAAATAGGTAAAAAACCTATATTAATCAATCATTTAAAACAAATAATTAATGTAATAAATGAACAAAATATTGAGGAAATTGTAAAATTAAGAAATAAAACATTAATACTAATTGGATTTGGAGGTGGTTTTAGACGTACTGAGTTAATATCTATCGATTATGAAGATCTTGAATTCGTTGATGAGGGTGTAAAAATAGCAGTAAAAAGATCTAAAACAGATCAATTTGGAGAAGGTATGATAAAAGGTCTTCCCTACTTTTCAAAAGAAACTTATTGTCCGGTAACAAATCTTAAAAGTTGGTTAAGAATTTCAAAAATTAAAAATGGACCGATTTTTAGAAGATTTGCTAAGGGTTCTGCATTAACGCAAAATAGACTTACAGATCAATCAGTGGTTCTTATAATTAAAGATTGTTTAAAATTAGCTGGTATAGCAAACACCAATTTCTCTGGTCATAGTTTAAGATCTGGTTTTGCTACTGTGGCCGCAGAAGCAGGAGCAGATGAGAGAAGCATAATGGCCATGACAGGACATAAAACAACACAAATGGTCAGAAGATATATTAGAGAAGCTAATATATTCAAAAACAATGCATTAAATAAAGTTAAAATATGATTAAAGACTTAGAGTTCTTATTTAAAAAATTATTTTTTTCTGAAAGTTACTTATTAAAGAAGAGATTAAAAAGAGCTATTAATAAAGGTTATGAAAAAGAGCTTTTAATTATAGATAAATTTGCAGATAAATCTAAGGATGCTTTAGATGTTGGGGTTTATAGAGGTGTATATTCATACAAATTATCTCAGAATTTTAAAAAAATACATTCATTTGAGCCTAATCCCCTTCTATTTCCCTATTTAGAAAAAAATTTAATTAAAATAATTTCAAATGTAAAATTGTATAATCTGGCATTATCAAATGAGAATGGTTTTACAGAACTTAAACTTCCTTTAAGATCAAAATCAATTTTTAAGGATAACATAGAAGAATTATTCCAATTAGGAGCAGCAACTATGCACCCAAATAATAAGATTGATAATTTTAAAAAAGTACCAATTAAAATGAAGAAATTAGATGATGTAGAAATAGGTAATAAAATTGGACTTATAAAAATTGATGTTGAAGGGCATGAGAAGAATGTGCTTCAAGGAGGAATAGAAACTGTAAAAAGTAATAAGCCTGTTCTGCTTGTAGAAATTGAGGAAAGACATACGAAAACTTCTATAACAGAAATTATAACTTTTATAAACTCAATTGGTTATAAAGCATTTATATCGAAAGAGAATGATTTAATAGAGATAGACAAAGTGAGAGACTTAAAGAAAGAAAACAATTTTTTTTTTCTACCATTAGATCACAAACTAATCCAATCCTCAGGCCAGTAATCTTTATTTTTAACATTAAGAAACTTAAAAAAATTTGATCTAGGTCTGACAACTATTTTATCGGCATTTTTGGATAACCATGTTCCCCACCAATTAAAAGCCGAAGGAATAACGGCATAATGTTTGCATTTTGTCATTAAATACAGATCTAAATGCATTTTTTCCACCTCGTCTGATATATTTGAATTGTCAACAAATTTTACATTATCATTTTTAAAGATATTTTTAAGATTGTTAAAATTATTACTCCATAAATAAAATGATGGGGATTTAAGCTTTTTTTTAAAATATTCTATTGCATTAAATACAAATGAAACCTGTTCATCTAAAAAAATTTTTGATTTATTGCGATCTAAATTTGTAATATTGCTAAATTTTTCAGTAAATCTATCTTGTCTGAGACATAAAGAAACTGCCTCATTATCAATTATGTCATCAAAATATTTATTTTTTTTAAATTCAAGCTTTTTTTTAGGAGTAAAAATATTTAACAAATCTTTTTTATACTTCGAAAAATACTTTTCTGACTCAAAATACCCTTCCATATATAAAGTATCTTTATATAGCTGATTAGTATTAATCACATTAAATTCAGTTTCTTTATTTTGATAATATTTCTCTAATATAAAGGATTTTTTTTTGAAAAAAGGATCAATCTTTTTTTTAATTTTTCTTCTTAAATAACCACTTATATTCGTAAAATTATCCCGAGAGGAAGTAATATTATTTGGTATTTCAAAACCATCTAAAGCGTAAGTATAAATATTTTTTCTAGAATTATAAGATGATAGATTATCAAAATAAAATTTTCTTTTTAATAGTTTAGATGTAGCGTAACCCGCAGCAAACATAAACATTTGATTACCTATATTATTTGATAACCTAATAATTAATTTTTCTTCCATATTTAAGCAATTTTATAATTCTATCAAAAGTTTTGTTTGCATTCTTTCTAGGTATAAGAAATTCATAATTATTTTTATTCGGTTTAAATTCATGAAATGCGTTTTTATATTTGTATATATCTTTCTTTTTTTTTATATCACAATTAAATAAATCAATTACTTTTGTATCCTGAAACGTAGCAATTGAAGTAATGCTACCATGCATTGAAATCACTAGACTCGCTCTACCTATTAGATTAAAGAATTTTTCACCTTTGATATTAACATAGTGCTTAAAAAATTTATTATTTGAGAATTTATCAGATATAACTGAATTTGTATCATGATCATCAATATCATTAGTCAAAACAACATAATGTGATAAATTTAATATCTTTTCTATTAAAAAAATTAAATCTTTAAGACTCCATCCAAGCTGTTCAAATTTAACTTTATTATAATGAATTAACAAATATTTTTCTTTGTTCGTCGATTTTTTTTTAATGAAAGAAAAATCACTGTATTTTTCATCATTTTGTTTCACTAAATTCATATTTAAATTATAAATTGATTTTCTAATCTTATTTGTTCCCCTGTCATTTATTACATAATATTCTAAAAATCTCCTTAAAAACTTATTTGGCCTAAAATAATTTTTCTTTTTTACACAAACTCCATAAAAATTTATATTTTTAAAAAGAAATAATATGGGTAATAGAAATAAAAAATAACTAGGTTTAAATATATAAACTTCTTTAACGTTATCTTTTAAAAAATTTAAAAAAATGTTTAACTTATCCTTTAAAGAAACTTTTTCTGAAATTATTCTTATATTTGTATTATTATATCTAAATAAAAAACTCATGTCTTGATTATATTCAGACAAGTATATTACTATTTCTTTAGTAGGATTCTTATTTATTAAATAATTAATAGCATTAATACCATGAATTAAATCACCAATTTTTTCATTTTTAAAAACAATAATTTTTTCATTCATTATGCCATAAAAATTTATTTTTTGCGTTTATGTCAAAGGTTTTATTAAGAATAAAATTTGCAACTAAAGTTGAATTAAAATATTTTAAATATTTATCTCGCCCATTTTTTCCAATTTTTTTTCTTAATCTTTCATCTTGAGAAATTTTAGATATTTTTTCTGATAAATCATCCACATTTTTATAAAATACCATTTCATTATCATTAAAAAAATCTCTGTACCCAGTTTTTTCATCAATTAATGTTACCAAACCGTTACCTATAATCTGGGTAATTCTATCACTGCTATAATATTTTATCGGCTCGCCCCTACTTAAATTTAATCCCATTTTAGCATTTGAAATAGTTTTAAAATAATGATCAGCCCATATTGGTTGTACCTTATCAATTCCATAAATATCAAATTTTACATTTTTTGTTTTATCTATTAATTTTCTAACAAATAGAGCTCTGTCATCTTTTTTTCCCATTTTGAGTATACCTCTGTGAACTCCATGACTTAAAGCAAAGAAGACATCCATGTTGCAATTTCTATTGTAGTTTTTTAATGTTTCAAATGAACTATCAGAGGGATTTGGTATAAAATAGTTCATTGTTTTTTTTGATAAAAAATTTAAAGCATCTGGGCTTGTTGTTAAAAAATTTGCTTCCATAAATTCAGATTTATCTAATATTCTTTTCTTATTTCTTTCAAAATCTGGTCCTTTTTTGTTTAAAGGATCCAAAAACCATTGGGACATTTTTAAATTTGGATAGTCATCTCTCAATTCACTGAGTGTGTTAGGTGAGATTAAATCTGCATGTCCAAAAATAATTAGATCTGGCTTAAAATTATAACATGTTTTTTTAAGCTTATTGTTTAAACTTTTAGATCCAGAAATATCCTTATAGCTTTTGTAATATTTTTGTATATCTCTATCGCTGAATTCTAGAATGCTATGTCCAAGTCTTATAAGACCATTATTAATTCTTCTACCGGTATTAAAAAATAATCTTCCGTCATGTCTTTCATTAAAGTTTGTAACATGGAGAATTCTTAAAGATAAATTCTTCTTTATGTTAAACAAATTTTTAAATTTTAATTTTTCCTCACGATAAGAATCAATTATTGAGGAAACGAATTTGTGTGTTAAATAGAAATTTTTTACTGATTTTTTTTGTAATTCTATTCTTTTATTTTTATTTTTTATTAAGTAAACTAAATTTTTATATAAAGATTCAACTGATAAATTCTTCAGAATTAATCCGTTTGTAATTGTCTCTGGAAGTCCACCTCTGTTACTGATAATTACAGCACAACCAGCAGAAGAAGCCTCTAAACTAGTTCTTCCAAATGGCTCTTCCCATCTTGAACATACAACTGCTATATTTGATCTTTTGTAAATTTCAATGACCTTATTATGTGGTAAGAAACCATAATTTTTCAATCTTTTATGACTAAATTCTAATTTATCCCTTTGTTCATCGCCAACTACATTTGCTTCCCAATTAGAAAAGTTTTTAAGCACTTTTAAAACTGCTTTACCAAAAATATCGTAACCTTTAGATTTATTTAATTTACCTACAAATGTAATTTCATTTCTTTTGGCCTGTATATTAACTTTAGTTTTTTTTGCTGATTGAAAAACAACTAATAATTTGTCACTATTAATAAATTTATCATGCATGCCTTCTAAAAATCTTTTTTTTGACCAATTGCTATTAAAAATTATTTTATAACAATTTTTTAGTAGAAATTTTCTCTCATTGATTGTTTTAGATCCTGTCATTGTTAGAGGGTCATTATGAAAATATAAAACTAAGTTTCGTTTATCTAATTTAGTAATAATTTCAGAAAGATAATTTGGTCGATTATGTACTTCAATTAAATCGGAAGGATTAGTTGCTTCTATTTCAATAAATTTATTAACGTATTGTTTGCTTTTACTTTGGAATTTAAAATTAGATAATGGGATATTAAAATATTTGAATTGAAACTTTTTTTTAAAATGGGTGTTTCCATAAACAATTATATTCTTTTTAAATTTACTTATGCTTGCTGTATCTTTGACAAATAAGGAAACTGCTCCTGGATAAATTGGTGAAAAATTTTCTTTATATGGTAATAGTATTGATATTTTCATTTTGCCCGGTTTTTAATAATATTTCTTAAACCCCTATTCGTCTTTATATAATATTCTCTTAAAATTGCTTGATTTTTTGTTGAGCATTTTTCTTTATAAATAAGCTTCCATTTTCTTCCTCTTGTAAATTTTGCACCTTTCCCGCTATTATGAAGCTTGATTCTATTAATTAAATTATTAGTGTAACCTACATAAGTAACCGATTTTTTCTCCACTGATTTGAGCATATAAACATAAAAGCTCATTTAAAATTATTTTATGCCTAAGTGTGTATATTTAATGTTTAAATAATCTTTTATAGCCATAGAGCCGCCCTCTCGACCATAACCAGTTTGTTTTATCCCGCCAAATGGTGCCTCAGGTAAAGCCACAACTCCAGTATTTACAGCAACAGTTCCTGTTTCCATTAATTCAGATGCTTTATGTGCTTTTTCTAAATCATTCGTATAAATATAACTAGCAAGTCCCAAATCATTATTATTAGCTCTTTTAACAACATCATCAAAATTTTTAAAAGATAAAATTGGTATTAATGGACCAAATGGCTCTGTTTTCATTATTGTAAAATCATCTTTAACATTGTCAAAAATTGTTGGCTCATAGTAAAAACCTTTATTAAAACCTGAGGGTTTTTTTCCTCCACATAAAATTTTAGCACCTTCTTTTTTTGTAGTTTCAACAAGATCTTCAATTTCATCTAATCTTTTTTTTGTGGTTAAAGGGCCTAAAGAGACTCCTTCGTCCATTCCGTTCCCAATTTTTAATTTTTTAGTTTTTTCAACCATTAAATTAGTGAATTCCTTTTTTTTATTTTCATGAATATAAAACCGACTTGGTGAAATACATACTTGACCGTTATTTCTAAACTTTGCAAACAAAGCTATATCAGTAACTTTTTCTAAATCTACATCTTCAAAAACAATAAAAGGAGAGTGCCCACTTAATTCCATAGTAACTCTTTGAACTTTTTCAGCAGCTTTTTTTAATATTAATTTACCAACCCTTGTTGAGCCAGTTATAGAAACTTTCTTAATTATATCTGAAGATAACAATTGATCTGTAATAAAAGGCGGATCTCCTGATAAAAGATTTATTACTCCAGAAGGAACTCCAGACTCATGGCAAATATTAACTAGTTCCATTACTGCACCAGGTGTAATAACATCAGGTTTAACTATAACAGAGCACCCTGCAGACAAGGCTGTTGATATTTTTCTCGATGCTAAAGTAATTGGAAAATTCCATGGAACAAGTGCAGCTACAACTCCAACTGGCTGATAGTAAACATGGATTCTAGTATCAGGTAATCTTCCTTGCAATGTTTCACCATAAATTCTTTTAGCTTCTTCTGAACTCCATTCAAAAATATCTGCAGCACCTAATACTTCACCTTCACTCTCTTTTAAAGGCTTACCCACTTCCAATGTAATCCATCTTGATAGTTCATTTTTTTTCTTTTTAATATTTTCAGAAATTTTTCTAATTATTTTTGATCTTTCCCAAGGAGAAATGTTTTTCCATATTTCAAATCCTTTTTGTGCTGATTTAAGAGCTAATTCGATATCTTTCTTATTTGCTTTTGAGGCTTTTCCTATAACTTCTTCGCTTGCTGGATTTAATACTTCGTATGTTTCCCCACTAGAAGATTTAGACCACTTACCATCTATAAATTGACCGAATTTATCATACATAATGAACAAATATATATTGAAAAAAAAAATATTCAAGTTGGCGGTCCCAAGGGGAATCGAACCCCTCTTTCATGGATGAAAACCATGTGTCCTAACCGATAGACGATGGGACCGAATTTTTTTGAGTCTTATTAACAGAAATATCATCAATAATAAACTCTACATTTTTTTCACCTTTCCACTCATTCAAACTCAATTTTCCGACAATATTGAACAAATTATTCCTATTATTTAGTAAAAATTGACCTAAATCACTGTCATTAGAATTAAACGATATAGTCTTTATTGTGGACCCATCCTTGGTTAATAATAATGACTTAACATGCTTTTCACCAACTATTTGTGACTTAATAACTTTCAAGTTTTCTAATAGAAATTTTGGTTCAGGATTACCTGATCCAAATGGAGAAAGTTTATCCACTTTAGTAAAAAAATCAAAATTTAAAGCTGATGCAGATATTGCGCTATCTAAATAAACATAATTTTTCTTTAAGTTTTTTTTGTCAATTTTTTTAAATTTTTTGAAAATATATGCTTTCAAATCTTTTACTTTATCTTTGTGTATAGAAAAACCTCCTGCCATTTTATGCCCTCCTCCTTTTAAAAGTATTTTTTCCTGTACAGCAGATAAAATTAGTGATCCAATATCAATCCCCACAATTGATCTCGCAGATGCTTTTCCTATCTTATCTTTGAATGAGATTATAATAGCTGGTTTATTAAACTTATCTTTTATTCTTGCTGCTATAATCCCTATAATTCCTTCATGCCAATTATCTCCTTGCAAAACTAGAATAGGATCATTTACATCTATTTTAATAGTGTTTAAAATGGCTTCTAGTAATTCTTTTTCAATTTTTTTTCTGTCAGAGTTGTACTTATCTAATTCTGAAGCGATCTTAAAACTTTCTTTAGGATCAGAGTTTAGAAGTAAATTTGCTCCATGCGAGCACTTACCTACTCTTCCTCCGGCATTAATTCTTGGTCCTAGAATATAACCTAAATGATATGTCGATGCTTTGTTATCTATCTTGCAAATATCTATAAGAGTTTTTAATCCTAAATTTTTTCTTAAATTTATTATTTTGAGCCCTTGCTTCACAATAGCCCTATTCAAGCCAATTAATGGAACCACATCACAAATAGTTCCAAGAGAAACTAAATCTAAAAAATTTAATAAATTAGGTTCTTCAATTTTTTTTTTATTAAACCAATTATTTTCTCTAAGTAATGAGTTTAAAGATACTAATGTCATAAAGCACACGCCCGCAGCACATAAGTAATTCAATTGAGAATCATCATCAATTCTATTTGGATTTATAATTGAATAAGCGTTGGGTAATTTCACTTCAGATTGATGATGATCTAGAACAATAACGTCAATTTTTTTGCTATTAGCATAATCAATAGCCTCAAAGGACATGGTACCACAATCAACCGTTAAAATAAGATCAACATTTTTATTTATAAGTTCTTTAAACCCTTTTATAGAAGGGCCATATCCCTCTAATTTCCTATCAGGTATATAAATTTCAAAATTTTGTTTTAAAACTTTAAGATAATTTCCGATTAGTGCAGTAGAGCTCGCTCCATCCACATCGTAATCACCAAATATACCTATTTTTTTTCCATTTGTAATTGATTTGAAAATTCTATTTGTTGCTTTTTCCATATCAATTAATATTTTTGGATCAGGTATAAGATTTTTAATTGATGGCTTCAAAAATGAGTCAATTTGACTTTTTTCAATATTTCTAATAGATAATAATTTAGCTGTTATTTCATCTAAATAAAAATTTTCTTTCAAATATTGAACATAAACATTATCGAATTTTTTATGAATCCATTTTTTTCCAGATAATGATAAATCGTTCATTTCAAATGAATATTTTTTATTTTTTTAACAACTTTAGTGTCTTTATGTAAAGCAAATGTAGATACTTCATATTTGTCACCTAGATCTTTTACACCGTCAACGATTTCACCATCTGTAATTGCAGTTGCTGAAAATATTACATCGCCTCTAATTAAATCATCAATATTATATTTTTTTTTAAAGTTTTTTATGCCAAGTTTTTTTGCTCGAGCTATCTCATTATCATCTAAAACTAATCTAGTTTGTATTTGCCCACCAAGACATGATAAAGCCGCTGCAGCTAAAACTCCCTCGGGACCCCCTCCTATTCCTAAATAAACATCAATATTCATTGAAGGATCAACGACTGATATAGCTCCAGATACATCTCCATCTGAAATAAATTTAATTTTCACTCCCAAATCATTAAGATCTTTAATAATTTGATTATGTCTCGGCCTTTCCAAGACGCAGGCTGTCAATTCATTAAATTTTTTATTTTTCGCTTGAGCTAAAAGTTCAATATTTTTTTTTACTCCATTATCTAAATCAAGTAAATTTTTTGGTAAATTTTGGCCTATGGCAATTTTTTCCATATATGTATCAGGAGCAGAAAATAAATTTCCATGCTCACAAGCTGCTATCATAGAAAAAGAATTCGGTAAATTTTTTGCTACAAAATTTGTACCTTCAAGTGGGTCTAAAGCAATATCAAGTTTTTGTCCTTTTTTGGTACCGACTTTTTCACCTATATATAACATAGGTGCTTCATCCATTTCTCCCTCACCAATAACCACTACACCGTCCATATTAATTGAATTAAGTTCTTCTCTCATTTTGTCTACTGATCCTTGATCGGCAGCAATTTTATCTCCCTTGCCAATAAACGGATATGCACCAATAGCTGCTTGTTCAGTTGCTTTTATAAATTTATCGAGATAATTCTTATCTATAGACATCAGCCATTTTCAATTCTTAATAATTTAGGTTTCTTAATTATATAAGTCTTTTTGGCTAAAGTTTTCAATGTTTTTTGAATGTGATAATCTTTAGAACTGTGAGTAATTATTATTATTGAAGAATTTTTTTTGTTTTTGTAAGGACTTTGTAAAACTCTTTTGATAGAGACTTTATTTCTAGAAAACGTTTTTGTTATATCAGATAATACGCCATATTTGTCTTTAACATTTAATCTTATATAAGATGAAAAATATAAATCAGATATTTTTCCTGTTTTGAATTTTTTTCTTTTATCATTTGATATGGCAAATGGATATTTAATGTTTCCTCTCAAAATTGATGAAATATCTGAAACTAAGGCTGAAGTAGTTGCTGCGGGTCCAGCACCTTCTCCTTGAATAATATTTTTCCCTATAGGTTTGCCATCGATTATAACAGCGTTTAAAACACCGTTAACACTTGCAATATAAGACGTTTTTTTTACTAATGTAGGATGCACTCTCTGAAAAAGTCTATTATTTAAAATTTCAGAAAAACCTAATAATTTTATTTTATAACCTAATTTATCAGCATTTATTATATCTTCATTATCAATTTCACTTATTCCCTCGACATGTATGTTTTTGTTTAAAAAAGAGTTAAAACTCAAACAACTAAGAATTTTAACCTTAGATGCAACATCATCACCATCAATATCTGATTTAGGGTTTGACTCTGCATAACCATAATTTTTTGCTTTATTAATTGTTTCTTGAAATGAAGTTTTGTCTTTATCCATGCTTGATAAAACATAATTTGATGTTCCATTAAATATTCCGTAAATTCTATTAATTTTATTTGCTATCAAGCCTTCTTTTATAGATCTTATAATAGGTACTCCACCACAAACAGCTGCTTCATATTCTAAATTAACTTTATTTCTCTCTGCTATTTTAGAAAGTTGATCACCATATTTTGAAATTAAAGCTTTATTTGCGGTTACGACATGTTTTTTATTTTTTAGGGCATTAAATACTAATTTTTTAGCAGGCCCTTCTGCTCCGCCTATCAATTCTATAACTATGTCAATGTCTTTTTTTGTAACTATATCACGAATATTATTAATCCATTGTTTTTTTTTTATTTTAAAATTTCGTTTCTTGTTTTTTGATTTTGCTGAAATATAAGCTATTTTAAAATTAGAATTATTTTTATTTGATAAATAATTTTTATTTTTCATTAAAAAATTAAATAAATAAGATCCAATATTTCCTAATCCTACTAGTGCAATGTTATAATTTTTTTTCATTATTAGTTTTTTACAGATATATTAGGGAAATCTTTTTCATTACTTTTTTTAATTAAATATTTTGTAATAGAATCAATATCACACTTTTCTAGCTTTAAGCAAATATCGTCAGATAAAGTAACCAAACTACTATTTGCCCCAATATTATCAATTTTATTACCTTTTTTTATTTTTTTACTTTTAGCTTTTGTATCTCTTTCTTTGGAAATATTTTTTTTTTCCTTGATTTGTTTTTTTTTAATTTTAATCTCCTCTTTTGATAACTTTTTCACTATTTTATTTTTATTATTTTTAATTACTTTAATTTTTTGTTCCTGATTTTCCAAATTTAAATCAACAAGATCAAAGCTAGAAGTTTCCCCTGTATCTTTGATTCTTACTTCTATTGTTAAATTTTCTTCAAAATATTGTTTTGCTTCGGTTTTATTTATGCATTCATGATCTCCACAAATTAAAACACTTTTTTGTTTAGTGCACGAAAAAAGGGTTATTATTATAAGAAAAAAAAAATATTTCATCTAAGGCCTAGTGTTTCTTTAAACTTAAATAAAACATTCATATTTTGTATTGCTTGACCTGCTGCTCCCTTTATTAAATTATCTATTGCAGAAAATATAACTATTTTATTTTTATATCTAAGATCGCAAACTGAAATTTCACAATTGTTTGTATTAAGAACATTTGCAGTTCCCATTGGAGTATCTAATTTATTAATTTTAATAAAAGGTTCTTTTTTATAAAAATTTTTTAGAGCTTTTAATATTTTGTAAGTTGGTACATTAGATTTTTTTTTTAAATAAATAGATGAATGTATACCTCTAAACGTAGGTATTAGATGTGGATTAAAAGTATATGAAATTCTTTTAGATATTTTACTAAATTCTTGATCCATCTCTGATAAATGTCTATGGTTTTTAGCAGCGTATGCAAAAGTTGAGAAATAAAAATTTTTTTGAGGAAATTTTTTTTTATAATTTTTACCAGCGCCCGAATATCCCGATTTTGAATCAATTATTATATCTTTAAAGTCTATCATTTTATTTTTAAATAATGGCATTAAAGGAATTTGTATAGATGTTGGATAACAACCCGGATTAGAAATTATTCTAAAATTATTAATATCCTTTTTGTTTAATTCAGTTATTGAATATAAAGATTTGTTTATTAATCTTTTTGCATGATGATTTTTTAGATAATATTTTTTATAAGTTTTTGCGTTTTTAATTCTAAAATCAGCCGACAAATCTATAAACTTTAAATTTGTATATTTATAATACAATTTATTAATTAACTTTTGTGCTTCACCATTTGGAAGTGATAAAAACAATAAATTAATTTTTTTCCAATCGACTTTGGAAATATTAGTTATTAGAGGAAGTTTTTTTTTAATTCTCTTATCAAAAGAATTGATTTTTTTACCAATGCTTTTTGTTGCGCAAAGGTATTTAATATTTACCTTAGAATGTCCTGCAAGTAAATTAATTAAGTCTAAACCGACATAACCTGTTGCACCAGCTATTGCCACATTAATTTTATTTTTAATCATGATAATCTTATATCATTAAATTAAAAATTTTAAATTTAAATGATTTATCTTTTAGAAAACTGAAAACTTCTACGAGCTTTTCTATGACCGTATTTTTTTCTCTCAACAACACGGGAGTCCCTTGTTGTAAGTTTATCTTTTTTTAGCTCTTTTTTTAAACCTTGCTCATGTATTATTAAGGCTCTGGAGATACCTAATATTATTGCTCCTGCTTGCCCAGATAGGCCTCCCCCCGTTACAGAACATTTTACGTCATAATTATTCAAGACATTTGTAATTTCTAGTGGTCGTGTAACAATTAATTGATGCATTGGTCTTTTAAAATAATCAACCATCATTTTTCCGTTAACAAATATTTTTCCAGAACCTTTTTTTACCCATACTTTTGCAATTGATTTCTTTCTTCTACCTGTAGAGTATTTGCTGTCTTTAAAATCAAGTTTAATTTTTTTAGTTTTCTCTTTATTTGATTGAGTTTGTTCCATTAATTTTTAACAATATTTCTTTTATTTAAATTTTTAAAGTCAATTGGTTTAGGATTTTGATTCTGATGTGGATGCTTTTCTCCGCTATAAATTTTAAGTTTAGTTAGTTGTTTTTTAGCTAGAGGTCCTCCTGGCAACATTCTTTTAACAGCTAATTTCAATATGTCTTGTGTTTTATTTTTTTCAACCATAGTTAATGGGGAAGAAATTTTAATTCCACCAGGATGACCGGTGTGCCTATAATATTTTTTATTAGTAAATTTTTTTCCTGTAAATTTTATTTTTTCAATATTTGTTACTACCACAAAATCACCGTTATCAATATGAGGGTTATAAGTTGGTTTATTTTTTCCTCTAAGAACTTTAGATATAAATGCAGCAAGTCTTCCTACTGCAGCATTTTCAGCATTTATGATATACCAATCTTGTTTAATTTCTTTTTTTTTTATAAATGGCGTCATTTCAAACGCGATAACTACTAATAAAAAAACAAAAAGTCAATTTATTTTAAGACATTTTATGATTAAGATTTAAAACACTAAAGACCAATATTACACTAGTTATTTGATGTAATGAGGCTAATAAAATATTCAGTCCACTTATTAAAGTAAAAACTCCCAAGATAATTTGGACTATTAGAGCTACAAACATAAAATAATAGCCTTTCAAATAAAAGTTATCTTTTCTTTTATAAACTTGAACTCCGATTATTATTACAAATAATGTAATTATATAAGCTAAATTTCTGTGCAAAAACTGTACAAAGCTTTGCTCATTTAAAAAGATTAATAAATTAAAATCATAAATATTTAAATCATCAGGAAAAAAATGAAAATTCATTTTTGGCCAAGTTTGATATATTAAACCAGCATCTAAACCTGATACGAAAGCACCTAAAATAATTTGGCATAAAATTAAAAAAAACAATATTTTCAAAGTTTTATTTTTAAGGTTGAAAAAAATTTTTTCTCTAACAGATTTCAAATTTAAATACGCCCAAAATAATAATGAAATTATAATAAATGCAAAAAATAAATGAAGTGATAATCTGTAATGGCTTACTGAAACATTGTTTACTAAACCACTCTCGACCATGTACCAACCCATAGCACCTTGCAATAAAATCATTAGGAAAATAAAATAAAATAAATATAATAATCTTTTACTTAATGCTTTTTTATATGTAAAATAAACTAATGGAGTTATATAAAAAATTCCTATAATTCTTCCAAATAATCTATGAAAATATTCCCAGTAAAATATTATTTTAAATTCATTTAAGGTCATTGTTGGATTTTCTAATTTAAATTGAGGAATTTCTTTATATAAATTAAAATAAAGTATCCATGCATCCTGAGTAAATGGAGGAAGAATTCCTCTAAATAATTCCCATTCAGTTATTGACAAACCAGAATTAGTTAGTCTAGTTAGCCCCCCTATGACAATCATCAAAAAAACTAATATTATGCTGGTCAATAGCCATGAACTTATAAATTTTTGATAGTTGGTTTTAATTAAGTACATAATTTAAATATATTATTATTAATCGAAATCTCATATAATCTAAATGTCGCTATGAAAAATTTAAAATTACTTAAAATAAGAAAAAAACTTGATAAACTAGATGATAAGTTTTTAGTATTAATTAAAAAAAGAACAGATTTAGTTAATCAAGTACTATTAACAAAAGTATATAAAAATCAAATTATAGATAAAAAAAGGATTAGAAAGATTTTGTCAAATATCAAATCAAAATCAATTAAAAAAAAAATTGACACAAAAATTACTTACTCTATTTGGAAAGCAATGATTAATGCTTACATTAAATACGAGTTTCGTAATTTTAAAAAATGATTATTTGCTATGAGGAGGTAACTTTTTTTCTACGAAAAATTCGTGTTTTCTAGTATTTGGATTATATTTTTTTATTTTTAACTTAACTTTTGCCTTTTCACCTTTTGTTGGTTTTTTTGCATAATATATAAATGCGCTATCTGGTTTGCTTTCAGGAACCATTCTAACTTTTAAATGTGTTTTTTTAGCCATAACTTTTTAATTTTTTAATCTTACTCAAAATATTATTAGATTTTTTTTTAATATTCTTTTTTAAGTACTCGTTTTTTATATTATTTCTATCAGAGACGTCAATATGTTTTTTGTTATTAAGTAGCATTTTAGCGCCTTTAATAGTTAAACCTTTGTCTTTAAGTAAATACTTTATAAATTTAATTTTTTCAACTTGGTCAGAGTCATAGTAACGTCTTTTACCTCTTAAAATTTTAGGTTTAATATCCTTAAATTCCTTTTCCCAAAATCGAAGTATATGATTAGCAGGTTTTCCAGTTTTTTTATTAATAAGGTCAAGTTTTAATGATAATTCCGTTATATCAATTAGTTCTTTATCCATCAAATTTCATTTATCTTTTTCTTAACGTAATTAGAGGCTTTAAAACTTATTGAGTTTCTGGATGAAATATAATGAATTTCTTTTGTTTTCGGGTTTCGACCTATTCTTTTTTTTTTTTGAATGATGTTAAAAGAGCCAAAGTTTTTGATTTTGATTTTTTTTTTAGAAGAGAGAGTTCTTGATACAATATCAATTATATCATCTGTAACTTTTTCTATCAACAACAATGATGTTCCCATTTTAAATTTAATACTGTTGCTTAAATCTTTTTTAGAGATATTTTGATTATATTTTGCCTTCATTTAAATGACTTAAATTATCTTTTATTTGATTAATTAAATTCCCTTTAACAATCTTATAACATAAATCTATTGAGTAATAAAACCCAACAGAATCTGTTGAACCATGGCTTTTTACTACTGGTCCGTTTAAACCAAGAAATATAGCTCCATTAAATTTTCTAGGGTCAAGTTTTTGTTTAAAGCGTTTTAAACTAAAATAAGAAAAAATAAGAGAAAATTTTGAAATTATGTTTTCTGTTAAAGATTTTTTAAGACTATCCGTAATAAACTTTGCTGTACCTTCAGCAGTCTTTAGAGCTATATTGCCAGTAAAACCATCAGTAACTATAACATTTGTCTCTCCTTCAGGAATTTTATTACCTTCGATATAACCGTTAAAAGTAAAATCTCCATTTTTGCTAATTTCTTTTAATTTTAAGAATGCCTTTTTTATAGTTTCAGTTCCTTTTATTTCCTCAGAACCCACATTAAGTAAAGCTACCCTTGGTGTGTCCTTAGGAAATAATGATTTAAATAAAGCTGAACCCATCTCTGAAAATTCAACTAAATTATTTTCATCGCATTCAATATTTGCACCAAGGTCTAAAACTACATTCATTCCGATTTTATTAGGCCAGAGGCCGGCTAAAGCAGGCTTGCTAACACCATTAATGGTTTTTAATATCATTCTAGATATAACCAATAACACCCCAGTATTGCCTGCAGATAAAGATATATCGCTATCTTTGTTTATCTGTGAATAAACACTATTCCACATGCTGCTATTTTTTGAAGTTTTTACAGCAGTTAGTGGTGTTTCATTGTCTGATACTATCGAAGATGTGTGGTGAATTTTATAAATATCGTTAGGAATTTTGTATTTTTTTAATTCTAAATTTATTCTGTTTTGATCACCAAAAATATTAAAAAAAAAATCTTTTTTGAAACTGTTTTTTTTGTAAAATAAGTTTAATCCAGCAATATTTTTTGCAGGTGAGTTCTCACCACCCATTGCATCAATTGCAATACAAATTTTTTTACTCATTATAATGTTAAATATCTAGAATCTTTTTACCGTTATAAAAACCAGTTTTAAGGTCAACATGATGAGACATTCTGTATTCACCTGATTTTTTGTCTTCGACAACGTTAACATTTGAGATCTTGTGGTGTGATCTTCTTTTGTTTCTTTTAGAGACAGTTGTTTTTCGTTTAGGTACAGCCATAATTAGTATTTAAAATTAATGAGCTCTTTTAGCATATTTTTATTAATAATATCAAAACAAAAATCATAATATTTTTTGAAATAATTGAGAAGTTTAGGTGATAATTCATTGTTTTTTTCATTAATAAATAAGAATTTCTCCATTTCTTTAACAGTTATATCTCTTTCTTTTTTTTTGTTTATAAATTTAAGCAACAAATCATGAAATATCTGATTAAATAATTTCATTTTTTTATTTACTGTTACATCTCCGTGTCCAATTTCTCTCAAATTATTTTCAATATTATGAAAAATATTGTCATAAATTTCTTGTGAAATGCTGTTTAATTCAGAATTATTCTTTAAACAGTTAAGAATTATACTTAAATGAGCAAATATTAAGATAACTCTATTTTCAAGTTTATCATCAATTTTTAATTCTTTGTAAAAATATGTATTACGTGATAATTTTACAAGACTATTGTAGATATAATTATGTCTTTTATATTTAAAATTAAACATTTAAAATTTATTCAATTATTTTTTATAATAACTATATTATCTAATTGTCAATTTAAACAGCCAATTAAAAGTCACGGTATCAATTTTCTTGAGAATAGGTCGTTAAAAATAACAGTAAATGAAACTAATAAAAATGATGTTCTAAATATTTTGGGGAACCCTCACACGAAATCAATAGATGATGATAATCTTTGGTTTTATTTCGATAGGAAACAAACTAGCGGCTCAATAATAAATTTTAAAGATACAAAACTTATAGAAAATAATGTTTTGGTAATAAAATTCGACAAATATGGAATAGTAAACAAAAAGGAATTTTTTAATAAACAGGACATGAAAAAAATAGTTTATTCTGACTTGGAAACTAACAATCCTGTCTCTCAGCAAAGTTTCGTTACGAAGTTTTTACAAAGTGTGAAGCAAAAAATGTATGGTAAGAGAAAGTTTTAGTGCGCTATAATAGATAGCAATAATAATGCTACTATATTTGTAATTTTAATCATTGGATTAACAGCTGGACCTGCTGTATCTTTATAAGGATCACCAACAGTGTCGCCAGTTACAGCCGCTTTATGTGCTTCTGATCCTTTACCACCAAAGTTTCCATCTTCAATATACTTTTTAGCATTATCCCATGCGCCACCGCCAGCAGTCATGGATATAGCAACAAATAAACCTGTCACAATTACACCAAGCAGCATTGCCCCTAAAGCTGCTAAAGCTGCAACTTTGCCTGCAATAAATAAAATTATTATATATAAAACAATAGGTGATAATACGGGTAACAATGATGGTATAACCATCTCTTTAATTGCAGCCTTTGTAAGAAGATCAACTAGCCGACCGTAATCTGGTTTTCTTTTTCCTTTCATTATTCCAGGAATTTTTTTAAATTGACGTCTAACTTCAATTACTACAGCACCTCCTGCTCTACCAACTGCTTGCATTCCCATCGATCCAAATAGATAAGGTAGTAAGCCACCAATTAGTAATCCTATAACTACATATGGATTTGAAAGATCAAAACTTACTTTCATATTATATAAGGAAGAAGTTTTATCTAATGCATAATATTTTATATCTTCAGTATAAGCTGCAAATAAAACGAGAGCCCCAAGACCTGCAGATCCAATTGCGTAACCTTTTGTAACAGCTTTTGTGGTATTTCCTACAGCGTCTAGAGCATCAGTTGTTTTTCTTACATTTTTAGGTAATTTTGACATCTCAGCAATACCCCCAGCATTATCTGTTACTGGGCCATAAGCATCTAAAGCAACGACCATTCCAGTTAAAGCCAACATAGAAGTTACCGCTATTGCTATACCAAAAAGACCCGCATAGTTATAAGTGCTTATAATGCCAATAACTATTATTAAAGCTGGTATAGCGGTTGCCTCCATAGAAATAGCTAGTCCTTGAATTACATTTGTACCATGTCCAGTTGTTGATGATTGAGCAACACTTTTTACTGGACGATAATTTGTTCCTGTATAATACTCGGTAATCCAAATTATAAGTCCAGTAATAATTAATCCGATAACTGCACATATATATAGATCAAAACCTGTAAAACTAGTATTAGAATAAGAATATACGTTTGTTAATCCTAAAGTTGCGTTAGTAAGAGGATATAAAATCAATAAAGATAAAACTGCAGTTGCTACAAAACCCTTATATAGAGCATTCATAATGTTTTTACTTTTACCTAACCTTACAAACCATGTTCCTATAATAGATGTAATTATACACGATCCACCTATGGCCAGAGGATAAACCATCATATTTTGTATTTCAGGGAAAAAGATGGAAGCTAATACCATCGTTGCAACTATTGTTACAGCATACGTTTCGAATAAATCAGCTGCCATACCTGCGCAATCACCAACATTATCTCCAACATTGTCTGCGATAACAGCTGGATTTCTTGGGTCATCTTCCGGTATGCCCGCTTCTACTTTACCTACTAAATCAGCTCCAACATCAGCACCTTTTGTAAAAATCCCACCTCCGAGTCTAGCAAAAATTGAAATTAATGATGCGCCAAATCCAAGCGCTACTAATGCATTTATAATATCTCTGTCAGAAGTATTTAAATTTATTAACATTAAATAATAAATTGCAATAGCTAACAATGCTAATCCGGCAACTAAAAGTCCCGTTATAGCACCAGATTTAAAAGCTATACTTAAGCCTGATTGCAAACTTTTTCTCGAAGCTTCTGCGGTTCTAACATTTGCTTTTACAGAAATAAGCATTCCAACATATCCTGCTATACCTGATAGTGTAGCACCAATAAAATAACCTACACCAACCAAGATGTTAAAAAAATACGTTACTATAATTAGGACAATTAATCCTACAATTGCAATAGTCTTGTATTGTCTATTAAGATAAGCTTTTGCACCTATTTGAATTGCCTCGGCTATTTCTCTCATTTTATCATTTCCGTCGCTAGCTGACAAAATCTGGCCAGATAAAAGATAACTATAAGCCACTGCTAACATTCCTGAAAAAATTATCAAATATAGAAGTTCTAATGATGAATTCATAATAATTCTTGATAAATGCCAAAATAAATTAAAAAACGCAAGCTAAACTTTTGATAATTATCAATATAATTGCTAAAAATTAATTTTTTCTTATTAAAACTGACAATTTGTCCAAAATTGCATTTAAATATTTAATTTGGGCTTTTTCTAAAAAGAAATGAGATATTTTTAGATACTCACTTATAATGACGCTCTTTGGATTATTGTGTTTATATAATAACTCAAATACAGCGGCAAAAATAATTAATTTTAATAATTTATCAGTTCTTTTTAGGTCAATATCGTTTTTAAGGGACTTTTCTATTGTTTCTTGTATAAATTCTTGTCTTTCTAGAGTTCCTTCAGTAACATCTTTAATAAATTTTTTATATTGACTTTTATTGTAAATAATTTTTTCATCTGGATTAATTGATTTTGAGTAAAGTTTTTGAATAATTTTAACTCTTGGCAACACATTTTTATTTAAATTATTCATATTTTTAAAACCTCTAATACGGCATTAACAGCCTCCTTGCCTTTTATAAAAGATCTTTTTTCTGCTTGATCCATGTTTAAAGACGTAATTATACCATTCCCTATTGGTTTTTTTGATTTAACAGAGAGATTTAAAATAGCATTAAAAGTTGAAATACAGAGATAATCAAAATGAGGAGTTTCTCCTTTTATAACGCAGCCTAAAGCAATAAAGCCATCATATTTTTTAATATTTTTCGATATAATAACAGGCAATTCAAAAGTACCAGTCACATAGATAATTTTAAAATCTATATTATTTTTTTTTAATACCTTTTGTGCTTCAGTAACTAAAGTTTTTGTAATTTTTGAGTAATAATTAGAAGCAGTAATTAAAATTTTTTTTTTCATCTTGTAATTTCTTGTTTTGCTATCTTTATATCATAGCCATCAAGACCAATAATTTTTTTCTTTGATCTTGAAACTAAAATCATTTTTTTTATACCTAAATCTTTAATAATTTGAGCACCTATACCATAATATCTCAATATATTGTTTTTTGTTTCATCATAAATTTTTTGTTTCAATGATTTTTGATCTTTAATAACAATAAGAGCAAATTCCTTATATTTTGATAAAAATTTAAGGGATTTTCTTATTGTTATATCATTAAAATTAATTTTATTTTTTTTAAATTTTTTTGAAATTACTCTTACTCTAACTGGTTTATTTTCTAAAAAATTACCTTTTTTAATGACATAACTTAAGGATTTTTCTAACAAATTTTCATAAGTAAGCAGTTCAAATTTTTCTTTATTAAATTTAGAAGTTTTATAGTTTATATTTCTTATAAGTTTTTCATTTTTTAATCTAAATGATATTAAGTCTTCAATACTTGCAATTTTTATTTTATGTTTTTTTGCAAACCCTTTTAAATCTTTTAGCCTTGCCATTCTACCATCTTGATTCATGACTTCGCAAATGACAGCGCTAGGGTTTAATTTTGCTAGTTTTGATATATCTATAGAAGCTTCTGTATGACCAGCTCTTTCTAATACACCTCCAGGTCTCGCCACTAGAGGAAATACATGTCCGGGAGATACAATATCTTTTTTTTTTGAATTAATTTTTATAGCAGTTTTTATTGTTTTTGCTCTGTCGAAAGCAGAGATGCCAGTAGTAATCCCTTTTTTTGCTTCGATCGAGATAGTAAAAGCAGTTTGCATGCGCGCTTTGTTTAATGATGACATTAATGGTAAACCTAGTTGTTCAACTTTATTTTTTGTTAACGCTAGACAAATCAATCCCCTGCCATAAGTAGCCATAAAATTAATATTTTGTGAATTACATTTAGAGCCTGGTATGACTAAATCTCCCTCATTTTCTCTATCCTTATCATCCACTAAAATAAACATTTTCCCTTTTTTGGCATCTTTTATAATATCTTTTATTGGTGATAAGTAATTTTTATTCATTTAATTATTAATTTCATAAATATATTTACCAAATATATCAAACTCTATATTTACTAAATCATTTTTTTTTAATTTTTGTAAATTTGTTAGCTTTAAGGTGTGAGGTATTATATTTATTTCAAAATAATTTTTATATTTTTTTGAAACAGTTAATGAAACCCCATTAATATGAATAGATGCTTTTTCTACAATTAATTTCATAAAAGTTTTTTTGAGACTAATCTTTATAATCCAAGTTTGATCTAAGAATTTTATATTCGATACTTTACCAACAGTATCAACGTGTCCTTGGGTATAATGACCAGAAACCTCATCTCCATACATTATTGATCTTTCTAAATTTATAATTTTGCCTATTTTTATATTTTTAAAGTTTGATCTATCAATTGTCTCTTTAGAAAGATAAAAGTACATCATCTTTTTATTATAAGAAGTCAAGGTAAGGCATACTCCGTTACATGAGATAGAAGAGCCTATATTAGATTTATGTAAATTGATATTAGACTGAATTCCAATAATATAGCTCTGTTTATTTTTTTTTAGGTATTTAACTATTCCCGTGTTTTTGATTATACCATTAAACATTATTTTAATTTTTCTTTATATACATTGTCGTTAAAAAGATTAACTTTTAGTCGATTTTTTAATTTAATTTTTTTAATTACGTTATTGCTTGTATTATTCGATCCATTTTTTTTTAGATTAAAGTCGGTCTTAAAAATATAAATATTATCCAAGAGTTTATTCTTTATCAAAAAATTTATAAATATTAATCCTGCTTCTATAAAGATACGTGAATATCCTTGAGCATTTAATGATTTAAAAATTTCAATATAATCATTTTTGTTACCCATACTTTTTTTAAGTATTACTTTAACTCCCCTCTTTTTTAACCATTTAATTTTTTTTATTTTATTTTTAATCGTAAAAATCTTAATTTTTCTATTATTTTTTTTTTTATATAAATTTAAATTCTTTTTTAAGATTAAATTTCTATCAATTATTATTAGATCGGGAGTTTTTTCTCTTAAACCGTCAATTCTACAATTTAATAATGAATTGTCCTTATTAATGCTTTTTGCTGTTGAGACAATTGCATTATATCTTGACCTTAATAAATGAGATAATCTTTGAGAATTATCATTAGTAATTCTTTTTTTAATCTTATTAATCGTAAAATAGTCATTTGAAACTGCAATTTTACCATCAATTAAAGGTTTTTTACCATTTTTAAAATTGTAGTAGCTTTTATAAAAATTAATTCCTTTTTGCTTTAATAAATTGGTTCTTACTTTAATTTTTTTTTTTGATAAGACTTTTTTAGATTTTCTTTTGCTTCTACTATCATAATCATCAATAGAGTAGAAAACATTTCTAATCCCCTTTTTTTTAATTAAATTTGTACAAGGTGGTGTTTTACCAAAATGAGTACAAGGTTCTAAAGTTACATAAAGATTAGAGTTTTTAAAATCTATTTTTTTATTAAGAGCATTAAATTCTGCGTGAGGACGTCCATTTATAGATGTATATCCACTAGAAATTATACTTCCATTTTTTTCAACGACGCAACCTACTGAAGGATTTGTTTTTGTGCTCCCAATGTTAATAGAAGCTAAATTAAAAGCTAATTCTAAATATTTTTTATGTTGGTTAAAAGACTTATTTTTTCTTTGAATTGCCATCTAATTCTTCAATATAGTTCCCAAATTCACCAATTTCTTTAAAATTTGTATATACTGAGGCAAATCTTATATAAGCTATTTTATCTAGCTCCTTAAGTGCATCCATTACCTTCTTTCCAATAATACTAGATTGAATTTCGGATTGACCCATTTCTTCTAACTCTCTTGATATTTTAGAAACTACTCTTTCAGTAGTATCTGAGTCGATAGGTCTTTTTTTTAAAGCTGTAAATAATGATCGTGCGAGTTTTTCTCTATCAAAAGGAGTTCTTCTTCCGTTTTTTTTGATAACAGTTAGTTCTCTAAACTGAACTCTCTCGAAGGTTGTAAATCTTTGTCCGCCACCACAAGTACAAACTCTTCTTCGTCTAATAGCTGTTCCATCTTCAGTAGGTCTTGAATCCACTACTGATGTATCTTTTTCTCTGCAAAATGGGCAAATCATTATTTTAATCTTTATTACTCACTATATATAGGAAAAGCTGCACAAAGATCAATTACATCTTTTTGAACTTCTTTTTCGATTTTAGAATTATCTGATCGATTTTCTGAAAGTCCTTTAATAACTTTAGTTATAAGTTCTCCTACAATTGTAAATTCTTTTGCTTTAAAACCTCTCGTAGTTGCTGCTGGAGTTCCCAATCTAATACCAGAAGTAATCATGGGGCTCTCTGTGTCAAAAGGTATACCATTTTTATTACAAGTAATATTTGCCCTGCCGAGACTTTCCTCTGCATCTTTTCCTGTCACGCCATATGGCCTAAGGTCAACTAACATTAAGTGGGTGTCTGTTCCTCCAGAAAATATTTTAAAATTATTTTTTGATAATGTATCACTTAAAGCTTTAGCGTTTGCTACAACATCTCGTGTATATTTTTTAAAATCATTACTTAAAGCTTCTTTAAAACAAACTGCTTTAGCAGAAACAACATGCATTAATGGTCCACCTTGCAGGCCCGGAAAAACCGCGCTATTAAATTTTTTATACAATGTTTCATTATTTGTTAAAATTATGCCTCCACGTGGTCCTCTTAAAACCTTATGTGTAGTAGAAGTAACAACATCTGCATAATCAAGAGGATTTGGATATGCTCCACCTGCAACTAAACCAGAAAAATGTGCCATATCGACTAATAAAAAGGCATTTACTTTATCACATATCGCTCTGAATTTTTTAAAATCTATAATTCTTGAGTACGCACTTCCACCAGCAATAATTATTTTTGGCTTATGTTCTAAAGCAAGTTTTTCTATATTGTCATAATCAATCAAACCAGTTGTTTTATCTACATCATAATGAACAGCATTAAACCATTTTCCCGATTGAGCTGGCTTTGCTCCATGAGTTAAGTGGCCTCCAGAATTTAAACTCATTCCTAATATAGTATCTCCAGGCTTTATAAGAGCAAGATAGACAGCTCCATTTGCTTGCGCTCCGGAGTGAGGTTGTACATTTGCAAATTTACAGTTAAAAAGTTTTTTTGCTCTTTCAATAGCAAGATTTTCAGAGATATCTACGAACTCACATCCTCCGTAGTATCTTTTTCCTGAATAGCCTTCTGCGTATTTATTCGTGAGCACTGAACCTTGCGCTTCTAAAACAGCTCTTGAAACAATATTTTCAGAGGCAATTAATTCAATATGATTTTTTTGCCTTATGAATTCTTTGGAAATAGAATTAAATATCTCTGCGTCAGAGTTTTTAAGATCCTGCTCAAAAAAACTATTTGTTATTCTATTTATTTTTGTAACCGTTGACATTTAAATCTTATTTATCCTCCTTTTATGTCTTCCACCCTCAAACTTGGTCTTTAAAAAAATCGAAACAATCTTAATTATATCTTTTTTTTTTGTTAATCTTGATCCTACACATAATATATTAGCATTATTATGCTGACGAGACAATTGAGTAGATTTAATATTATAACCTACAGCAGCTCTAATTCCTTTCATTTTATTAGCAGAAATTGCCATCCCAGTACCAGATCCGCACACAAGAATGCCAACATCGCTTTTTTTTCTTGAAATTCTTGAAGAAACTTTTTTAGCATAATCTGGATAATCAACAGAAGAGTCTGAAAATGGGCCAAGGTCTGATATTGATATATCTGCTTTTATTATTTTATCCTTAATGAATTCTTTAATGTTATATCCTGCATGGTCTGATGAAATGCAAATCTTTTTAAATATGGACTTCAAATTAATTGAAACGGTTTTCTAACATGCAGGCTACAATGTGAATTCTATTTTGTTCGCCTCCATTAAAAAAATTGTGGTATCTTGTGTTATTTGTTATCCAGACTTTACCGTCTGCAGGCATATGCTTTGCGACATCTTCTATTACCATTTTACATCCTGGATTAGTAATAATAGGAATATGTAGTCTAGGCTCAGGATCTCTGTGCCAACTAAGTGTAGATCTTGGTTCTTTTAATAAAATTCTTACCCTACCTAATTTAAATTTGTTTCTTAATGATTTGTAAACTTCCTCAAAGTAAGTGTTTTTAAAATCATTAACTAGTTCAGTGTACATTGATTCATCAATTGGTTTATCTCTTACAACTTCTTTTCCTGAATCGTCTGGTTTTGTATAATAAATTCCTCTTACATTATGGCCTTTTATAGAATTTTCATCTCCTGGAATTTTATTCATTGGTATAGCAGCAAAGTTAGTTATACCAAGTGTTTGATAATTTGATTTGCTCAAAATTTTCTCCAGATCATTCTTTAACTTTGATATATCAAATTTAAGATCTGGAACTTGGTAAAAATCTTTAAATGTTGAAGAATTGGACATAAATACTAATTAAATTACTTTGCTTATAAGGTATAATATTATATTTGTCGCATAAAAAAAACTTACAAAATTATAAAAATGAAGATAATAGGCAAATTTCCATCAACAAGATTGAGAAGGGTTCGCAATTCAGATTGGATAAGAAGATTAGTATCAGAAAATAACCTTTCTGCTAGCGATCTTATACTTCCAATATTTATCACTGAAGGAAAACATAAAATAGAAAAAATAAAAAACATGCCAGGAGTAAACAGATTTTCATTAGATAATTTACCAAAAGTTCTTGACAAAGCTGAAAAGTATAAAATTCCAATGATTGCTTTATTCCCAAACACTCCAATTAAAAAAAAAGACATTAAAGGTTCTGAAGCTTTAAATGAAGATAATCTTGTTTGTAAAGCAACTAGAATTATTAAAAAAAGATATAAAAAATTTGGTATTATGTCTGATGTAGCTTTAGATCCGTATACTACTCACGGTCATGATGGTATAATTGTTAATGGTGAAGTAGATAATGACGAAACTTTAAAAGTTTTAGAAAAACAAGCATTGCTACAAGCTCAGTCTGGTTGTGATGTGATTGCTCCATCAGACATGATGGATGGAAGAATTGGAATTATACGTAAGATACTTGATAAAAATAAATTCTATAATACAAAAATATTATCTTATGCTGTAAAATATGCATCTAATTTTTACGGGCCTTTTAGAGAGGCTGTAGGATCAAGATCACTTTTAAAAGGTGATAAAAAATCTTATCAGATGGATTTTAAAAATTACAATGAATGTATTAGAGAAGTTGCAATGGATATTAATGAAGGTGCTGATTTTGTAATGGTAAAACCTGGTTTACCATACTTAGATATAATTAGTCATATTAAAAAAAACTTTAAGATACCAGTTTTTTCTTATCAAGTATCTGGAGAATACTCGATGATAATGAGCGCTGTAAAAAATAATATTCTTAGCAAAAAAGCTATTTATGAAAGTTTAATCTCTCTGAAAAGGGCCGGGTCTAATGCCATAATAACCTACTTCGCTCTAGATATATTGAAAAACATTGAAAAGTTTAAATAAAAGAGTTTTCAAATACAAGTCTTGTTTTTGGAAAAAATAAATTATTGGGTAAAAAAAACTTATTTAGTAATAAGCTTCGTGTAAAAAGTAACGATTGATTTACGATCTTATTTGAATAATTTATCGGTAATTTTTCATTAACAATAAATTTTGGAACTTTATAAACAACATTGTCAATATTTATTGATAATAACTCTTGATCTGATGAAGTTTTTTCTAGTTTAAAACCAAAACCTAGTTCTCTTATTAAATTAATCTCCCAAAATATATAAATCAAAGGCCAGTTATCATGTTCAAAATTTTTAATTAGATTTTCCAATGAAGCATAAAGATTTTTATAATTTTGCTCGTCAGGTAATAATGAGTTTAATAATTCTGATATTGATAAAAGACTATAAGATCTTTTTTTATCATCAAAATATCTTGGGCTAATAGCTTCTATTATCTCAGTTTTAAAATATCCAATTTTATTACGACTTTTAGAATTATGAATCAAAAAAATCTTATTTCCAATTTGTAAATAATTTTTTATTTTTCTTGACGTTCCTCCATAAACAATGCCAGTTACTTTTCCATGTTTTTTTGTAAAAACACTTATTATATTAGCGTTTTCTCTAAATTTTCTTTTATTTAATAAATAACCTTCATCTTCCCAGTTCATAATTTTAATTCAATTATCATTTTTTTTGCAGCATCTTGTTGAGCTTGTTTTTTAGAAAGCCCTGTTCCTGTTATTTCTTTTTTTGAATCTGGTGTTTTAACCTTTACTTTAAATAAAGGTTTGTGATGAGGCCCTGAAGTTTTTAATAAAACGTAAGTGGGTAATTTTTTAAATTTCTTAAGACTATATTCTTGTAATTTTGTTTTTGAATCAATGATTGTATTATTTGATAATTTTAAGTAATGATCCCAAAAATTTAAAATAAATTTTTCGGCGTTTTTCAGTCCACCGTCTGTAAAAATTGCACCTATTAATGCCTCTAAACAATCACCGGTAATTTTTTCATATTTTTGGTCCTTTATTTTATATGTAGAACCTAAAATCATAAATCTCTTAAGATTAATCTTATCTGAAATTAATGCGCATGTTTTTTTATTAACTAAATTCGCGTATTTTTTATCTATAATTCCTTCTTTCTCATTCGGATATCTTTTTAAAAGATTTTTTGAAATTATTAACCCAAGTACTCTGTCGCCCAAAAATTCAAGTTTTTCATTATTATTTTCATCATCGAAACTTTTATGGGTTAAACTTTTTTTTAATAATTCTTTAGAGTCAAAAGAATAGTTGATAATGTTTTCTAGTGTTTTAAAGTTAATCTTCATAATCTTTTAAACAATCTATTAAATCTAAACGACTCACTCCAGTTCCACACTTTTAGAACACTATTTATTTTGCTATCATTGGAAAAGAAAATTAATTTAGCTTTTCCTACTAGATTTAGCTTTTTTACATAACCCACATCTAATAAAAACCTGCTATCTTTTGAACAATCTCTATTGTCTCCTAAGAGAAAGAAATGATTGTTTGGTACAATAAATTTATCAGAATTTTGTAATGTCCCGATTTTACTATATACAGCTGTGTATTTTACTCCACTAGGTAAAGTCTCTTCATATGCATTAACAGGAATTGTGACATTTCCACATCTTATTTTGTTTTTGATATCTATTTTTTTTCTTAGAATTTTTTTTGAATTTAAAAAAAGATCTCCATTAATAAATTGTATAGTATCACCAGGTAATCCAATTAGTCTTTTTATATAATCTGTCCTATTATCTGCTGGGGTTTTAAATACAACAAGATCACCTCTTAAAGGTTCTTTGTATAGCACTCGATCATTATATAAGGGAGGACTGAATGGAAAAGAATGTTTGCTATAGCCGTACGAATATTTTGAGACAAATAATCTATCTCCAACAAGTAAAGTGGGTTCCATAGATGATGACGGTATATAAAATGGTTGGAAAAATAAAGATCTCAAAATAATAGCAATAAGCAGTGCTATAAAAAGAGTTTTTAAATTATCAATAATTGAATTAAGTATTTTATTTTTTCTCATTTTGTAATAGTAACAAATGCTACCGCAAAATTCTTTTCGTCAGACAGCGATAATGAAATTTTATATTTCTTTTTTTTTAATTTTTTTTCTACAACTAATTTAGTACCTTTTATAAGCTTAATGAAGGGTTTGCCACTCTTTTCGTTTAAGATAATTATTTCATTAAAGCTTATTCCTTGAGAAATACCAGTGCCCAAAGCTTTAGAAAATGCTTCTTTTGCAGCGAATCTCTTAGCTAAACAGGCAATTAAATTTATTTTCTTTTTTTTACAACTAGAAATTTCTTCTTTTCCATAAACTCTATTTAAAAATGATTTATTTCTTATTTTGCCTTTTAATCTGTTTATTTCAATAATATCAGTACCTATACCGAATATTTTCATGATTTTAATATTTTTTGAAAATTTTTAATTACTTTTCTTAAACCAATAAAAATTGACTCCCCAATTAAAAAATGTCCAATATTAAATTCTTTTATACCGGCAATTTTAGAGAGAATTTTTGCTGACTCGTACGTTAAACCGTGGCCCGCGTGAACTTCTAAACCTAGTTGATTGGCTAAGTTAACAGCTTTTTTTATTCTATTAAGTTCTTTTCGATAATTTTTTTTAACATTAATGAGATTACAAATTTTCCCCGTATGAATCTCAACGCAGTCAGCTTTTAAATTTTTAGAATCATTAATATCTTTAAGATTTGGTTCAACGAATAAACTAACACGAGATTTATTTTTTTTAAGTTTAGTTATTATGGATTTAAGAAAAATTTTATTATGTTTTAAATTAAGACCACCTTCAGTTGTAATTTCTTTTCTTTTTTCTGGAACTATACATATAAAAGGAGGTTTGTTTCTTAAAGCTATTTTTAACATTTCTCGAGTAGCTGCAATTTCAAGATTTAATGGAATTTTTAATTTTGTTTTAATTTTTTTTAAATCTAAATCATTTATGTGTCTTCTATCTTCTCGCAAATGAATAGTCACAGAGTCAGCGCCATTTTTTTGAGCCTCTAATGCCGCTCTTAAAGGGCTAGGATATTTTTCTCCCCTAGCGTTTCTAACGGTTGCTACATGGTCAATATTTACCCCTAATCTGATTTTACCCATTAAAGATTTCTGCTTCCTGGTTTTACGGCCTTAATATTCTTTAAGCTTATTGGCAAATCTTCCTCTGTGTAGGCAGGTATATTTAATTCAATTTGAGAAATTATTTTTTTTTTAATAGCTGTATTTCCATTTGATCTATCAATAAGAGATGCATATCCAATAACATTTGCTCCAAATTCTTCAGCAAGCTTAGAACATTCTAAACTCGATTTACCAGTAGTAATTACGTCTTCGACAATTAGCACATTCTGATTTTTTTTGAGCACAAAATCTCTTCTTAGCTTAAACTCACCATTGACTCTCTCTGAAAATATAGTTTCTACATTTAAAATTTTACCTATTTCATAGCCTACGATTATACCACCCATTGCAGGAGATAGAATAATGTCAATCTTTTTAAATTCTTTTTTTATTTTTTCTGATAAAGAAACGCAAAATTTTAAAGCTTTTTCAGGTTTGCTCATTAATTGAGCGCATTGAACATATTGAGGACTATGTAATCCTGAGGATAGAATAAAATGACCTTCAATTAAAGCATTAGCTTCTTTTAAAATTTTCAAAGATTCTTTGTAAGAAAGCATTTTTTTTATTTTTGTGTCTAACAATTTTAAATTTATAATTTTTTTGCTTAATTTGACTTATCAAGTTTGTGAAATTTTTCAAATCTTTAATTTGTATATCAAAAGAAAATTGCAAGAATTCTTTGCTTCTTTTCAATAATTCAACATTTATGATATTGCTTTTATTTAATCCTATTAAGGTGCTGATTTCTCCTAAAACACCAGGGTTGTGGGGTAAATCAATAATTATTGTTGAATTATAGATTTTAGGTGTGTTTTCTGCTGTGTTATTTCTATCTTGCCAATATCTTCTAATAGCAGCTCTTGCTTTTCCTGTCTTTGATGATGAAAGCCAGTGTAATGATGGCGAAACATTTGAAGAAGTTAAAATTTTTATCATATCTCCGTTTTTTAGTACTGTTTGTAACGGCATTTCTTTTCCATTAATTTTACAACCAATCGCAGTGTCACCAACTTTTGTATGAACCGCATAACCAAAATCTATTGGTGTAGCATTTTTAGGTAATTTAATAACTGCTCCTTTAGGTGTAAAACAAAATACGTTATCTTGAAACATTTGAAGTTTAGTAAATTCATAATAATGCTCTGGACTATTTCCAGTTTCAATTATTTCAACTAAATCTCTTAACCAGTCATACTCTTTCCAAGAAAGTTCTGAAAATTTTTCTGATGACTTGTATTTCCAATGAGAAGCTATTCCTCTTTCTGCAAACTCATGCATTTCATGAGTTCTGATTTGAATTTCTATTCTTTGTTTATGCGGACCTATCACAGCAGTATGTATAGATTTATATTTATTAATTTTAGGTGTTGAAATATAGTCTTTAAACTTTCCAGGAATTGTTGAGTATTTTGTATGAAATATTCCTAACGTTTTATAACAATCTTCTACATTATCTAATAAAATTCTAAATCCAACAATATCGGTCAACTGCTCGAGTGAAACTTTTTTATTTTGCATTTTCCTCCAGATAGAAAAAGGAGTTTTTTCTCTTCCAGCAATTTTTGCTAAGACACCATTTTCTTTAAGAAGATTTATAAGTTCAGCTGATATAATTTTGAAATTATCATCTCTATTATTTTTTATAAATTTTAATCTCTCTTGTATAAGATCTCTGGCTTCTTTGTTTAAAATTCCAAATGATAGATCTTCTAATTCATCTCTAATTCTATTCATACCCATTCTATCTGCCAAAGGTGCGTAGATTTCCATCGTTTCTTTTGCAATTCTTTTTTGCTTATCTAAAGAATCAAATGCTTTTAATGTTCTCATATTATGAAGTCTATCAGCAATTTTAACTAGCAAAACTCTTATATCTTTGGAGGTGGCCAAAATTAATTTTCTAAAGTTTTCTGCTTTTGAATTTTCTAGGGCTTTATCTTCTAATGCAGATATTTTGGTTACACCGTCTACTAAGTCAGCAACTTCTTTTCCAAATTCTTTTAAAACAACGTCATAAGTTGCTTTAGTATCTTCAATAGTGTCGTGCAAAAGTCCGGTAACAATAGTGGCGCTATCTAATCTTAAATCAGAAAGAATATTCGCAACTGCCAAAGGGTGAATAACGTAAGGATCTCCTGATTTTCTTTTTTGATTTTTATGGGCATCAACGGCAAATTTATATGCTTTACTTAACGTTTTTGGATTAAGAAATTTATTATAAGATTTGATTTTATTTATTAATTCTTCGTTATTAATCATCATACCAATATATCACTTTTACCTAATCTTGTAATCTCATTATGGGAGTTTTTTTGTAATTCTTGAAATAATAATTCGATTTTTTTATCAGAAATCGGATGTATCCAATTGGGCTCTATTTCTCTTAAGGGGTAAATAACAAAATTTCTTAAATGTAATTTAGGGTGTGGTAGTGTTAGATTTTTTTTATCGATAATTTCACCGTTAAAATCAATTATATCTATATCGCATACTCTAGGCTCATTTTTTTTATTTCTTTTCCTTCCTAAAAGCTCCTCTATTTTTAAAGTCTCATTTAAAAAAACGTCAGCCTTTAAACTGGTCTCCATTTTTAAGCATAAGTTAAGAAAATCAGGATTTTTTTTATCTGGGTAAGAAGGAGTTTTATAAAAACTTGATATTTTAATAATTTTCACACTCAATTTTTTTAAACAATGAATAGCTTTTTCAATATTTTTTTTTCTTAAATCAGAGTCAGCTGGTAAGTTAGATCCTAAATTAAGATATATCATTTGTTTTTTCTGCTAAAAATTCTGGCTTTTTCTCTTTGCCAATCTCTTTTTTTCTTGACTAGTCTCTTATCATACAATTTTTTTCCTTTTCCTACAGCTATCTGTATTTTTGCTTTTCCTTTATTAAAGTACATTTTTGTTGGCACTATCGTCATTCCTTCTTGATTTATTCTTCCAATTAAAGTGTTTATTTGTTTTTTTGATAAAAGAAGCTTTCTTTCACGTTTAGGATCATGATTATTATATGAGGATTGCTTATATAATGGAATATGAGAATTAATTAAATAAATTTCTCCACCAATGTCGACAGCGTAAGCATCTGCGATGCTGCCCTTTCCAATTCTTAAAGATTTAACTTCAGAGCCTTTCAAGACTATGCCAGCTTCAAATAGTTCTTTAAAATAATAATTAAAACTTGCTTTGCGGTTTAAGCAAATAATCTTTTGTGAAACATCTTTTAATTTCATCAGAGAAGTTTTGCAAATTTAAGAGCTTTTTCTACCTCTTTTTTTGTCTTATCTGTAACTTGAACCAAAGGCAATCTTACATCTGCAGGTGATAATTTCAATAGAGATGCAGCAAATTTTACTGGAGAAGGATTGCTCTCAATGAAAAGTGCTTTATGTAAAGGAGATAAAAGATTATTTATTTTCACCGCTACTTCATTGTCATTAGATAATGATGCTTTATGAAAATCTGCGCAAAGTTTAGTTGCAACGTTTGCTGTAACGCTTATACATCCAACTCCTCCTCTTTTGTTAAACTCAAGTGCATTATCGTCTTCTCCAGTCAATTGAATAAAATCTTTTCCCATTTTATTTAATTGCAAAGTTACTCTATTTAAATCTCCCGTTGCGTCCTTAACGCCTTTAATATTTTTTAACTCGTATAGTCTTGCCATAGTATCAACGGACATATCAATTACTGATCTAGATGGTATATTATAAATTATAATTGGTATTCCAACATTGTCATTAATTGATTTATAATGTTGATATAGCCCTTCTTGAGTAGGTTTGTTATAGTATGGAGTTACAATTAAAAGGCCATCAGCTCCAGATGTTTCTGCATGTTTTGATAATTCGATGGCTTCACTAGTTGAGTTAGATCCTGTTCCAGCAATAACAGGAATTTTGCCTTTGCATTCCTTTACAGCAATCTCAATTACTCTTTTATGTTCAATATGAGATAAAGTTGGGGACTCCCCTGTTGTTCCAGCTGGTACTACACCATTTGTGCCATTTTTAAGATGATGATGTAATATTTTCGTGTAATTACTTTCATCTAAGCTGTTATCTTTAAACGGTGTTATTAAAGCTACGATTGAACCTTTGAACATAAATCAATATAAGATTAATTATTATCTATTTTTATGCTTATTCGATTAATTAGTCTAGCTATTTTATTGCTTTTAATTGATACAAATCACATCAGTTTAGCTGATGAAAATTTCATATTGCCTAAAGACAAACCTTCAGTTTTTAAAAAAATTGAAAAGCCCAGAGCACCAAGTAAAGACTTATTACCACAATCAAAACCAGTTATTAAAACTGAAACTACTCAAAAAAAGGAGGAGGTTAAAGAGAAAGTTAAAGTAAAAAAAAAGGAAGAAGAAAAAATAGTAAAAAAAGTTGAAAAAAAAATTAATGTCAGTGCTTTCGTATTACCTCAAAAAAAGCCAAAAACAATTAGAAAAACAACTGCTTCAGTTAAAAAATCAAAGTTTTTAAGTCAAAAAGATTTTGAAAGGGCAAAAATAGCATTTAGTCAAATAAAATCAGGAAAAGTGATTACTGGATACAAAACTTCTGAAAAAATAAAAGATAAAGACTTTAAATTGTTTGTTCAGTGGCTTTATTTAATGAAGAGTTCAAACAATGCAACATTTTCAACATATGAAACCTTTATAAGAAATAATTCAGATTTTCCAAGAATAGGAAGATTACAATATTTGGCTGAACAAAAGATTTATCTCAAAAATTCTTCTCCTAAAAATATAATTAGATGGTTTGAAGATTTTCCGCCTGTTAGCGGTACAGGAAAACTAAAATTAGGTGAAGCATATTTTGATCTTAAAGATATTAATAATTCTAAAGAATTAGTAAAGGAAGGTTGGATAAATGCAGATTTAAGTAAGAGCCAATTAAGATTTTATCGAAAGAAATTCAAATCAATATTAGATAGTGAAGATCATATTAAAAGAGCAGATTATTTGGCCTGGAACAGAAAATATTGGGATCTTAAGAGAATGCTTGTCTATTTGCCATCAGATTTTAAAGCCTTATATAACGCTAGACAAATATTAATGAGCAACTCTTACGGAGTTGATAATGCTATTGCAAAAGTTCCTGATAGATTTAAAAAAGATATTGGACTTGAATACGATAGATTAAAATGGAGAAACAGAAGAGGAAGATTAGAGTCTTCTCTTCAAATTCTTTACGATAATTCAAATAGATCAGAGGAAGAATTAGTAAGAGCTGACCTATGGTGGAAACAAAGAGAAAGTATAGTTAGAAGTTTAATTTATAAAAAAAGGTATAAAACTGCTTATAAAGTAGCAAGTGAACACTCACTCTCTTCAGGACCAGAATTTGCAGAAGCTGAGTGGTTAGCGGGTTGGATTGCTCATTCATTCCTAAAATCACAAGAATATGCTATAAACCATTTTTTAAATTTTTATGACAATGTAAGTTATCCTATTAGTGTAGCAAGGGGTGCTTACTGGTTAGGAAAGTCATATCAAGAAACTGGTAACACAAAAAAAGCTGAAGAATATTTTAAAGCTGGCTCAAAATTTTTAACAACATATTATGGACAGCTTAGTTTCAAAGAAATTAATTATGGAGGAGAATTTACTTTAAAAGAAGATGCTTCATATTCCAAAGATTATGAGAAAGAATTCTCAAAAAATAGACTTGTTAGAATTATTAAAATTCTTAAAGAGCTAGATCACACAAAATATTCAAAAGATGTGCTTAAACATCTAGCAAATTTAAATATTGAGCAAGGTAGCGAAGTATTAGCGGCAAAGTTATCTACAGAGATAGAGAGATATGATTTTGCTATTCAAATTTCTAAAAAAGCTTCCTATGAAAAAAGATTTTATTTAAAATATAATTATCCTATTATTTCAACGCCAAGAGAAATTAACAACAAACCTATGCCCCCGAGTGAAATGATACACGCTATTATAAGACAAGAAAGTGAATTTGATAGTAAAGCAAACAGTTATGCTGGTGCTAGAGGCATGATGCAGTTAATGAAATACACCGCAAAGATTGTAGCAAAACAAGCAAAGCTGCCTTATAGCATTAGTGGTTTAACAGATGATCCTATTTATAATATAAAATTAGGGTCTTATTATTTTGACGGATTATTAACAGATTATAACGGAGTTTATCCATTCGCAATAGCAGCCTATAACGCGGGTCCTAATAGAGTAAAAACTTGGAGAAGAGTTAATGGTGATCCAACTAAAAATCAATTAAGTTATATAGATTGGATTGAATTAATAAGGTTTAAAGAAACTAGGAATTATGTTCAGAGAGTTCTGGAAAACGTTAATGTATATAAATACATGATTAGTAAGGAACCAGTTAAAATTGAGGAATTTTTTAAATAACTGGCGGAAGAGGAGAGATTCGAACTCTCGGTACGATGTTACTCGTACGGTTAGTTAGCAACCAACTGGTTTCAACCGCTCACCCACTCTTCCGTATTTCCAGTGTTATTTAGTACTAATTATTAAATTATTACCATATAAATCAATCAAAAAAATGGTGAAATGAAAAAAAAATTATTTGAAGGATCTTTATTTACTGTAGGCGCTTCTCTTTGGTGGGGTATCATTGGTGTAATTTATTTCAAATTTGTGTCTTTTGCGTCACCTGTTGAATTGACAATACATCGTACTATTTGGACAACAGTGATTTTAGTATTTACAACCTTTTATTTTGGAAAGTGGTCAGAATTTAAAAAAGTATCTAAATCTCTAAATACACTAGGTTTATTATTTCTTACTGGAGTTTTAGTTTCTATTAATTGGTTTACATGGCTTTATTCTATCTCAGTAAACAATATGCTAGATGCATCGCTTGGATATTATATTTTTCCTATATTAAGTGTTTTTTTGGGAAGGATATTTTTAAAAGAAAAAATTAATAGAAATAAATCAATCGCTATATTTCTTGTATTTTTATCTATAATTTATTTACTAATTGAATTTAAGAATATTCCATGGATTGGTTTAACAGTCGCAATCACATTTAGTTTTTATACTTTAATAAGAAAAAAAATAAATATTTCATCAGATATAGGATTATTTTTTGAAACTTTGTTGATATCCCCAATAGCATTAATTTTATTCAGCTCTCTTGTTTTCAATAATATAAATGTCTTTGGATTTGATAATCCTACATTATCTTTTTATTTGTTTTTTGCAGGATTTATGACACTCGTTCCTCTCTTTATGTACATAAAAGGATTTGAATTAATAGGAATAGGACCTGCGAGCATGATATTTTTTTTGACACCAACAGCTCAATTTTTTTTAAGTATATTTTATCTAGGTCAACCACTTGAAATAGAAAAGTTAATAAGTTTTTTATTTATATGGATAGCAGTAATAATTTACCTTAACGAATTGCGTAAAGAGTGAAATAAAATTATTATAAGAGGAGCAAATAGAGATATAAGAAAAGATATAAAAAGTAGATTTGTTCTAATAAAAATTGAAAAATTATCAATAGATATCAAATTTCCTACCAAAATACTTGTCTCAAAATTTTGACTTGGAAAAAACAGCAGACCAAAAATCAAACCAAGAATTATTGAATAAGCTGCAAGTTTAGGATTAATATTTTTGTTAAAGAAACCATAAAAAATTGTAACAACAGCAGCACAGCAAAGAAGATCCGCCAGTAAAAATAAGTATAATATACTATATCCTCTTGATGCAAAAATAAAAACTATAAAACATATAAATAAAATAATAAAATTTGTTTTTTCTTTAATTTTTTTTCCTTTAATCATTTTATTTATTTGACTACCATTCACGATTAGTAAACTCGAAATAGCATTTATTAATGTGTCAATGGTACTTAATGTTAATGACAATGCTAAAATTAATACTGACACAACTATAAGAGATTTTTTTTCATCTAGAAGTAAGTTAAAGAAAGCAAGATCTGGAGTAACTTTTGAATTTAATGAAAAAGATATTAAACCTGAATATCCCATCCAAAAAACTATTATAAAAATTATAATAGATGAATTAATTAAACTTTTTTTTAAAATTGAATTATTTTTTGCTGAAAAAACTCTTTGCCAATTTCCTTGATGAAATAAATTGGTACAAGCCACCGCTATGAAAAAAGTTAAGCCAGCTGTGTAGTTAGGTAAATAATCTTTGCTAATTAATTGTGGTGAATTTATTTTTATTATTTCATAGCTAGTTAGATTTAAGTTGCTAAAAACTAAAATTAATGAAAATAAAATAATGCACATTATAAAAACAAACTGATATTTGTCAGTAATAATTGAAAGTTTAAAACCCCCTCTTAATATATAAAGTAAACAAATGATTAAGGTTAAACCTGCGGTAACCCATAATGGAATTTTTGAAATATAATTTAATAAAAATGCTATAGCCGTCACCTCAGCAATTAAAAAAATTATCAAATAAAATAGTATTAAGAATAAACTTAATTTTAATATAGTTTGACCAAATCTTTTTTGTATAAATTCAGTTAGTGTTAAACCGTTTGGAAATTCTTTTCGGATTTTAGGGCCAAAATTGTAAAGAAATAACATTGGCGCGGCCGTACCTAATGCATAACCGATTACGGCACCTATCCCTCCCCAAGTTGCTGCAGAAGGAGGGCCAAATAAAATCCAAGCTCCCAGTGCTGATGCTGTTAGGCTCGAAGTTAATGAAAATGTATTTTCATCCCTATCACCAACAATATAATTTTTATTATTAAATATTTTTTTATTATTTAAGTAACCCAGCCATATAAAGAACAGGCCAATTAATATTGTGATAGCTATTGTTGTTTGTTGCGATAAAAGTATTTTATCCATAGCTCCCTTACTGAATTACCGGTCAGGTTCTTCGGGTATAATCTCAGTCTTTCTGACACCCCGTATTTTTTTATACTACTATTTTAGGCAAAGAGTCAAATGAAGCAGTATCTATTTTAGATGAATGTTCTCTTCTCATTTTCCAACCTTTGCTTAGTCCAGCTTGTGCTATACTGATTGCGTATCTTCCATATTTTGTATTAGTGTAATCTATAGCTTTCATTAATTTCTTAGATTTATTTTCAAGAAGTGGGGTTAAAAGATTCTGATCATTTTGATTTGCATCTTTCAATCCCGATAAGATTATTCCAGCTTTTTGATAAGCATAACCGTATTTGTACATGTCGGTTAGTGCTTTAACAGCATTTTTTATTAATTCTATGCTGTTGCTAGTAGGGATTGCTAAATCTATTGTTTTTGAATTAGAGTAGTATCTTCTATTTTTATCAAATGGACTTGTTCTGATAAATACTGTTATTGTTTTTGCTATTTGATCATCAGCTCTAATTTTTTCTGCTGCATTCAAGCAATGTGTAATAATTGATTCTTCTAATTCATTTAAATCTTTTACTTTTCTACCGAACGATCTTGAAACACAACAATTCTTCCTTTTCTCTTGATCTGTTTGTAGTTCAATACAAGATATTCCTCTTAGTTCCATCGCTGTTTTTGCGCCTAAAACATTTGTTCCTTTTTTTACCCACGTGTTTGAAACATTCTTTAAATCATAAGCGTTGCTTATATTATTCTTATGGTAAAACTTAGATAGCTGTTTACCTACTCCCCAAACATCTTCAATTGGAAATTTTTTTAACTTTTCATCAATATTCGTATTTAAATAAATTACACCTGCTTTTTCTTTTTTCGCTATATGATTGGCTACTTTACTTAATGTTTTTGTGCTGGCTATACCCACGCTTGTTGGTATACCCGTCCACTTAAGAACTCTTGATCTTATCTCTCTTCCATAATCCTCAACTCCTTTTTCATCTATAAAAGATAAATCAATAAAAGCTTCATCGATTGAATAAATTTCTACTTTTGGTGAAAAAGTTTTTAATACTTTCATAACTCTTCTCGATATATCTCCATACAATGCATAGTTTGATGAATACACTTCAACTTTATTTTTTTTTACTAATTCTTTTACTTTGAAGTAGGGCTCTCCCATTTTAATACCTAAATCTTTTGCTTCTCTTGATCTAGATATTACACATCCATCATTATTTGATAAAACTACTACAGCTTTTTTTTGTATCTTAGGATTAAAAAGTCTCTCACAGGATACGTAAAATGAATTACAATCTACTAAGGCTATTCTATTTTTCTTAGTTGTGTACTTGATGGATGACATAAGTTACCACTCCCCAAATAATTACTTCTTGATCTTTTGCTAAATGAATTCTTTCTGATTTTTTTTTAGATCCAGATGTTAAAAATGTTTCCCCTTTTTCTTTCAGGATTGTTTTCACCACTAATTCATCGTTAACATTGGCTATAACTGTTGAAAGATTTTTTGGGTTAATACTTCGATCTACTATTAATAAATCACCATCATAGATTCCTACACTATTCATAGACTTGCCTTGAACTCTAATTATAAATGTTGCTGGCGAATTTTTTATAAGATGATGATTTAAATCTACATCATCCTCTATATAATCTGTTGCAGGAGATGGAAAACCCGCTCCTACTTTGTGTATGTAATAAGGTATTTTCAGCTCCATAAATGTTCTTATTTTGTTCTTTTATAGGAAAAAATTTTACTTTAGTCAACCATTATGTGGGGCAATATGCGTTTGGAAAATGAACAACTGAAAAGTTAAAAGAAAACATGAAAAAAATTATAGTACTTTTTATATTGCTATTAATGACCGCATCAGCAAACGCGGAGTCTAAACTTCAAACAATTAAAAAAAATGGAGAGTTAAGAGTTGGAACGACTGGAGATTGGGATCCAATGTCCATGAAAGATCCAGCTACTAACAAATACAAAGGTTTTGACATTGATGTCATGAGAGAACTTGCAAAAGATATGGGCGTAAAAGTTAAGTTTGTGCCTGCAGAATGGAAAACAATAGTGGCTGGGATTACAGCTGATCGATACGATATTTCAACAAGTGTAACTAAAACTCCAAAAAGAGCTGAAGTAGCTGGTTTTACTACTACGTATTATAAGTACGCTACTGTACCGCTTGTTTTAAAAAAAAATTTAAAAAAATTTCCTACTTGGGAGTCGCTAAATAATAGTAATGTGAAAATTGCAACAACATTAGGTACTTCTCAAGAAGAAAAAGCAAAGGAATTTTTTCCGAAATCAAAACTACAATCTGTTGAAGCCCCTGCTAGAGATTTTCAAGAGGTTCTTGCGGGCAGAGCTGATGGAAATATTACAAGTTCAACTGAAGCGAATAAATTAGTTATTAAATATCCTCAATTAGCCATAGTTCCTGATGGTGGAAAAAATCCAGCATTTTTAGCGATGATGGTTCCAAAAGGAGATAAAGTTTGGAATGAATACGTTAGTAATTGGATTAAAAAGAAGCAAGCTTCAGGTTATTTTAAGAAATTACTCTCTAAGTACAATTTAAAAAGCTTATAATTTAAGTTTCAATACCCTCCGATAACAAATATAGTTAAATAGTGAAATTTTTAAAATTAATCTCTATTCTATTTTTACTTCAGGGATGTAGTTCTAACTATGAATGGGGTTGGTATATATTAAGCCCTGATAATATAGAGGGTCTAACAAATCTAAAATTTTTAATTAGCGGTATTACAACAACTATTTATATTTCAGTAGTATCTATAGTTCTGGCTATGATTATAGGTTTAATAGTTGCCCTCCCATCTTTATCTAATAATAAATTTTTAAGTTATTTCAATATAATTTATGTTGAAATCGTAAGAGCAATTCCCTTATTAGTTTTAATTCTTTGGATATATTACGGTCTTCCAATTATGATAGGAGTAAGTTTCTCACCATTTGTATCAGGCATAATAGCATTAACTATTAGCGAAAGTGCATTTCAAGCAGAAATTTTTAGGGCTGGTATAAATTCTATCTCAAAAGGACAACATGAAGTATCTGAGTCACTTGGAATGAATTTCTGGAAAAAAATGAGATTAGTAATCCTGCCGCAAGCAATTAAAGTTGTATTGCCTGCAATGGGAAATCAATTTGTGTATGTTTTAAAAATGTCATCTCTAGTATCGATTATAGGAATAGGAGATTTAACAAGAAAGGCAAATGAACTAGTAACAACTACCTACAGACCATTAGAAATATATACCTTTTTAATCCTAGAATACTTAGTGTTAATATTAGTAGTCTCTTATCTTGTGAGAAAATTAGAAAATAAACTAAAATACAAATAACTTTTTAAAAGAAACTCTAAATACTCTCTTCAAAAAAAATGGAACAAAAGTTAATACGACTAATCCCATCATCCAATTTGTTACTAAGATTGTGTAAAAAATATCTTGGTATTCACCGTTTCTTATATTAATTACATACCAGAGAGACATAAATGGTATTAACGTAAGTCTAAGTATTGTCATATATAAACTATAGATTGGTCTTTTAAGCGCTTGGAATAAAGCAGAAGTAATAAAAAATACAGGATAAACGGGCCCGATAAGAGCAGCGACTTGTAAGTAAAGCGCCCCTCTTTGAATGACCTCAAGGTCATTTGTAAAAAAAGAAATTATAATTTCAGATGTTAAATAAACAAAAATACCAGCTAACACCATAAACCCGGAACCAAACATTAATGCTTTTCCATAAACTTCTTTAACTCTAAAATGCATTTTTGCTCCATAATTTTGACCGGCAATTGATAAAACGGCAGTGTTTAAACCTATAACAGGTAGTAATAAAACTTGTTCTATTCTAACTGCTGTACCATAACCTGCTGTTGCTAGCTCACCAAATTGACCAACAAAATAAAAAATATTAAATACTCCAAACATTATCATTAACATAGTAAACATTATTGGAACTGACTGTTTGAAAAGTGTGCTGATGTAATCAAATTTTGGTTTAAAGCATTCTAGGTACAAGTATTTTTTTAATTTACAGCAGTAAACTTTGTTGGCTAGATATATTAAGCCTACACACTGAGATACTAATGTAGCTATTGCTAAACCAGCAATTCCGAATGCTGGTATAAACCCATAACCAAAAATAAATAAAGGATTGAGAAATATATTTAAAAAGAAAGTAAATATTAAAACGTTTCTATAACTTTTCGTATCACCTTGTGCATTCAGAGTTCCATTTAAAGATAACTGAGCTAATACAATTATTGCACCAAAAAATATTATATCTAAGTATTCACGTGTTAAAATTATACTTTCTTCAGTAGAACCCATAATTCTTAAAAGTTCATCGGAAAAATTTAAACCAAACAAAGTTACAAAAATTGAGATAACAATTGCTAGTACTATAGACTGAGCAACATACATAGAAGCTTTTCTGTCCTCTTTAGCCCCAATAGAGTTACTTATTAAAGCTGTTGTACCAGCTCCAATACCAACAGCCACAGCAATTGCTATAAAATAAATTGGCCAAGATTTTGCTATTGCTGCTAGTGCTTCTGGAGAAATTCTTCCTGCAAAATAGGTGTCAACTAGATTATAAAAAGTTTGAAAAAGAGATCCAGTACTAGCGGGTATAGTTACTTTTCTTAAAAGTTGCCAAATTGAACCTTTTGTTAAATCCATATTTAATATTCCTTTTGAAACTTATGCTTCTTTCCCGCTTTTTTGGCAAGATTAATTTGATTTTGCCTCATTCGAAATCTTGATTTTTGCAAACTTGATAGTGTGTCATAACACCTTTCACAAGAAACGCCCTCTTCATATTTTTTTGAATTCTTATCTTTTGTTGATATAGGTTTTCGACAACCCCCACAAATTGAAAAAGTTCCTTGTTTTAATTTATGTTTTAAAGAAACTCTATTATCAAAAACAAAACATTCGCCTTTCCATAAACTATCTTTTTTTTTAGTTTTGTTGAGATAATTAATTATTCCACCTTTTAATTGAAACACGTTTTTGAAACCCTTTTTTTTTAAAAAAATTGATGCCTTTTCGCATCTAATACCTCCTGTGCAGAACATCGCAACAGGTTTGGTCTTTTCGATTTTATTTAAAAATTTAGGAAAATCTCGAAAATTTTGTATATTTGGATTCATTGCATTCTTAAAAGTGCCAACGCTATATTCAAAGGGTTTTCTTACGTCAATCAAAAGAGTTTCTTTTTTTATAATTAACTTGTTCCAAGATTCTCCAGACAAATACCTATTACGTCTTTTGCTTGCACTATTAATTTTCAAACCAAGTGGTACAACTTCTTTTTTTACTTTTACTTTTGCTTTGTGAAATGGTTGAAAACGACTAGTAGAAATATTGCTACTGTCAAATTCTGTAAATTTAAATTCTTTTTTTAGTAATTTTAAAATTTTAGAAATATCTTTGCTATTGCCTGCAAGAGATCCATTAATACCTTCTGACGAGATTATAATTGATCCTCTAATACTGGTATTTGATATTTCGTTTTCAATATAAGTTTTGTGCTTTTTTAAGAAATTAATCTTTTTAAACTTGTAAAATCCAGAAATAGTGAACATTATTTTTTAATACAAATAGTTAACCCATCTCCAATAGGAACTATGTTCTTTGTAATCCTTTTATCTTGTTTAATATGATTATTAAAATCCCTGATAATATTTGTAAATTTATCGTTATTTGTATCGTCGGCAACTTCACCATGCCATAATACATTATCGATAACTATTAGACCCTTTTTATCTATCAAATTCATACAAGACTCATAATAATTTAGGTAATTTTCTTTATCAGCATCAATAAAAATTAAATCAAATAACTTTTTTGTATCTTTTAATTCTTTCAAGCTCTCTATAGCTGGTTTGATAATTTGTTTAATCCTTTTTTCTTTAGCTTTGTCATAAAAGTATTTAGCCTTATTGCTAAATTCGGGATTTTTATCTAAACTAATTAAAATTCCATCATTTGGAAGTGCTATAGCCATAGATAAAGCACTAAATCCAGTAAAACTACCAATCTCTAAAATTTTTTTTACATTTGAAACTTTTATTAGTGTTTGTAGAAATTGAGCTTGTGATACAGATATTTGTAATCTTTGTTGATCTCCTAAACTTTTATTATGCTGAATTATTTCATTCTGAACGTCAGACAAAGCTTCTGAATGATCAATAATATATTTTTCAAGATTATCAGTTAAATCTAATTTTTTAGGCATAATTAGCCTTTTAAAAGTTTTTTTAAGATATCGTTTGTTATCTGTGGATTAGCTTTTCCGCCTGATTGTTTCATAACTTGACCAACAAAAAAACCAAATAATTTTTCTTTACCGGACTTATACTGGTCAACTTTATCTTTGTTCTTAGTTAATATTTCATTGATAATTTTTTCTAATTCTTTGGGATCACTTTGCTGTTTCATACCTTTTGACTCGATAATTTTTTTAGGATTATCCCCGCTCTCTACCATTAATTCAAAAACTTCTTTTGCTATTCTGCCAGAAATTTCCCCTGAATTTATTGATTGAATCAATTCAGCAAAATTTTTAGGAGAGATAGGTGACTTGGATATATTAAGTCCTTTGTCATTTAACATTGCAAATAAATCTCCCATCATCCATGTTGCAGCAAGCTTTTTATCAGATAATTTTGCAACTTCTTCGTAATAATTTGAAATTTCTTTTTCAGAAACTAGCACATTAGCTTCATATGAATTAAGTCCGTAATCACTCATAAATCTTTCTTTTTTATTATCAGGTAACTCCGGTAAAGTTTTTTTTAAATCATCTATTAATTTTTGTTCAATTTTGAGAGGCAAAAGATCCGGATCTGGAAAATATCTGTAATCATGAGCATCCTCTTTTGATCTCATGGATCTTGTCTCATTTTTTTTTGTATCAAAAAGTCTTGTTTCCTGCTCAATCTTTTTCCCTTCATCTAACAATTCAACTTGCCTATTAGCCTCGTATTCTATTGCCATTTGCATAAATTTTATTGAATTTACATTTTTTATTTCACATCTTGTTCCGAAATTTTTATCTCCTACTCGTCTTACTGATACATTAACATCAGCTCTTAATGAACCCTCTTGCATGTTACCATCGCAAGTTCCTAGATATCTCATTATTGTTCTAAGTTTTTTTATATAAGCATTAACTTCTTCTGGAGATCGAAGGTCTGGTTTACTCACAATTTCCATTAACGCAATCCCAGAACGATTTAAATCGACATAAGTACTTGACGGATCCATATCGTGAATACTTTTACCTGCGTCTTGTTCTAGATGAAGTCTTTCAATGCCAATCTCTTTTGAACCATATGGCATATCTAATAAAACTTTTCCTTCGCCAACTATAGGATTTTTATACTGTGAGATCTGATAGCCTTGAGGAAGGTCAGCATAAAAATAATTTTTTCTATCAAAAACAGAATTATTATTAATTTTAGCATTTAAACCTAAACCAGTCCTTATAGCTTGGTTTATGCACTCTTTGTTTATAACTGGCAGCATACCAGGAAAAGCAGAGTCTATTAGACTTACTTGGCTATTAGGTTCAGCTCCAAATTTAGTTGCAGAACCAGAGAAAAGTTTTGAGTTTGAAGATACTTGGGCATGAACTTCCAAACCAATTATTACCTCATACTTGTTTTTCTCTCCTTTTATAAAATAATCAAATTTATCTTTGTTCATAACCACCAATTTTTTATTTCATTTTTAAAATTACAATTTTTTTCAAAAGCATAGGCCACATTCAATATATTTTGCTCGTCTAAAGTCTTTCCAATTAACTGTAAACCTAGTGGATAGCCTTTTTTATCTAAGCCTGCTGGTACCGATATTGCAGGTAAACCAGCTAAATTTACCGGCACTGTAAATATATCATTGAGATACATAGAAATAGGGTCATGAGTCTTTTCACCAATTTTAAATGCAGAACTTGGTGTTGAAGGTGTTAAAATAGCATCTACCTTGCCAAAATTTTCATCAAAATCTTTTTTAATGAGCTGTCTAACTTTTTGAGCTTTAAGATAATAAGCATCATAGTATCCTGATGATAAAACGTAAGTACCAATTAAGATTCTTCTCTTTACCTCATCTCCAAATGCTTCGGATCTTGTATTCTCATACATTTCAATTAAATCATTTCCTTTTGATGATCTATAACCGTACTTTACACCATCATATCTAGCCAAATTTGAAGAAGCTTCAGCTGGTGCCACTATATAATATGTTGGCAGTGCATACTTTGTATGAGGGAGTGAGATATCAATTATGTCAGCACCTAAGTCTTTTAAAATACTTTTTCCCTTATTCCATAATTCGTCAATTTCTTTTGGCATATTTTCAACTCTATATTCTTTAGGTATACCAATTTTGAGACCTTTAATATCTGTTTTCAAATTTTTTGAATAATTTTCTTTTTTCTTTTCTATGGATGTAGAGTCTTTATTATCAAAACCGGCCATAGCCTCTAACATGATCGAACAATCTTTAACAGATTTAGTCATTGGACCAGCTTGATCAAGTGATGAGGCAAAAGCAACAATCCCCCATCGCGAACACAAACCATAAGTGGGTTTTAATCCGACAGTTCCAGTGAAGGAAGCAGGCTGTCTTATTGATCCACCTGTATCCGTACCTATTGTTGCAGGAGTTAAATCGGCTGCAAGTGCAGATGCAGATCCACCAGATGATCCGCCAGGAACAGTGTCCTTAGCTATTGGATTTATAACATTTCCAAAATAACTTGTTTCATTAGATGATCCCATGGCATATTCATCACAATTCAATTTACCGAGTAAGATTGCTCCCTCTTTCCATAAATTTTCTGTCACAGTGGACTCATATTGAGGTATAAAATTTTCAAGCATTTTACTACCAGCAGTGGTTTTAAATCCATTAGTACAAAAAAGATCTTTTACGGCTAATGGGACTCCTGGGAGCAAAGAATTTAAATTAGGTTTTTTATCGAATTCTTTTGATTTTTGAATTGTATGTTCAAAACAGGTAGTTATATACGAATTAAGTTTTTTGCTTTTATTTACTTTATCTATGTAAAGATTGGCAAGTTCTTCAGATTTAATCTCTTTTTTTTTTATTAAATCTATTATTTCTGATAAATTTTTTTTTATAATTTCTGACATTATTCAATTACCTTTGGAACAACAAAAAATTCCTCATTTTTTTTTGGCGAATTTTCAAGAATTTTATCTCTTATTTTTCCATCATTTATTTTATCTTCTCTTGCTCTAAGTGGTGTGTTTAAAATTGAAGATAATGGCTCCACTTTATCAGTATTTAACTCATTTAATTGCTCTATAAATTTGAATATAGATGTTAAATCTTTAGCTAATGAGTCAGATTTTTTTGAATCTATAGAAATTCTAGCTAACTTACTAATATGTTTAATTTTATCTTTATCTATGGACATCTGTGATTTATGTTATTTATATAGGAAATTAATATCATAAAATATAATAAATAAATGTTGGATATTGAGGAATTTAAGAAAAAACTAGACAAAAAATCAAGGCTAATAGGCATTGATCCTGGAAAAAAGCGTATAGGGATAGCTATTTCAGATGAAAATAAAAAAGTTGCTACTCCATACACAACTATAATTAAAAAAGATTATTCTAGTTTTTTGGCTGAAATAAAGAAAATAGTCCATGAAAATACTATAAAAGGTATTGTGATCGGAAACCCCATAAATATGGACGGCTCATCTGGTTCTTCATCTCAATCTGCAAAAGACTTGGCTTTAAATTTATCAAAAGATGTTACACAAAATATCACAATGTGGGATGAGAGATTATCAAGTGAAGGGGCTTTCAATTTGTCGAGCAATTTAGATATAAATGTAAGTAAAAAGGTCCAAAAATTAGACGAAAATGCGGCTCAATTCATATTACAAGGGGCTTTGGATTATTTAAATAAAAATAATACTTGATAAGATAGTGCAAAAGGCCTATAGAGTTGATTTTAATGGCAGTAGTAAAAAAGATTTCAGCTATTAAAAACTCACCCAAACATCTATTAGGTATTCAAAACTTATCAATTTTAGAAGCTAAAAAAATTCTTAATGAAGCAAAGACCTTCATAAAATTAAATAGAAGTAATACTAAAAAATTAGACACATTAAGAGGCAAAACTCAAATTAATTTATTTTTTGAACCTTCGACTAGAACACAAAGTTCGTTTGACTTGGCTGGCAAAAGATTAGGTGCTGATGTTATGACTATGAATATGAGTAACTCCGCTTTAAAAAAAGGTGAAACTCTTATTGATACGGCTATGACATTAAATGCTATGCATCCAGATTTAATCGTAATAAGACACCAGGACTCGGGAGCGCCAAATTTACTTTCACAAAAAGTTAATTGTGCTGTAATTAACGCGGGCGATGGTAGGAGAGAACACCCTACTCAAGCATTGCTCGATGCTTTGACAATAATTAGTCGTAAAGGTAATATTGAAGGTCTTAAGATAGCAATTTGTGGGGATATACTCCATTCTAGGGTTGCCAGATCAAATATTTATTTAATGAATATGCTTGGAGCAGAAGTAAATGTAATTGCTCCTAAAACATTAATGCCAAAATCAATCGAACGATTGGGTGTGAAGTCTTTCACTAATATGAAAAAAGGTTTAGATGGTTGTGACATTGTTATGATGTTGAGATTGCAAAATGAAAGAATGCAAGGTTCATTTCTTCCATCTAAAAGAGAATACTATGAGTACTTTGGTTTAACTCCAGAAAAATTAAAGTTTGCCAACAAAAATGCTTTGATCATGCATCCTGGCCCAATGAACAGAGGAGTAGAAATAGATACTAAATTAGCTGATGATATTAATGTAAGTCTAGTAAAAGAACAGGTTGAACTTGGAGTAGCTGTTAGAATGGCATGTTTAAAATTATATTGTAAATGAATGAAAAAATTATAATAAACGCTAGAATTGTTGACCCATCCCAAAAATTAGATGAAATGGGTTCAATTATTATTGATAAAAATGGAAAAATAAAAGCTATTGGTAAAAAAGTATCTAAAAAAGACTGTCCAAATGCTGAAGTAATTGATGTTAAAAAAAATCTAATAATACCTGGTATCGTTGACATGAAGGCATTTGTTGGTGAACCAGGATTTGAATACAAGGAAAATTTTAGAACTTTAAGTCAGGCAGCTCTTGCAGGTGGTGTAACTTCTATTGTTACGATGCCTAACACAAAGCCTATTATAGATAATGTCTCCATGGTTGATTTTATAATGAGACGTGGACGAGATAAATCAAAAATTAATCTCTTTCCGTGTGCTTCTCTCACAAAACAAATGGAAGGTAAGCTTATGACAGAATTTGGGTTATTATCGGCAAAGGGAATTATTGGATTTAGTGATGTAAACAAAACAGTTCAAAATACAGAGACTATGGCAAGGATAATGGATTATGCATCCGATATTGGTGTTTTGATTATGCAACATGCTGAAGATTATGAATTATCAAAAAATAGATGTATAAATGAAGGCGAAGTATCAAATAGACTTGGTTTGAGTGGAATATCACCAATTGCTGAAAAAATTATTATAGAGAGAGATCTCTCTTTATTAAGTGAATTCCCATGTAGGTACCATATCAATCAAATTTCATCTCAGAGCTCTTTAGATGTTATTAAAAAAAATAAAATAAATGGTAAAAAATTTAGTGTTGGGGTTTCAATAAATAATATTTCCCTTAATGAGAATGATATTGGGGACTTTAAAACATTTTTAAAACTATCTCCTCCCCTTCGATTGGAAGATGATAGAAAAGCGCTAGTAGAGGGAATAAAAAACGGACTTATTGATGTTATAGTTTCAGATCACACTCCTGAGGATGAGGAAAGTAAAAGACTTCCTTTTGCTCAAGCAGCTACTGGCGCGGTAGGCGTAGAAACTCTCTTACCTCTAGCGCTAGAACTATATCACAATGAGTCTCTACCGCTTAACAAGATAGTTGAATGTCTAACAATAAATCCATCGAATATTCTTAAAATTAATAAAGGTACTTTAAAAAAGGGTTCTGATGCAGATATTTGTGTTGTTGATTTAAATAAACCATGGGTGGTCAAAGCAGGAAATTTAAAATCCAAATCTAAAAATACTGCTATTGAGGACAAAAAATTACAGGGTAAAGTTTTGATGACCTTTTTGAAAGGTGAAACCGTATTTAAAATTTGAAAATGGAAATTATAATTTTATCTTTGTTTTCATACCTTATAGGGTCAATACCTTTTGGTTTAATATTTACTAAATTTTTTTTAAAAAAAGATGTAAGAAAAATTGGATCTGGAAACATAGGTGCTACTAATGTGCTTAGGACTGGCAATAAATTTTTAGCTTTATTAACTTTATTTTTTGATGTTGGTAAAGGATATTTAGTAGTTAAATTTTCTTTTATTTATTTTCCTGACTTAATATATTTAATAGGATTAATTTGTTTCATTGGTCATATTTTTCCTGTCTGGCTAAAATTTAAAGGTGGTAAAGGAGTGGCAGTTTATGTTGGTATAATTTTAGCCCTATCATTTAAATTGGCTTTAATTTTTGGAGCTACATGGTTAATTGTTTTATTTTTATTCAGATATTCTTCTCTCTCATCTATTTTGGCATCTTTATCATTAATAATTTATAATTTATTTTTAAATCATAATTTTCAAAATATTTTTTTAATTCTTTTTTTCTTGATAATTATTTATACCCATAAACAAAATATTTTGAGAATAAAAGATAAAAAGGAAACTAAAATTAAGTTTTAATTTATTAGCTTTTTCGTGTTAAATATAAATAAATTTGACATTTATATTAAATTTTGAATAAGTCTCAGATATGAATTTAGTTATAGTTGAAAGTCCAGCAAAAGCTAAAACAATAAATAAATATCTAGGAACAAATTATAAAGTTTTAGCCAGTTACGGTCATATTAGGGATTTGCCATCTAAGAATGGTTCTGTCGATCCTGATAAAAATTTTGAAATGCAATGGGAGCTAGATTCATTTTCAAAAAAATATTTAAAAGAAATTACTGATGCTGCAAAAGAAAGTGATAAAATAATTTTAGCAACTGACCCGGATCGAGAGGGCGAAGCAATTGCTTGGCACGTGAAACAAGTTTTAGACGATAAAAAATTATTAAAAGGAAAAAAACTTGAAAGAGTTGTTTTTAACGAGATTACAAAAAATGCAGTGCTTAAAGGTATAAATAATCCAAGAGATATTGAGGACACTTTAGTAAAAGCTTATCTAGCGAGAAGAGCTTTAGATTATCTTGTTGGTTTTAATATCTCACCTATTTTATGGACTAAACTTCCTGGATCAAAATCTGCTGGCAGAGTTCAGTCAGTTGCACTCAAACTAATAACTGAAAGAGAACATGAAATCGAATCTTTTAAACCTGAGGAGTACTGGACTATTGATGCAAGTTTTAAAAATTCAAAAGATAAAAATATATTCTCAAAATTAAACTTTATAAGAAACAAAAAAGTTGAAAGATTTAGTTTTAAAAATAAAAATGATATTAATAAAGCAACTGAAAATATTAATAAACATGAATATTTTGTTAAAGATGTAAATTCAAAAATTGTTAAAAGAAATCCTTCCGCACCTTTCACAACGTCGACTCTTCAACAGACTTCTTCTGGAAAATTTGGATTCGGGGCATCAAGAACAATGCAAATAGCACAACGGTTGTATCAAGGAATTGAAATTGATGGAGAAACAATTGGTCTTATCACTTATATGAGAACCGATGGAACAAATATTTCTAATGAAGCGATCAAAGAATTTAGATCTTTTGTTGAAAATGACCTTGGTAAAAATTACTTACCAGATAATCCAAATAGTTATAAAGGGAAAAAAGCTAAAAACGCTCAGGAGGCACATGAAGCAATTAGACCAACAGATATTAAAAAAAAACCTGTTGAGATGAAAAAATATCTAAGCACAGATCAATTTAAATTATATGATTTAATATGGTCAAGAGCCCTAGCATCGCAAATGAAAGCCGCAGAATTTGATAGAAACACTATTCAAATTCATTCAAAAGATGACAGTGTTCAGTTTACTTCTAGCGGATCTGTAATTAAATTTGATGGCTTTTTAAATATTTATTCTTTTCAAAACGATGATGAAGAAAAAAACATATTACCAGAAGTTAAAGTTGGAGAAAAATTAACTTTAGGAGAATTAATTGATGAACAGCATTTTACATCACCTCCTCCAAGATATTCAGAAGCGAGTTTGGTAAAAAAAATGGAAGAATTAGGTATTGGCAGACCATCTACATATGCGAGTATAATATCAGTTTTATCAACTAGAAATTACACAGAATTATTAAATAAAAGATTTCATCCTACTGACAGAGGTAAATTATTGTCAGCATTTTTGGAGAAATTATTTTCTAAATATGTTGATTATAATTTTACAGCAGATTTAGAAAATCAACTTGATGAAATAACCAGTGGTAAAACTAATTATCTAAATGTCTTAGAAAGCTTTTGGAAAAGCTTTTATAATGACGTGGGCTCTGTCAAAGATATTAGAACTAGAGAAGTATTAGACTTATTAAATGACAGCTTAGGTGATTTAATATTTGATAAAAATGAAAATAATCAAATTGATAGAAAATGTAAAATTTGTGATAATGGTGTATTAAGTCTTAAAAATAGCTTCAGAGGTGGTGCTTTTATAGGTTGTTCAAATTACCCTGATTGTAAATTTACTAGGCCTCTTTCTAAAGCCAAAGCTTCACAGCAATCTTTTCTAGCTGAACCAAAATTAATTGGAAAAAACGATGATGGAAAAGAAATATTTTTAAAAAATGGAAGATTTGGTCCTTATTTACAATACCAGCTAAACGACGAAGAAATTGAAAAACCAAAAAAGAAAAAAAAGGTAAAAAATCAAAAGGATGATAATTTAAAGAATGTCTCAATTCCAAAAGGTTTATCTTTAGAAGATATAGACTTAGAAAAAGCAAAGTACCTATGCTCGTTACCAAAAAACATTGGTAAACATCCTGAACTTAATGAAGATATAACAATTAACGTTGGAAGGTTTGGTCCTTACCTAAAATGTGCAAACAAGTCAGCTAGACTTGAAACTATTGAAGATCTTTTCTCTATTGGACTAAACAGAGCTATTACTTTAATTTCAGAAGCAAAACCTGGAAGAGTCTCATCATCTGAAATTAAAAATATTGGAGAACATCCAGAAGATAAAAAACCCGTAAGAGTAATGAAAGGTCAATATGGACCATATATAAAGTACAAATCTCTTAATGCCACAATACCAGAAGATAAAGATCCTACTGAGATTACTATGGAAGAGGCGTTAATATTAATTGAAAAAAGAAGAGAATACGATAAAACAAAAAAAAAAGGTAAAAGAAAAAAATAAATATGAAAAAAACATTTTTAATATTTACGTTTACATTGACTTTACAGTCAAATGTTTTAGCTGAAAAAAATTGTAAAGATTTACCGGGATTTAAAAAATTAGGAAAAGGTTCTGTTGAATACACAAAATGTATTGCAAAAAAAGGTAAAGAACTTGGAAAGAAAGGTTTAAAAAAATTAAACACCGACTCTAAGTTAACTGATTGGATAAAAAAACAAATTAATAAATGAATTTAATAGAAGATAAACTAAAGAAATTAAATATTATTTTACCTGAGCCAAAGGCTCCGGTTGGCGCATATGTTGCTACTAAAATAGTAGGAAAGTTGTTATTTATTTCTGGGCAAGTTTCTATCGATAAAAATGCAAAACTTATTACTGGTAAAATTAGCAAGGATTTAAATTTAGATGAGGGGTATGAGGCAGCTAAAAGATGTGGGCTAAGTATTGTTGCTCATGTAAAAAGTGCTTGTGGCGGAGATTTAGACAAAATTAAATCCTGTGTAAAATTAACTGGATACGTTAATTCTACTGATGATTTTAAGGATCAACCAAAAATAATTAATGGCGCTTCAGATATTATAGCAAAGATTTTCGATAAGAAGGGCGAGCATACAAGAGCAGCTGTAAGTGTGAACAGTTTACCTTTAGGTGTTGCTGTTGAAGTAGATGCTATTTTCGAGCTAAATTAATATCTGGCCTTCCAACCGAATAATACTTAATTTTATTTTTCTTCATTTCTTCAGCAGTATAAAGATTTCTCAAATCATAAACTTTAAATTTTCTATTTTTTACAATATTTTTAAAATTAATTGATTTAAATTCATCCCATTCAGTAAGTAAAATTATTAGGTCCGAACCAAAACAATTTGATTTAATGTCTTTTTTATAAAAACAATTTTTAATTTTTTTGAATACATTTTTTTCTCCAGATGGGTCGTAATAAGTGACGATTGCACCTTTTTTGGTAAGATAAGGTATCATTTTAAGGCTAGAAGAGTCTCTCATATCGTCTGTATTTGGTTTAAATGTTACCCCTAAAAATGAAATTCTCTTATTTTTTAAATTAGAACCTAATATTTTATGTATTCTTTTTGTAAGTAAATTAAATCTGTCTTGATTAGATTTAATTACAGATTTGACCACAGATAAATTTATTTTATACCGTTCGGCTGCAGAAACTAAGCCTTTTGTATCTTTTGGAAAACATGATCCCCCATAAGCAGGTCCTGCTCTCAAAAATCTACTCCCTATTCTATTATCCGATCCCATGCCTAATGAAATATCTTCGATATTTACTCCAGATTTTTCACATAAATTTGCAAGTTCATTTATAAAGGTAATTTTTGTAGCCAAAAAAGCATTAGAGGCATACTTAATTAATTCTGCGCCCCTTCTTGAGGTTGTAAAGAATTTTGATCCTTTATTGATTAAGGGTGCATAAAGTTTTTTCATTATATTAAACTGTTTTTTTTCATTAGAACCAATTACAATTCTATCAGGATATCTAAAATCACGTATCGCCTCTCCTTCCCGTAAGAATTCTGGATTAGATATAACTGTAAAAAGTTTTTTCTTTTTTCCTAAAAGTTTTTCTATTTCATCACCAGTGCCGATTGGAACTGTAGATTTAGTTACAACAATTTTTTTCTTTTTTGAATATTTTAATATTTCTTTTGTACATTTATAAACGTAAGACAAATCAACCTTAATCGATCCTTTTTTTGTTGGCGTACCAACACAAATAAAAATTATATCTGATAGATTAATAGCTTTTTTAATATTTGAGGTAAAAAATAAACGTTTAGCAGAATAGTTTTTTTTAATAAGCTCATCTAATCCTGGCTCATAAATCGGAGAAATTCCAGAATTAAGTTTTTCTATTTTATTTTTATCTTTATCTACACAAATAACTTTGTTTCCTATATCGGCAAAGCAGGTACCGCTTACTAACCCAACATAACCTGTGCCTATCATACATAGGTTCATCTATTCCCCTTTGAAATTTCTACCCCAGATTTAATGTAGCCGTTTAAAGTTCCGCAATCTAAATACTTTCCTTTAAAAATATTTCCATAAAACTTTTCATTTTTAAAAATTAAATTTTTAATTGCATCAGTAATATGGATTTCTTTTCCTTGACCTGGTTTAAGTCTTTTAATTTCGTTCATTATTCTCTTTGGTAAAATATATCTCCCAATAATAGCATAATTTGACTTTGCGTCTTTGAATTTTGGTTTTTCAACAACATCAGTAATTTGAAAACTATTTTTTTTCTTATTTTTAAAAGACAATATTCCCCAACGAGAAACAGTTTTTTTTGGAACTTTTTTTGTACTTATCACAGAACCTTTTTTTTCTTTAAATAATCTTATCATTTCTTTAGTGCAATTTTTTTTTATAATAAGGTCATCTGGTAAAAGCATTAAAAAATATTTTCCTTTTATATGTTTATTACATTTTAATACAGCATCTCCAGTTCCTTTAGGGGTATTTTGATAAACGAACTTAATCATTTTCCGGTATTTTTTTAACTTTTTATATTCCTTTTCAATTCTCTTATCATTTTTTTTCCTGAGTAATTTTTTATAAAAAATATCATTATAAAAATATTTCTTTATATTCATTTTTTTATTAGAAATAATAAATATAAATTGTTTTACACCTGCATCTAAACACTCTTCCAAAATATATTCTAAATTTGGTTTTCCATTAATTGGCAATAGTTCTTTAGGCATAACACTTGTTAAAGGCAGCATTCTTGTACCTAAACCCGCTAGTGGAATAATTGCTTGTTTTATCATATGATTCTTTTAATAATTAATATCATTACAACTTATAAATGAAAATAATTAGGCAAAAAAAAGACTTTAACAGGTTATTTAGTAAGATAAATTCCTTTTCTTTTGTACCTACTATGGGCGGGTTACATAAAGGTCATGAGCATTTAATTAAAAAAGCCGGAAGAAGAAATAAAAATGTTCTTGTAAGTATCTTTGTAAATCCCAAACAGTTTAATTCAAAAAATGATTTTAACACTTATCCAAGAAATTTTAAAAAGGATGTCCAAATATTAAAGAAACTTAAAGTCAGATACTTATTTTATCCTAAATTTAAAGATATTTTTTTATTTAAAACTAAAAATAAGATTTACTTGCACCCATTTTCTAAAAAATTATGTGGTAAATATAGACCTGGCCATTTTAAAGGTGTTTTGGATGTTGTAAATAGATTGCTAGAAATATTGAAACCAAATTATATGTACTTAGGGGAAAAGGACTTTCAACAACTATTTTTAATAAAAAAACACATAGTCAAAAATAATATTAAAACTATAATTATTCCATGCAAGACAGTTCGTAATCAAAGTTTAATACCTTATTCTTCAAGAAACATGAATTTAAATAAACATGATAAATATTTGGCTTCAAAGGTGTTTAAAATTTTAAAAAAGGAAAAAATTTTAATTAAAAAAAGGAGGGGAAAAAAAATTAACTTATCGCATATTAAAAACAAAATTTTTGATCTTGGTGTAAAAAAAATTGATTACATTGAAGCTTTAAATTTAAAAAGTTTAAAAAAAGCAAAAAAATCAAATGAAAATTTTAATATTTTTTCTGCATTTTATATTAATAAAGTAAGATTAATTGATAACTTTTAATTAAGAAAAAAATAAGACCCTATTCCTAAAAATGAAAGAAAACCTATAACATCTGTAATAGTTGTAACAAAAACACTTGAAGCTAACGCCGGGTCAATATTCGCCTTTTTAAGAGACACAGGCACTAATATTCCAAATAATCCGGCTACTATCATATTTAGAACCATTGATATTCCAATTAGTAAAGAAAGTTTTAATTCTTGAAACCAAAATTGAACGATTATAGCAGTTATAATTGCAAAAATTATTCCATTTAATATGCCTATTAAAAATTCTTTACCAACAATTTTATTAAAATTACCAGATGAAAGCTCCTTAGTTGCTATAGCTCTAATTGTAACTGCTAAAGTTTGCATACCAGCATTTCCACCCATTGATGCAACTATTGGCATTAAAAAAGCTAACGCAACCATTTGTTCAATTGAAGCACCAAATAAACTTATTACCCATGTAGCCAAGAGAGCAGTAAAAAGATTCAATAACAGCCAGTTAAATCTTCTTTTTGTTTTTACAAAAACACTATCAGTAATTTCCTCATCTCCAACTCCTGCAAGTCTTAAAACATCTTCCTCAGCCTCTTCTTGTACAACAGTAACTACATCGTCTGCGGTTATCATTCCAACTAGTTTATTATTTTTGTTTACTACGCCAGCAGAAACTAGGTTATAATTTTCAAAAGTATGTCCAACTTCTTCTTTATCCATATTCACTGATATTAAAACTGGCATTTCTCTCATAATTGAATTCATTTTTTTTTCTCTAGGAGTTCTTAATACCCGTGATGAAGGAACTATACCTATTGGTTTAAAGTCATTATCCACGATAAATATTTCTAAAAATTCTTGTGGTAAATCTTTACTTTCTCTTAAATAGTCAATCGTTTGACCAACTGACCAATCACTAGGGACAGCAGTAAATTCTCTTTGCATAATCCTTGCCGCTGAGTCTTCAGGATAACTTAGTCCCTCTTCTAAAAGAAATCTATCCTTTGGTGGCAATTTATCTAGTACAGAATATTTTTTTTCTTGATTTAGGTTTTCAAGAATAGAGATAGCGTTGTCAGATTCTAATCTTTTTATAATTTTTGCTATTGAGTCTGAGGACAGTAACTGAAGAATTTCAGTTTGAATTGACTCATTTATCTCTACAAAGATTTCTGGATCAATATCAAATTCCTCTATCTCTATTAACTTTGCCCTAGTTTCTGAGGACAGATTTTCGATTAGATTTGCTACATCAGAAGGATGTAAATCAGCTAAAGTTTGATTTATGAATTTAATATCAGATGACTTTATTTTATCACTAAAGATACTTAAAAATTCTTTGTTAAAATCAAAATTAACATTTTTTCCACCTATTGACTTTACTAAACTCATAAAAATCCTTGATTTCTTTTTTTGAGACTAATAATTCATATAATGGTAAAATTCAAATTAAATGAGCATAGATATAAAAATAAGCAAAAAAAGGATACCTTATAAAAAGGCAATGGTTACTCTCGAAAAAAGAGTGCAAGAAGTAGAAAAAGGCCGTAAAAAAGAATTTATATGGATCTTAGAACATCCATTAATCTTTACTGCAGGGATTAGATCTAAAGAAAATGAAATTTTAGATAAAAAGATTCGAATATTTAAAACTAATAGAGGTGGAAAAATAACTATTCATAATCCGGGACAAAAAATAATATATTTTGTAATAAACTTAAATAAAAGAAAAAAGGATGTTAGAAAGTTTATAAATATTATTGAAAAAAGCATAATAGAATTTTTAAAAATATATGGAGTATCTGCCCATTCCGATAGAAAAAATGTTGGTATTTGGGTTCAAGATAAAAAAATTGCAGCTATTGGAATTAGAATAAAAAAATGGATTGCATATCATGGCTGTTCAATAAATATTAAAAATAATCTTTCTTTATACAAAAAAATAGTTCCATGTGGATTAAACAATAAAATGGTGACATCATTAGAACAGATCGGAGTGAAAAATCCTAAATTCGTATTACAGAATTTAAAAAGAATTTTTTCAAAGAATTTATCTAAAATTTAAATTAATCTTCTTTTTAAATATTTCATCATAATTAGCTTGATATGTAAATTTATTGTCATTTTTCATAAATTTTAATTTATACGAATGAAGAAGCATAATATTTTCTCTTGAAGATTTATTTTTTTCTAAATAATACTTCGGATCACCGATTATTGGGAATCCTCTTTTAAATAATTGCTTTCTTAATTGATGTTTCCTTCCAGTTTGTGGAATAAGTTCTAAAAAAGAAAATTTATTATTTGATTTAAGCACTCTTATTAAAGTAATTGCTCTAGATGTAATTCTTTTTTTATTTTCAAAATATTCTAATTCATCGTCCATTCTTTTAATTGTTCTTGGAAATTCTCCTCTTACAATTGCTAAATAAGTTTTATGAATTTTTCTTAATCTAAATAAAGATGTAAAAAATTGGGCTGTTGATCGGTTTTTTGCCACTAGTAAAACGCCTGATGTTTCTTTATCTAATCTGTGAACAACGTAGGGTTTTGATAATTCAAAAAATTTAGTTTTTTTTAAAGTGTCCACAATATTTCTTAAATTTTTTGTTCCAGACTGTACAGCTATTCCTCTTGGTTTATTAATTACGATATAATCGTCATTATTATGTAATATAAAATTTTCAAATTTCTTACTCTCATTTACCGATGGTAAATACTGAATCTTTTTTTTAGTATTAGTCGGATTGTAATTCGATAGATTTAAAATTGTTACTCTATCTCCTTCCAAAACTCTAAAAGAAGATTTTATTTTTTTATTATTTACTTTAATTTTGCTTGTTCTTATTAATTTTTGTATTAAAGAGTTTGGAATGTTAATAACGTTTTTCTTAAACCATTTATCAAATCTAGTATTATTATAATCTTTTTTAATTATGAACTTATTAAGCATGTAAACGATTACTACTTACTTGCTGGCTGAGCTTTTTGCTCGTTTTTTTTTGTTTTATCTTCTACTTTTTTTGGTTTATCTATTTTCTTTGCTTCTACATTTCTGTCAACCAATTCAATAACAGCCATAGGGGCATCGTCGCCTGTTCTAAATCCTGCCTTAAGAACTCTTGAATATCCACCGTTTCTTTTTACATATCTTTTAGAAAGTTCATCAAAAACTTTTTTTACTGATGACTGGTTTTGCAATTTAGAGAAAAGTTTTTTTTTATTTTTTAAATCGTTTTTTTTTCCGATTGTTATGACTTTATCAATTTGTGGTTTTAGCTCTTTTGCTTTTGGCAGGGTAGTTATGATCTGCTCATATTTTATAAGAGAATTTAGCATATTCTTGAACAATGCTTTTCTGTGTTCAGATGATTTATTTAGTTTTCTGTAACCTAAATTATGTCTCATTAGTAGTTGTTTTCTTCAAGTTTTTTTGACATTTCAGCAATATTATCCGGAGGCCAATTAGGAATTTCCATCCCTAAATATAAAGACATAGTGCTTAAAACTTCTTTTATTTCATTTAAAGATTTTCTTCCAAAGTTAGGTGTTCGCAGCATTTCTGGTTCTGTTTTCTGAACTAAGTCCCCAATGTAAATAATATTATCATTTTTTAAACAATTCATTGATCTGACAGAAAGTTCTAATTCCTCAACTCTTTTTAAAAGATTTTTATTAAATTCTGGCTCACTTGATTTGACTTCTTTAACAATTTCTTTTGGATCCTCAAAATTTACAAACATTGATAATTGATCTTGAAAAATTCTTGCAGAATAAGCTATAGCATCTTCCGCGGCTACAGTTCCATTAGTTTCAACACTCATTACTAATTTATCATAATCTAACGCACTTCCTGCTCTTGTGTTCTCAATGGCAAAAGATACTTTTTTTACTGGGCTAAACAAAGAGTCAATAGAAATTAAACCCAACGGACTATCTTCAGATCGATTTTTTGGTGCCGGGACATATCCTTTTCCAGAATTTACAAATAGCTCCATATGGAAATTTGTTTTTTCGTCAACATTGCATATTGTTTGATCGGGATTTAATATTTCTACTTCGGGTACTAAAGTAATATCTTTAGCTTTAACCTCTTTAGGTCCTTTAACATCTAAAACAATTTTCTTCGAACTTGTTGAATTGCATTTAATGGCCAAATTTTTTACATTAAGTACAATATCAGTAACATCTTCTCTTACACCTTTTATTGATGAAAATTCGTGTAAAACTCCATCAATTTGTATAGCTGTTACCGCAGCACCTTGAATTGATGATAATAAAATTCTTCTAAGAGAATTACCAATTGTTTGACCAAAACCTTTTTCAAGAGGTTCTGCAACAACTTTTGCAATAGATTTGTCATCGTTGCTTGTTATATTTAACTTATTTGGTTTTATTAGTTCTTTCCAGTTTTTATCAATTACGCTAGTTCCTGTTTGCATTACACTCTCCTTTTTTTTGGTGGCCTTGTGCCATTGTGTGGCATTGGTGTAGTATCTTTGATAGAAATTATTTTGAATCCTCTTGATTGCAAAGATCTTAAGGCAGTTTCTCTACCTGAGCCCGGTCCTTTTACTTGTACCGTTAAAGTTCTTAGGCCCATTTCATAGGCTTTTGCTCCAGCATCGTCAGCAGCTACTTGAGCGGCATATGGTGTTGATTTTCTTGAACCTTTAAATCCTTTTGATCCTGCTGAAGACCAAGAAATGACATTACCCGTTTCATCAGCAATTGAAATTATTGTATTGTTAAAAGTTGAATTAACAAAAGCAATTCCAGAAGTAATATTTCTTTTAACTTTCTTTTTTTTTTTAAATTGCGTTTCTTTTTTAACTAAATCTGATTTGTTTTCAATATCCTTTTTTTCCGAATTTTTTTTACTCATAACTATTTTTTAAGTGGTGTTAATTTTTTTCCTGCGATAGCTATTGCTTTACCTTTTCTTGTTCTGGCATTACAATGTGTTCTTTGTCCTCTTACAGGTAATTTTTTCTTATGTCTGCTTCCTCTATATGTTGCTAAATCAACAAGCCTCTTTATATTGACAGAAATTTCTCTTCTCAAATCACCTTCAACTTTATGATTGCTGTCAATATATTCTCTTATTTTTAAAACCTGATCTTCTGAAAGTTCGTTAACTCTAGTTTTTTCTGAGATATTTAATTCTTTACAAATTTTCTTTGACGAATGTAGCCCGATGCCATGTATGTAGGTTAATGCTATACTGACAACTTTATTTTGTGGAATGTTTATTCCTGCTATTCGAGCCATATTTAAAGGGTTTATTAATAATGCGTATTTATATGGCCTTATTGATCAATGTCAACCCTATATAAGGGTCATTATATCGCTAATTTCTTTGTTTATTTGATTAATTGGCTTCTCTCCATTGATCACCTTTAATAAATTCAATTTTTTATAATATTCAATCACTGGCTCGGTTGATTTTTCGTAAGTTTCGTATCTTTTAATTGCAATTTCCTCGTTGTCATCCAGTCTTTTTTCTAAAGTTCGTCTTTCTGAAATTCGTTTTTTTATCGTATCCAAACTTACTGATAATTTTAAAACGATACTTATTTTTTGTTTATATTTTTTTAATAAATTATCTAGGTTTTTAGCTTGTGCTAAATTTCGTGGATATCCATCAAAAATTATTCTATTTTGGTAGTCAATATTAGATATTACCTTTTCAATTAAATCTGAAACAATTTGATCTGAAACGAGGGCTCCAGAATTAATTACGGATGAAATTTTTTTCCCTGTTGGTGTAGCTGCAGTAATTTCTTTTCTTAAAAATTCTCCTGTAGAAAGCTGGAACATTTTAAATTTTTCGGCTATGAATTTAGATTGAGTACCTTTACCAGCACCAGGTGGACCAAAAATAACTATGTTCATTTAATTATTTCCCAAATTTTGCTTTTTTAATTAATGACTCGTACTGAGAACTCATTAATCTTGTCTGCACTTGTGTCACTGTATCCATTGCTACCACTACTACAATTAAGATTGATGTCCCTCCTAAATAAAAAGGTATTGGGTATTTTGAAATTAGAAATTCAGGCATCAAACAAACTATTGTCAAATACATAGCTCCTATAGTTGTTAGTCTTGTTAGTATAGTTTCAATATATTCAGCAGATCTTTCACCGGGTCTAATTCCAGGTATATAACCACCGTATTTTCTTAAATTTTCAGCTGTCTCTTTAGGATTAAATACAATTGATGTATAGAAAAAAGAAAAAAATATTATACCAAAAGCATATAGAGCCATATATAAGGGCTGCCCTTGAGTGAAAAGAGAGGAAATATTTAAAAACATTTCTGATTCAGCAAACCCAAAATTACTTACTGTAATTGGTAACAATAAAAGAGCAGAGGCAAATATTGCTGGTATTACCCCAGCTGTATTAATTTTAAGAGGAAGATGAGAAGATTCTCCACCATATATTTTATTGCCCATTTGTCTTTTAGGATAATTTATTAATATTTTCCTAACAGCTCTTTCAAAAAAAACAATGAACAAAACAGTAACAATAACTAAAAGAAAAATTCCTACTATCATAACAGCTGATAGAGCACCTGTTCTTCCTAATTCAAATGTTGATGCCAATGCTCTAGGTATTTCAGCGACAATGCCAGAAAAAATAATTAGTGAGATACCATTTCCTATTCCTCTTAAAGTAATTTGTTCTCCTAGCCACATTAGAAAAGTTGTGCCGGCTACCAAAGATATAGTTGTTGTAACTCTAAAATACATACCAGGTTCTAATACTAAATTACCAGCATTTTCTATACCAACTGCAACTCCGTAACCTTGTAAACCAGCAATTAAAACTGTTCCATATCTTGTAATTTGAGTTATTTTTTTTCTACCTATTTCACCTTGTTCTTTTAAGTTTTTAAAATAGTCCGACGTTCCAGTTAACAATTGCACAATAATTGATGAAGATATGTAAGGCATTATCCCTAAGGCGAAGATTGCCATTCTAGTAACAGCGCCGCCTGAGAACATGTTAAACATTCCAAGTAAACCCTTTTGACTTGCGGACATCATTTCTTTTAGAGCAATAGGATCTATGCCAGAAAGAGGTATATAAGTGCCAAGCCTGTAGATGATTAATAAAAAAATTGTAAAGAAAATTCTATTTTTAAGATCCGTAGCGTGGCTAAAAGCACCTGGGTTTAAACTTTCACTAGACATAGATTATCAATTTTTAATTAAAGTTAATTTTCCTCCAACTTTTTCTATTTTTTCCTTTGCTTGCTTAGAAACAAAATTAACAGAAAAGTTTATTTTTTCTTTTATCTCACCCTGGCCTAAAATTTTTAATTTTTCATACTTCTTAGATATAATTTTATTATTTTGGAGCATCTTTAAATCTAAATTAGTGTCTAATTTAAATTTTTTTTGATCGAAAAAACTTTGAATTTTCGATAAATTTAAAATTGCTATACTATCTTTCTTTATTGGCTTAAATCCTCTTTTTGGTAATCTTCTAAATAATGGCATTTGACCACCTTCAAAACTTTTAATTGCCACTCCAGATCTAGACTTTTGACCTTTATGGCCTCTGCCTGAAGTTTTTCCCTTACCAGAACCTATACCTCTACCTGGTCTTATTTTTTTTTTATGAGTTTTCGTTAAAGAATTAAGTTTCATTATTTGTTTTCTCTCTTAGAAATAATTTCAGATATTTTCTTTCCTCTTATGGTTGATAGCAATTTGGGAGATATTTGTGATCTTAAGCCATTTAAACAAGCTTTCAATACATTGTGCGGATTGGCTGAGCCTAAAGATTTAGCAACTACATCCTGAATACCTAAAACTTCACAGACTGATCTTATAGCGCCTCCTGCAATTATGCCTGTTCCAGCTGGGGCTGATCTCATAAAAACTTTGCCTGATCCATTCTTTCCTTTAACATCGTGGTGAAGTGTTCTCCCATCTTTTAATGGTATTTTTATTTGATTTCTTTTTGCTACTTCGGTTGCTTTTTTAATTGCGTCTGGAACTTGTTTCGATTTTCCTTGACCAATGCCAATTGACCCCTTTTGATTTCCAACAACAACTAGAGCGGCAAAGCCAAATCTACGTCCACCCTTAACAACTTTAGTTATTCTATTTATAGCAACTAACTTCTCTTTATATTCAATATTATCGTTCATTAAAATTTTAATCCATTTTTTCTTAAGGAGTCAGCTAAAGCTTTCACACGACCGTGATATTTGTAGCCACCCCTATCAAAATACACTTTCTCTATTTTTTTTTCTTTTGCTCTTTTTGCTAATAATTCACCTAAAATATTTGAAAGTTCCATTTTCTTTGATTTATTTTTTTTTAATTCTTTCTCTGTTGATGAAGCAGATACAATTGTCTTCCTAATATTGTCATCAATAATTTGAGCTGAAATATTTTTAGAAGACTTAAATACTGTTATTCTTAGTTTGTCAGTATTTACATCTCTTAATTTTTTTCTATTTCTTATTCTTCTTTTTATTTTTGAATTAATTTTAACCATTATTTTTTCTTACCCTCTTTTCTTAAAACATATTGATTTCTCTCTTTAATTCCTTTTCCTTTATAGGGCTCTACTGGCTTCAAAGCTTTTATATCTGAAGCGATTTTTGAAACTAATTCTTTATCTACTCCGTTAATCTTAATTACAGTTTGTTTTTCAACGGTAATTTTTACATCTTTTGGAAATTTAAAATTAACATCGTGGCTAAAGCCTATTTGAAGATTTAATGCTTCACCTTTTAAATTTGCCCTAAATCCTACGCCATTTAATTCCAATATTTTTTCGTGTCCAACGGAAACACCTTTAACTGCATTATTAATTAAACTTCTGTATGTGCCCCATAATAGTTGAGTTTTATGATCAACTTCTTTATTTTTTGGAGCTATCGAAAATTCGTTTTTATCGTTAACTGAAGTATTAAAGACTTTTTCGCCTATAAAAAAAGATTTGCTACCCTTCGGGCCTGTGACGGTTAATTTATCACCTTCAGTCTTGATAGAGGTGTCTTTAGGAAGAATTATATTTTTTTTACCAATTTTTGACATTAAAATACCTTACAAATTATTTCTCCACCGATATTGTTTTTTCTCGCGTCTATATCAGACATTACACCTTGTGGAGTAGATATAATGGCCAAACCTAAACCATTTTGAATTTTTGGAATACTTGTCGCTCTAGAATAAACTCTTCTTCCAGGTTTAGATATTCTTTTTATTTCTTTAATTACAGGCATACCTTCATAATATTTCAGATTAACTTTTATAATTTTCTTGTTATTTTCTAAGCTTTCTAAATAATAGCCTGTTATGTATCCTTCAGATTTTAGTATATCTAATATTTTAGACCTAAATTTTGATGCGGGAATATTTACTGAATTAAGGTTTCTCATTTGTCCGTTTCTTATTCTCGTAAACATATCTCCTATTGGGTCAACAATTGTCATAATCCTCCTACCAGCTTGATTTAATTATTCCAGGAATTTTTCCAGCCGAAGCCATATCTCTTAGAGCAATTCTGGAAATTTTTAATTTTCTGTAGTAACCATGTGGCCTTCCTGATATCCCACATCTGTTCCTAATTCTAACCTTTGATGAATTTTTTGGCAACTTATCAAGTTTAAGTTGAGCCGCAAATCTCTCTGATAATTCCAATTTTTTATTCATAATAATCTTTTTTAATTTTTCTCTTTTGTTTTCAAATTTCTTAGCCAATTTCATTCTTTTAAGATTTTTTTGTACAGCACTTTTTTTTGCCATGTTACTTCCCTTTTTTTTCAGTTATAGGAAAATTAAACTCTTTTAAGAGTTCTAATGTTCCTTTTTTATTTTTACTAGTTGTTACTATAGTTATGTCTAATCCTCTTATTTTATCTACCTTATCAAAATTTACTTCTGGAAATATAATGTGTTCTTTAATGCCAAAACTATAATTACCAGAGCTATCAATGCCATCCGATTTTAAACCCCTAAAATCCTTTATCCTTGGCAACGCAATGTTTACTAGCCTATCAATAAATTCATACATTTTGTTTGATCTCAATGTGACTTTTACGCCAGCACTTTGTCCCTTTCTTGTTTTAAAATTAGATATTGATTTTTTAAACTTTGTTATTACGGCTTTTTGACCCGCAATCAAACTTAAATCTTCCATGCTTGTTTTAATTTTTTTTCCATCTGAAGCATCCTCACCCAATCCCATATTTAAAACAATTTTCACAAGTTTTGGAGCTTGATGTTTGCTTTTATAATTAAGCTTACCCATTAGATTGTTAATAATATCTTTTTCGTACAAAGTTTTTAATCTTGGTATCATTATTTGCCGGCCTCTTTTTTGTTTTTGACTTGTTTTTTATCAATATTTTTTATGTTTGATATATGAATAAAATTTTCTTTACTGATAATGCCACCTTTATTTTCTTTAGTTGGTTTCAAATGTTTTTTTATCATGTTGATAGATTTAATTTTAACTTTATTATTTCTTCTGCTTATTTCCAAAATTTCACCAGTTTTACCCTTGTCCTTACCAGATATAATTTTCACTTGTGTGCCTTTTTTAACATTAATCATTTATAAAACCTCCGGAGCTAAAGAAATTATCTTTGTATGCCCTCTGAATCTAAGCTCTCTAGTTACTGGACCAAAAATACGTGTGCCAATCGGTTCACCTTTATCGTCAGTTAAAACCACTGCATTAGTATCAAATTGTATTTTCGATCCATCATTTCTGAAGATTTCTTTTTTGGTTCTAACTACAACTGCTTTGTGCACAGCCCCCTTTTTAACTTTTCCTTTTGGTATAGCATCTTTAACACTTATAACTATAATATCCCCTACAGAAGCGTATCTTCTCTTAGAGCCGCCTAAAACTTTTATACATTCAACTCTTCTAGCCCCTGTATTATCAGCAACATTTAATTCTGTTTGAACCTGGATCATTACTCTACTACCTTCCACTTTTTCTTTTTTGAAATAGGATTGCACTCAATTATCTGAATTATTTCACCTTCTTTGTATTTATTTTTTTCATCATGCGCATGATATTTTTTTGATCTTTTAATAACCTTGCCGTAAAATGGATGAGCAAATTTTCTTGTAACTTCGACGACTACAGTTTTGTTATTTTTTGCGCTTTTAATCACACCTTTTAAAATTTTTTTTGTCATTTTGTGTTTTTTATTGTTGTAAATAGTCTTGCTATATTTTTTTTTATTTCACCATATTGTGCAGGGTTTTCCACCTGATTGTTAATTCTTTTAAATCTAATATTAAAAAGATCCCTCTTCAAACTCTCAAGTTTTTTTATTGCTTGGTCTTTAGTCAATTTTTTATCTTCTTTCTTTTTTTTTGCCATTTTATCTACTTATAAATTTTGTTTTAATTGGTAGTTTTGCAGATGCCTTGTACAATGCTTCTCTTGCGACTTCCTCTGAAACACCGTCAATTTCAAATATAATTCTTCCAGGTTTTACTCTGCAAGCATAATACTCTGGGGAACCTTTGCCTTTACCCATTCTTACTTCCGTTGGTTTTTTTGAAACTGGTATATTAGGGAAAACTCTAGTCCACACTTTACCTGTTCTTTTCATGTATCTTGTTAGCGCAACTCTTGCAGCTTCAATTTGTTTTCCAATAACTCTATCCGGCTGCATAGCTTTCAAACCAAATTGGCCATAATTAAGGGTTATAGCTCTAGAGGCTTTACCTTTAATTCTGCCTTTAAATGCTTTTCTATATTTAGTTCTTGTTGGCTGTAACATTTTTCACTCTTTCTATTTTTTCTTTTTGTATATCTTTTTCAAATAAGGCACCTTTGTAAATCCACACCTTGATGCCAATTATTCCGTAAGTGGTTAAAGCTTCAGCAAAACCATAATCAATGTTAGCTCTTAAAGTGTGTGAAGGTATACTTCCATCTCTCAACCACTCTGTTCTGGCAATCTCATTTCCTGCTAATCTGCCACTTACCATAACTTTAATTCCTTTTGCGTTTAATCTCATCGCTGACTGCATAGCCCTTTTCATTGCTCTTCTGTAAGCTATCCTTTTAACTAATTGCTGAGCAATATTTTCGGCTACTAAATTCGCATTTAATTCAGGTTTTTTAATCTCTTTAATATTAACATTTACTTCACTGTCAGTTATTTTCATTAAATTCTTTTTTATTTTTTCTATATCTGAACCTTTTTTTCCTATGACAAAACCTGGTCTTGAAGTATGAATTGAAACTGTACATTTTTTTGAAGATCGTTCTATTATAATTTCGGAAACTCCAGAATTTACTATGTTCTTTTTTATGTATTCACGCATTTTAAAATCTTCAATTAAATATTTACCAAAATCTTTCTTTTTTGCGAACCAAGTGGAATCCCATCCTCTATTTATTCCAAGTCTAAGACCTATTGGATTAATTTTTTGGCCCATCTTTTATCTCCTTTTTTTCACTTAAAACTATTGTTATTCGACTGAATGGTTTTTTAATTGGACTTGCTCTACCTTTGGCACGAGGTCTAAATCTTTTCATTACTAAAGACTTTCCTACATAAGCTTCTTTAACATATAATTTATCGATATCGTATTGATAGTTATTTTCAGCATTAGCAACAGCTGACTTAACAGTTTTGCTAATATCTTTTGAAATCTTTTTTCTGATAAAATCTAAGTCTCTTAGAACTGTATCGACCTTTTTACCTCTAATATGATCTAATACTAAAGAAACTTTTCTTGGGCTTGATCTAACATTTTTATTTATAGCTTTTACAGAATTATTATTTTTTTGCATCTTTATCTCCTGTTGGTGCTGATGCTTTTTCAGCAGCAGCTTTTTTATCTGCAGGCGTGTGTCCTTTAAAAGTTCTTGTTGGTGCAAATTCACCAAGTTTATGACCAACCATTTCCTCTGAAATAGTGATAGGTATGAATGATTTTCCATTGTGTATCATAAAACTATGCCCGACAAAGTCAGGTATAATAGTAGAATTTCTAGACCAAGTTTTAATTGGTTTCTTTGCCGGATTATTTTTCAGCTTATCTATCTTTTTTAATAAACTTGGATGAACAAATGGCCCTTTCCATATAGATCTAGTCATATTTATTTTCTTTTCTTTCTCCGTGTTATAATAAACTTGTCACTTCTTTTTGGTCTTCTAGTTTTCAAACCTTTAGCAGATTGGCCCCATGGAGATACTGGGCTTCTTCCACCTGATGTTTTTCCTTCTCCACCACCGTGTGGGTGGTCAACAGGATTCATTGCAACCCCTCTTGATTGTGGTCTTTTTCCTCTCCATCTATTTCTTCCAGCTTTCCCAATTTTGATATTTTTTTGATCTGGGTTCGAAACTGATCCTATTGTAGCATTGCAACTAGCGCTTACTTTTCTAGTTTCACCAGATGAAAGTTTTAAAATTGCGTAGTCTCCGTCTATACCTGAAAGTATAACCGAAGAACCAGCCGATCTAGCAAGTTTGCCGCCGTTGCCTGGAATTAATTCAACGTTATGTATAGTGGTGCCCGGTGGAATATCTTTTAGTTGTAAACAATTTCCAATTTTAATTTCTGATTTTTCACCAGCACTAATTTTATCTCCAACTTTTATTCCTTGAGGACAAATTATATAATTTCGCACTTCATCATCATACTTAATCAATGCTATATAAGATGTTCTATTTGGATCATACTCGATACGTTCTATTACTGCATTAATATCTTTTTTTTTTCTAAAAAAATCTATTATTCTAAACTTATGTTTTGAACCACCACCTCTGTGTCTTGAAGTTATTCTTCCATAATTATTTCTTCCACCAGTAGATTTTTGACCTCGTGTTAATGGTTTATAAGAAGAACCTTTCCATAAGTTGCTTTTATCTACAATGACAGTTCCTCTATTGGATTTTGTATAAGGTTTAAATGTTTTAAGAGCCATAATTATATTCCAGTAGTAAGATCAATACTTTGACCTTTTTTTAAAGTCACAATAGCTTTTTTGTAGCCGGTTTTTGTTGAAAGTTTACCTTGTTTCAATTTTTTTTTAGATTTTAAATTTACTATATTTACCTTTATCACATTTACTTTAAAAATTTTTTCAATGTTCTTTTTTATGTTTTTTTTGTTCGCTTTTTTATGTACTTTAAAAACAGTTTTATTTTGCTCAGAAAGTATCGTGGCTTTCTCTGTAATCACTGGTTTTATAATAGAGTCTAAAGAATTAATTTTTTTCATTTAAAATCCTTTTTTCTAAATTTTTAACTGAACTTTGGGTTAATAGAACATTTTTATATTTCATCATATCATATATGTTTGCACCAGCTTCGTTCATAATTTTAAGATTTTTAATATTTCTCGCTGATTTATTAATATTCTTAAACGTCTCAACATCAGAAATAATTATAACGTTTAAAAGATTATTTCTTTTTAAAAAATTGTTAAATTCTTTTGTTTTTTTAATCTCTTTTTTTATATCTGATAAAACATACAAATTTTTATCTTTATTTTTTTTTGAAAGTGTTTGCGCAAGAGCAATCTTTCTTACTTTTTTATTTATCTTTTTAATTTTATAGACTGCGCCTTTTGGTCCATGAGCAACACCACCACCGACAAATATTGGGGCTTTTCTACTAGCATGTCTTGCTCCTCCACTACCCTTCTGAGGGACAATTTTTTTAGTCGAACCTTTAATTTCATTTTTTTGTTTTGTTTTCGCTGTTCTTGGTTTTAAATGATTAAGTTGCCAATCAATTACAGATTTAATTAACTTATAGTTTACTTTATGTGATAAAATTTTATCTGAAATATCAATTGTATCTGATTTCTTATTATCGAAATTTAAAAGTTTAACTTTCATTTATTTTTTCTTTCCTTTTGCTGCTTCCGTTTTTTTTATTTGTTCGTTATATTTCTCAATAGTAGTTTTTCTTCTAATATTTTTTACTGACTCTCTTAAAAATAATGTTGAATTTTTACCCCCAGGAATTGATCCTTTTACATAAAGCAAATTATTATCTAAATCTGACTTAATAATTTCTAAATTTAGCATTGTTCTAAATTTGTCACCCATGTGACCGGCCATTTTTTTTCCTTTAAAAACTTTACCTGGATCTTGTCTTTGACCTGTAGACCCATGAGATCTATGAGACACTGAAACACCATGGGATGCTCGAAGCCCACCGAAATTCCATCTTTTCATGACACCAGCAAATCCTTTACCAATTGTTTTTGATTTTACATCTATGAATTTTTTATCTTTTAATAGTTCTAAACCAAATTCATTTCCTGGTTTGTAATTTTCAGTATTTTCTACTCTGTATTCTTTAAGAATTTTTTTTGGTTCTGTGTTTTTTTTAGCAAAAAAACCTTTCATTTGTTTTGTAAGTTTTGAATTCTTTGTTTTGAAATAACCGATCTTAACCGCATTATAACCTCTTGTTTCTTTTTCAATAATATCTATTACTCTACCCGGTTCTATTTTTATTATAGTTACAGGTACAGATTGACCAGATTGCATGAATTCCCTTGTCATCCCTAATTTTGTTCCTATAAGTCCAATTCTCATAAATTATATTTTTATTTCAATGTCCACACCAGAAGCTAAATCCAGTTTCATTAATGCTTCAACGGTTTGTGGAGTGGGTTCAATAATATCTATTAGTCTTTTATGGGTTCTTGATTCAAATTGTTCGCGACTTTTCTTATCTATGTGAGGAGACCTTAAAACTGTATACCTTTCTATTCTCGTGGGTAAAGGTATGGGGCCTTTTACCTGAGCTCCAGTCCTTTTTGCTGTATTAACAATTTCTTCTGTAGACAAATCTAAAATTTTATTGTCGTAAGCTTTTAAATGTATTCTAATATTTTGATTTTCCATATTAAGCTAATTTCTTTGTTACCTCATCCTGAACATTTTGTGGCACTTTATCATAATGACTAAATTGCATTGTATACTGAGCTCTTCCTTGAGTAGAAGATCTAAGATTATTTATGTATCCAAACATATTTGCTAATGGGACAGTTGCTTGAATGGCAGTCGCGTTACCTCTTGGCTCCGTTGATCCTACTTGACCTCTTCGGCTATTAAGATCACCAATCACATCTCCCATAAAATCTTCAGGAGTAACAACTTCAACTTTCATTATTGGTTCAAGTAATTTTAATTGAGCCTTAGTGCAAGCGTCTCTAAAACACATTCTACTAGCGATTTCAAAAGCCAAAACACTAGAGTCAACATCATGGTGTAAACCATCAAGAATAGTTACTTTATAATCTATCATTGGAAATCCTGCTAAAATTCCACTGTCAGCAACACTCTCAACGCCTTTCTCTACTCCCGGTATAAATTCCTTTGGTATTGCGCCGCCTTTAATTTTATTTTCAACTTCTCTTCCTTTGCCTGGTTCTAAAGGTTCAACAAGTAAAGTTACTTTTGCAAATTGTCCAGCTCCACCACTTTGTTTTTTATGAATATAAGTAACTTCTGATGAGCCAAGAATAGTTTCTCTATAAGCTACTTGAGGAGCTCCTATATTCGCTTCTACTTTAAATTCCCTTTTCATTCTATCAACAATAATATCTAAATGTAATTCTCCCATACCTTTAATAATTGTCTGCCCAGACTCTTCGTCTGACGTTACTCTAAATGAAGGATCTTCTTTAGCTAACCTTCCTAAAGCTTCACCCATTTTCTCTTGGTCTGCTTTTGTTTTTGGTTCTACGGCTATTTCTATGACTGGATCAGGAAATTCCATCGGTTCCAACAAAATAGGTTTGTCTTCTTCACATAATGTATGACCAGTAATTGTATATTTTAATCCTGCTAAAGCTACTATATCTCCTGCGTTAGCCTCTTTAATATCTTCTCTGCTGTTAGCGTGCATCAAAAGCATTCTTCCAACTCTTTCTGTTTTCTCTTTTGAAGAATTATAAACAGAAGTACCTGATTTCAATGTTCCAGAATAAATTCTGACAAAAGTTAATGAGCCAACAAAAGGATCATTTGCAACTTTAAAAGCTAGGCCAGAAAAAGGTTCATTGTCAGCAAATTTCATTTGAACTTTTTCTTCAGATCCTAGTTTAGTGCCTTCAATAGATTTTAAGTCTTCCGGGCTAGGTAAATAATCAATAACAGCATCTAATAAAGGTTGCACGCCTTTATTTTTAAAAGCAGAACCTGTTGTAATAGGAACAAAATTAAATCCTAAAGTTCCTTTTCTAATACATCTTATAAGATCAGCTTCGGATGGTTCTTTTCCATTTAAATAATCTTCCATTAATTTTTCGTCTTCCTCGACAGCAGTTTCTACTAGTTCTTTTCTATATTGAGATGCTTTTTCTTTAAGATCAGCTGGAATATCGACCAAATCAAACTTTGCACCCAAATCCTCATTTTGCCAAATGACAGCTTTCATTTTTACTAAATCTACTATTCCTTTTAAATCTGCTTCCATACCTACAGGTATTTGAAGAACCAAAGGTTTTGCTCCGAGTCTATCTTTTATCATCTCAACGCATCTAAAAAAATCAGCTCCTGTTCTATCTAATTTATTTACGAAACAAATTCTTGGAACCTTGTATTTATCTGCTTGCCTCCAAACTGTTTCTGATTGTGGTTCTACACCAGCAACACCGTCAAAAACTGCAACTGCTCCATCTAAGACTTTTAATGATCTTTCTACTTCGATTGTAAAATCAACGTGACCAGGAGTATCAATAATGTTTATTCTGTGATCTCTCCAAAAACAAGTCGTTGCGGCTGATGTAATTGTAATACCTCGTTCTTGTTCTTGTTCCATCCAATCCATTGTTGCAGCACCATCATGCACCTCACCAATTTTGTGGCTCTTACCAGTATAATACAATATTCTCTCTGTTGTAGTTGTTTTACCGGCATCTATGTGTGCCATGATTCCAATATTACGATATTTATTTAAAGAATATTTATTAGCCATATCTACCATCTAAAATGTGCAAAAGCTTTATTTGATTCTGCCATTTTATGCGTATCCTCTCTTTTTTTAATTGCTGATCCTTTGTTTTGAGAAGCATCTACGATCTCATAGTAAAGCTTCTCTGACATTGTTTTATTTTTTCTTTTACGAGTTGCATCAATAATCCATCTTAAAGCTAAAGCTTGGCCTCTATTTGCTTTTACTTCTACTGGCACTTGATAAGTTGCACCTCCAACTCTTCTTGATCTTACTTCTAAGTTAGGTTTGACGTTACTAATTGCATTATTAAAAACTTTTAATGGATCCTCTTTGCCTTTTTCTTTTATTTTATTTAGAGCGTCATAAAGAATTTTTTCTGCCTTTGATCTCTTGCCATCATACATTATAGAATTTATAAATTTTGATATAACTACAGACCTATATTTTGGGTCTGGATAAATTTTTCTAACTGGTGCTTTTCTTTTTCTAGACATTTTTATTTAGGTTTTTTTGTTCCGTATAGAGATCGTCTTTTTTTTCTGTTTGCTACACCCTGAGTATCTAAGTTACCTCTTAAAATATGGTATCTAACACCTGGCAAATCTTTTACTCTGCCGCCCCTAATCATCACTACAGAGTGTTCTTGCAAATTATGACCTTCGCCAGGAATGTATGCTGTAACCTCAAATCCATTAGAAAGTCTTACTCGTGCAACTTTTCTTAAGGCTGAATTTGGTTTTTTTGGTGTAGTTGTATATACTTTAACACACACACCTCTCTTTAAAGGTTGTTTCTGTAAAGCAGGAACCTTATTTCTTACTAAAGGTTTAACCCTAGGTTTTTTTATCAACTGATTAATCGTCGGCATAATTTTTATATTTTGAAGTTAAAGTAAGGAAAGCTTTTAAATTTTCTGTTAGTGTTTAAGGCTAAATTGAACCTTACTTCTAACTTTCAAAATTGCGCTAAACTAGCATTGAACTTGAAAAAGTCAACGTTTTTCCTATCATTTTATTGGCCTAAATACTTGCTATTCAGTGGCTGCTGGGCTTTCTTGCTCTTCTTTTTTTAACTCTTCTAATCTCATTTGATCTTCTTTTAGTGCAGCTTTGTCCCACCCCATTTTAGTTAAACCTGTGCCAGCTGGTACAAGCCTTCCAACGATAACATTTTCTTTTAACCCCTCTAAATTGTCTACTTTTCCTTTGATTGATGCATCTGTTAAAACCCTTGTAGTTTCTTGAAATGAAGCAGCCGAAATAAATGAATTAGTTTGTAAGGATGCTTTTGTAATACCCAAAAGAACTCTTTCGTACTCAACTTGTTTTTTCTTTTCACTTTGTAATTTTTCATTAAGATTTTTTATATCGTTAAGGTCAATTACTTCTCCTAACAATAGTTCTGAGTCACCAGGGTCTTTTATCTCAACTTTTTTCAGCATTTGTCTGACTATCGTTTCAATGTGTTTGTCATTAATTACTACACCTTGCAATCTATATACTTCCTGGACTTCACTAACGAAATACTCAGTTAATTTTTCTACACCTAATATTCTGAGAATGTCATGAGGCGCTGGACTGCCGTCTAATAAATATTCTCCTTTTTTAATTTTTTCTCCCTGATTAAAGTTTACATGTTTGCCTTTTGGTATTAAATAATTTGAGGTTTCTCCTTTTGTGGAGACAATTGAAATTTTTTGCTTCCCTCTAACTTCTTTACCAAATTCTATAACTCCATCATTCTCTGCAATTATAGCGCTATCTTTTGGTCTTCTAGCTTCAAACAATTCAGCAACTCTAGGTAATCCACCAGTGATATCTTTTGTTTTAGAGGTTTCTTTTGGTAATCTAGCTAAAACATCACCAGCTGTAACTTTTTGACCGTCCTTAACTGAAAGTATTGTATCTGGTACTAAATAGTAACGAGCTTCATTACCATCTGCTTTTTTTATTATTTCTCCTTTTTCATTTCTAAGTGTCAATCTTGGTTTTAATTCTGAATTTTTACTTACTGATTTCCAGTCTGTTACAGATTTCGATGATATGCCAGTAGCATCGTCCAGTGTTTCCGTTATCGATGTTCCTTCTACTAAGTCCATATAATTTACTATTCCTGACGTTTCTGCAATTACAGGTAAAGTATACGGATCCCATTCTGCAATTTTTTTACCTTTTTGGATTTGCTCCCCATCTTTATAGAAAAGTTTAGAACCATAATTTACTTTGTAAATGGCTAGCTGTCTATTATTGTCATCTTCAATACTTAATTGTGTATTTCTTCCCATAACTATTATGTTTTTCTTAGAGTCTTCAATTAAATTCTTATTTATTATTTTAAGTTTACCTTTTGTTTGAGAAACAATTTGAGACTCTTCTTTTATTTGGGCTGTACCACCTACGTGGAAAGTTCTCATCGTTAATTGAGTGCCTGGTTCTCCTATAGATTGAGCGGCAATCATTCCAATAGCTTCTCCAATGCTAACAAGTTTCCCTCTCGATAAGTCTCTGCCGTAACAGGTTGCGCAGACACCTTTTTTTGATGCACAAGTTATTACAGAGTAAACTTGAACAGCTTTTACTCCTGCTGCATCAATTTTTTCACAATCACTTTCATCAATTAATTTACCTTTTTGAATTAGGGCCTCACCACTTATAGGATGTTTTATATTTTCAGCAATTACTCGTCCTAAAACTCTTTCAGAAAGACTTACTAAAATATTTCCACCTTCTATTATCTCAGAGATATTTATAGAAGATCTTTTCTTAATATCACATTCTGTTGAAGTTATTTGAATATCTTGAGCAACATCACACAATCGTCTTGTTAGATAACCTGAGTTAGCTGTTTTTAAAGCTGTATCCGCTAAGCCTTTTCTTGCTCCGTGTGTTGAATTAAAATATTCTAAAACTGATAGACCCTCTTTAAAATTTGATATAATTGGAGTTTCTATTATCTCTCCAGAAGGCTTTGCTATTAAACCTCGCATACCAGCTAACTGTTTCATTTGAGCTTGTGAACCTCTAGCCCCTGAGTCTGCCATCATATAAACTGAATTAGTTTCGATTCTATCATTTTCGTAAACCTTTTCAGCAGAAGATATTTCTTTCATCATCTCATTGGCGACTGTATCTGTGCATTTAGACCATATATCAACTACCTTGTTGTATTTTTCTCCTCTTGTGATTAGACCATCAGAGTATTGCTTCTCGTATTCTTCAATTTTTTTCTTGGTATCATTGATTAAATTCTCTTTTGTTTTAGGGATAATTAAGTCATCTTTACCAAAAGATATACCTGCTTTAAATGCATGTTTAAATCCTAGTGTTTTAATTCTATCACAAAAAATAACCGTCTCTTTTTGCCCACAATATCTGAAAATAGTATCAATAACTTCTGATACATTTTTTTTAGTTAATAGTTTATCAACTAACGTAAATTTTATATCTGGATTTTTGGGTAAAAGATTTGCAAGTAAAAATCTTCCAGCTGTACTTGTATATTTTTGTTTAATCTTATTACCTTTTTCATCTACTGTTTCAAAAATAGATATAATTTTAGTGTGTAAACTAATGGATTTATTTTCCAAAGCTTGTTCTATTTCATCAATATTAGAAAATATACCTTTTGGTTTTTCAGACTTTGACGTTTGAGATAGGTAATAAATACCTAAGACAATATCTTGACTCGGCACAATAATAGGTTTTCCATTTGATGGGCTAAGTATATTATTTGTAGACATCATAAGTACTCTAGCCTCTAACTGAGCCTCTAAACTTAGAGGGATATGTACAGCCATTTGATCTCCATCGAAATCAGCGTTGAATGCAGCACATACTAAAGGATGAAGCTCAATTGCATTACCCTCTATTAATTTTGCTTCAAATGCTTGAACGCCAAGTCTGTGAAGTGTTGGGGCTCTATTTAAAAGTACAGGATGTTCTCTTATGATATATTCTAAAGCGTCCCAGACCTCACTTTTTTCTTTTTCTACAAGTCGTTTTGCTTGTTTAATTGTAGTTGCCAATCCTAATTTATCTAACCTTGCGTATAAAAATGGTTTGAATAACTCTAGTGCCATTTTTTTCGGTAAACCACATTGGTGAAGTTTTAATTCAGGTCCTACAACTATAACTGATCGTCCAGAGTAATCGACCCTTTTACCAAGTAAATTTTGTCTAAATCTACCTTGTTTGCCTTTTAACATCTCTGCTAAAGATTTAAGGGGTCTTTTTCCAGTTCCTGTAATAACTCTTCCTCTTCTACCATTATCAAACAATGCATCTACAGATTCTTGAAGCATTCTTTTTTCATTTCTTACAATTATATCTGGTGCTTTGAGATCCAGTAACCTCTTTAATCTATTATTTCTATTTATTACTCTTCGATAAAGATCATTTAAATCTGATGTAGCAAATCTTCCTCCATCAAGTGGAACTAAAGGTCTTAGCTCAGGTGGTATTACCGGAACCGTGGTTAATATCATCCACTCGGGTTTGTTGCCAGAATTTATAAATGACTCAATTAGCTTTAGTCTCTTAATTGTTCTTTCCTCAGTAACCTTTGACTTTACTTCTTTTAAGGACTCTCTTAATTTTTTTTGTTCAGATTTTAAATCAAGATTTATTAAAATTTCTCTTACTGCTTCAGCTCCTATTCCAGCATTAAAAGAATCTTCTCCATATTCATCTTGTGCTTTAATTAACTCTTCCTCGTTAAGTAGTTGACCCTTCTTAAGTTTTGTTAAACCAGGCTCTATAACAATAAAGCTCTCAAAGTATAGCACTTTCTCTACTTCTTTTAATTTCATATCAATAGCTAAAGAAATTCTGCTCGGTAGAGATTTTAAAAACCAAATATGAGCTACTGGACAGGCTAAGTCGATATGGCCCATTCTTTCTCTTCTAACATTGGATTTGGTCACTTCTACACCACATTTTTCACAAATGATGCCTCGAAATTTCATTCTTTTATATTTTCCACATAAGCATTCGTAATCTTTGACTGGTCCAAAAATTCTAGAGCAAAATAGTCCATCTTTCTCAGGTCTAAAAGTTCTATAATTAATTGTTTCTGGTTTTTTAATTTCTCCGAATGACCAAGATTTTATTTTATCAGGACTAGCTAAGGTTATCTTTATACTCCCAAAATTATTTTCAGGTTGAAGATTTTGATTATCAAAATTTTTAGATAAATTTTTTTCCATATAATTAATTTAGCTCTATGTTCAAACCAAGGGCTCTTATTTCTTTAATCAAAACATTAAAAGACTCTGGAACACCTGATTCGAAGTTATTGTTTCCTTTTACTATAGTTTCGTAAACCTTTGTTCTGCCAGCCACGTCATCAGATTTTACTGTCAAAATCTCTTGTAGTGAATATGAGGCACCATAGGCTTCGAGAGCCCAAACTTCCATTTCTCCAAATCTTTGTCCACCCAGTTGCGCTTTACCACCTAATGGTTGTTGTGTTACTAAACTGTAAGGACCTGTTGAACGAGCATGAATTTTATCTTCAACTAGATGATTTAATTTTAACATATAAATTGTTCCTACAGTTACAGGTCTATCAAATCTTTCGCCCGTTCTACCATCCCATAGATGTGTTTGACCACTTGTGGGAAGCTTTGCTAGATCTAGCATTTTTGTAATATCATTTGTAGATGCGCCATCGAAAACTGGTGTGCCAATCGGTATACCTTCTGAAATATTCCTTGATAATTCTAAAATTTCTTTTTTAGTGAGCTTTGAGATGATACCATTGTAATATTCTTGACCATATATTTCTTTTAGTTTTTCTTTAAGTTTTTCAAACTCATTTTCAAAATTTTTTAAATAAGATTTAATTTGATCTCCTAATTCAGAACAAGACCATCCTAAGTGAGTTTCTAATATTTGGCCAACATTCATACGACTAGGCACTCCTAAAGGATTCAACACTATATCAACTGGTTTGCCAGTTTCCATATACGGCATGTCCTCCACGGGAACGATTTTACTTACAACACCTTTATTTCCGTGACGACCAGCCATTTTATCTCCTGGCATTAGCCTTCTTTTTACAGCAACAAAAACTTTTACAACTTTCATAACTGTTGGTAACAAATCATCTCCCTGTTGAATTTTGTTTACCTTATCATCAAATCTTAGGTTTATATCTTCTAATGCATTATCGTATTGATTTTTTAATTTTAAAATATTTTCATTAATTTTTTCTTCTTTAAAAGAAATTTTCCACAGATCTTTTAAATTTAAGCTATTTAAGTCATTATCGTTTAGCGTTAAACCAGCTTTCAAATCTTTATAATTTTTTGATATTGCTTGATTTTTCAATAAGTCTGTGGCCCTTGATTTGATATTTCTATTTAAAATTTCTTCTTCTACTTTTCTGTCTTCTTGAACTAATTCAATCTCAGACCTTTCAATGGCAATTGACCTTTCATCTTTTTCTATTCCATGTCTATTAAAAACTCTTACATCTATTACAACTCCTGCGCTGCCAGAAGGTAATTTTAGTGAGGAGTCTCTTACGTCTGTTGCCTTTTCTCCAAATATTGATCTTAATAATTTTTCTTCAGGGCTAGAGGATGTTTCGCTTTTAGGTGTTACTTTGCCTACTAAAATATCTCCAGGTTTGACTTCAGCACCTACATAAACTATTCCTGACTCATCTAAATTTCTTAAGCTTTCTTCACTTACGTTTGGTATATCTCTGGTAATTTCCTCTGCTCCTAGTTTTGTGTCTCTTGCCATTGACTCGTATTCTTCAATGTGTATTGAGGTAAAAACATCGTCAGTAACACATCTCTCAGATATTAAAATTGAATCTTCAAAATTGTATCCTTGCCATGGCATAAAAGCGACAGTAACATTTTTTCCTAAAGCAAGTTCCCCAAGCTTAGTTGCAGGTCCATCAGCTATGATATCGCCTTTTTTAATCTGATCTCCAACTTTTACTAGAGGTTTTTGGTTAATGCATGTGTTTTGATTGGATCTTTTAAATTTAGACAAATTATAAATATCAACTGCAGATTGCGACAAATCTTTAACCTCCGTTGCTTTAACAACTATTCTTTTTCCATCAATTTTATCAACTACACCACTTCTTTTAGCAACTATTGTAACGCCAGAGTCCAAAGCTACATCTGACTCTATGCCTGTACCAACTAATGGGGACTCTGGTTTTAACAATGGTACAGCCTGTCTCATCATATTAGATCCCATTAAAGCTCTATTGGCGTCATCGTTTTCTAAGAACGGAATAAGAGCGGCTGCGACCGAAACTAATTGCTTCGGAGATACATCTATAAAATCAATATTATCTTTATTGGATAATTGGAAATTAAGATTTTTTCTACATGCTACTAATTCTTCTTCGAAAGATCCATCTTTTGTTAAAGTTGAATTAGCTTGAGCTATAGTGAACTTCTCTTCCTCTATTGCAGATAAATATTTTATTTCATCGGTAACTCTACCTTTAACAACTTTTTTATAAGGACTTTCAATATAACCGAATTTATTAACCCTGCAGTAAGTCGCTAAACTGTTTATCAACCCAATATTTGGTCCCTCTGGAGTTTCAATTGGACAAATTCTTCCATAATGTGTTGGATGTACATCTCTAACCTCAAAACCAGCTCTTTCTCTAGTAAGACCGCCAGGTCCTAAAGCAGAAACTCTTCTTTTATGCGTAATTTCTGAAAGAGGATTTGTTTGATCCATAAACTGGGATAATTGAGAAGTAGCAAAAAAATCTTTCAATGAAGTTGTGATAGGTTTGGCATTTATTAAATCTTGAGGCATTGCTGACTCTATTTCCAGAAAGGTTGACATTTTTTCTTTTACTGTCCTTTCCATTCTTAATAAACCTATCCTGAACTGGTTTTCTACTAATTCACCTACTGATCTAACTCTTCTATTTCCTAAATGATCAATGTCATCTACTTCGCCTTTTCCATCTCTCAAATCGAGCATAAACTTTATAATTGAAGTTATGTCTGTTGTATTTAAGGTATTGTCTTTCACGTCTCTGTTTAAATCTAGTTTTGAATTTAGTTTAACTCTTCCTACCTCTGATAAGTCGTATCTATCTTTATTAAAATAAAGATTTTTAAAAACATCTTCAGCTATCTCCGTTGTGGGAGCCTCTCCTGGTCTTAATACTTTATAAATGTCATTTAATGCATCAGTCTTATTAGAATTTTTATCAATTTTTAATGTCTCTAATAGATAAGGTCCTTTATTAATTGGATCAATATTAACAAGTTCAAGAGTTTTAATATTTTCAGATTTAATTTTATTTAATATTTCTTCTGACAAGTTAGAGCCTGAAGCGAGAATTATATTTTTACTTTTGTCAGTTAAATCTTTTGAGTTATATTTTCCTATTAGTTCTTCATTAGAAATAAATATTTCTTTAAGGTTTTTTTCCTCTAATTTTTTAGCAATTATAAAATTTAATTTTTCTCCTTTGGATAAAACTTTTTTATTATTCTTTGCGTCAATTAGATCAAATGTTAATTTGATAGGTCTTTTGTAATTGTTTATATCAAAATTAGTTAACCATTTATTATTTTTTTCATCGTAGGTGTATTTGTTTGTAGTGTAAAAAGTTTTAATTATTTTTTCCTTATCAAGACCTAAAGCAAAAAGAATGGTAGTAATTGGAAGTTTTTTTTTCCTATCAATTCTAAAATATAAAATATCTTTAGGATCAAATTCAAAATCTAACCAAGATCCCCTTCCAGGAATTATTCTACAATTAAACAGTAATTTACCGCTAGAATGTGTTTTTCCTTTGTCATGATCGAAAAATACTCCTGGGCTTCTATGCATTTGATTTACTACTACTCTTTCAACTCCATTTACAACAAAAGTTCCGCTTGGAGTCATCAAAGGTAATTCACCAATAAATACTTCTTGTTCTTTAGCTGATAAAATTTGCTTAGTATTATTTTCTGTATCTATATCGTAAACTACTAGTCTTAAGTTAGCTTTCAAAGAAGCTGAATAAGTCAGAGATCGTTGCTTACACTCTAAAACATCAAATTTAGGTTTTTCTAGTTTGTAAGAGATATATTCAAGTGTAGATTTATCAGAACTATCGTCAATTGGAAAAATGCTCTTGAAAACTTTGTCAATTCCTTTGGTTAATGCATCTATTTGAGCGGTAAGTGCTTTTGAAGATAAAAATTCATGATACGAATTTTTTTGTACCTCAATTAAATTAGGTATTGATAAACCTTCACTTAGTTTACCAAAACTTTTCCTAATACTTTTTTTTTGAGTAAAAGATAATTCCATTAAATATTTTTATCACGAGAAAATTCTCGAGATAATTCTGTCTTAAATTTTAATTTACTTTAATTCTACTTTAGCACCCGCAGCTTCAAGCTTTTTCTTGAACTCTTCTGCTTCTTTTTTAGGAACTCCGCCTTTAATTTCTTTAGGCGCTCCCTCAACTAAATCTTTAGCCTCTTTTAAACCTAAACCAGTTATCGCTCTTACTTCTTTGATAACGTTTATTTTTTTATCTCCTGCTGCTGCAAGAAATAAAGAGAATTCTGATTTTTCTTCGCCTGCTGGCGCTGATCCTGGAGCTGCTGCTGCTGCTGCAACTGGAGCTGCAGCGGTTACGCCCCATTTTTCTTCTAACTGTTTTGAAAGTTCAGCTGCTTCAACAACCGTTAACTTTGATAAATCTTCAATAATTTTGTTTAAATCTGACATTGGTGATCCTTATAATTAATTTTTTAAACTCTTCGCGCGCGCTAAATTAGCAATTTTTGAGCCAGGTGCAAGTAAAATACTCACTAATTTCTGTGCTGGAGATGATAAAATACCCACTATTTTGGCCCTTGCTTCTTCTAAAGAAGGTAATGTGGCGATTATAGCCACCTCTTTTTGATCTAAAACCTTCCCATCCATGAACCCTGCTATAATTTTTAATTTATTATGTGTTTTAGCAAATTTAGTTAAAATTTTTGCTGTGGTAATTGGGTCTGAAGATAAAGCAGCAGCAGTAGGTCCGGAAAAATATTTCTCTAAATCTTTTACAGGAGTTTCCTTAATAGCAATTTTAGTAATTCTGTTTTTTGTAATTTTAAATAAAATACCTTTATCCCTTAACTGCTTTCTCAATTCATCTAATTCATTTACATTTAGTCCTTGATACTGAGCAATCATTACTGAATCATTGTTAGAAAAATTTTTTTTCATTTCCTCAATATAGTTTTTTTTGTTTTCTTTGCTCATCATAAATTAACTTTTGCTCCCTATTTTATATGAGATCCCCATTGTTGAAGTAATATGAATATTCTTTATAAATTCACCTTTGATGCTTTCTGTTTTTTCTTTTTTAAGGAAATCCATAAAGAATTTAAAATTTTCTTGAATTTTTTCTTTTGAAAAACTTTTTCTACCAATCGATAAAGCAAGATTTCCATCTTTGTCGTTTTTTAACTCAACTAGACCACTTTTAATATCACCAATCGATTTTTTTAAATCGTTTGAAACAGTTCCTAACTTCGGGTTTGGCATTAAACCTTTAGGACCTAATATTTTTCCAAATTTTCCGATCTTACTCATCATGCCTGGCGTGCAAATAAGCTTGTCAAAATTAAGTTTTCCATTTGATATTTGATCTAAAAGATCTTGCGACCCTGATATATCTGCTCCTGCTTTTTTTGCTTCCTCAACTTTTTCTGGTTCACATAAAACGGCAATTTTATTTTTCTTACCGTTCCCATTAGGAAGCTTGACAACAGTTCTTAAGTTAAAATCACCTCCTTTAGATTGCTTAGTATTAATTCTTAAAGACAAATCGATTGACTCATCAAATTTTGAAGTGCAATTAGATTTAATTAAATCTATTGATTTATCAAAATTAATTTTATCCTTCGATTTATTTTTTTCTAAATTTTTATATCTTTTAGATCTTTTGTTCATTCTTTTACCTCTATTCCCATAGATCTAGCAGATCCACAAATTATTTTTGTTGCTTCTTTAAGGTCGAAAGCATTTAAGTCTTTCATTTTTTCCTTAGCTATAGCTTCAGCTTGTTTCATTGTGATTGACCCAGCTACTACACGACCAGGTTCCTTTGATCCACTTTTTAACTTTGCAGCTTCTCTTATAAAGTGAGATGCTGGAGGAGATTTTATAACAAAATCAAATTTTTTATCTTTATATACAGTTATAACAACTGGAACTGGCTTTCCCATAAATGCTTTAGTTTTTTCATTAAAAGCTTTACAAAATTCCATTATATTAATTCCTCTTTGACCTAAAGCGGGACCAACAGGAGGAGCTGGATTAGCTTGGCCACCTTTAATTTGTAATTTTACGTACCCTGTTATTTCTTTTGCCATATTAATTTTTCTCCACCTGATTAAATTCTAAATCTACAGGTGTCGCCCTACCAAATATAGAAACTGAAACCTTTAGTCTAGACTTTTCTTCATCAATTTCTTCAATTAAACCTGTAAAAGATGCGAATGGCCCATCACAAACTTTAACTTTTTCACCAATTTCAAAACTTATTCCAGTTTTTTGATTAATTGCACTCTCTGAAACTTGACCTAATATTCTTTTAATTTCATTATCAGATATGGGTGTAGGTTTATCAGAAGATCCTAAAAAGCCGCTAACTTTTTGAAGGTTTTTTATCAAATGATAAATCTGTTTAGTTAATTCAATTTTAATTAATACATACCCCGGGAAATATTTTTTTTCTTTTTTAGTTCTTTTGCCTTTTTTTACCTCTGTTACTTGATGAGTTGGTATTAAAAGCTGGTCTAAATTGCTTTCTAATTTATGTCTTTTAAGCTCTTCTTTAATACTCTCTACGACTTTTTTTTCAAATCCAGAGTAAGCTTGAACAATATACCAATTCATTTAAAAATTAATGTTTAAAATTATATTTAGTAAAAATCTTAAAAGTTGATCCAAAAGTAAAAAAAAAATTGCAGCAATTGAAGCTAAACCAAATACCATTAGTGCACCTGTTAAAGTATCTTTTTTTGTGGGCCAGGTAATTCTAAAAGCTTCTTGCTTAACTTCCTGAAAAAATTTTAAAGGATTTCTCATAATTTTTAAATGGTTATTGGCAGGAGCGGAGGGAATCGAACCCACAGCCTCCGGTTTTGGAGACCGGCGCTCTACCAATTGAGCTACGCTCCTATTTAATTATCTTCGTTACTACGCCAGCTCCAACAGTTTTTCCACCTTCTCTAATGGCAAAATTTAAGTTTTGGCTCATAGCAATCGGAGTAATTAATTTAACACTGAATTTACCATCATCACCAGGCATAACCATTTCAGTTCCAGACGGAAGAGTAACCTCACCAGTTACGTCTGTTGTTCTAAAATAAAATTGAGGTCTGTACTTAGTAAAAAAAGGAGTATGTCTTCCACCTTCTTCTTTTTTTAAAATGTATGCTTGACATTCAAACTCAGTATGTGGAGTTACAGAACCAGGTTTAGCAAGTACTTGTCCTCTTTGAACATCGTCTCTCTCTACACCTCTAAGTAATGCACCAATATTATCGCCTGCTTCACCGCTGTCTAAAAGTTTTCTAAACATTTCAACACCAGTACAAACAGATTTTTTTGTATCGGTAATACCTATTATTTCAATTTCTTCTCCAACTTTAATAACACCTTGCTCAACTCTACCAGTTACAACTGTTCCTCTACCAGAAATAGAGAATACATCTTCAACTGGCATTAAAAAAGGTTTGTCCTTTGGTCTGTCAGGTTGTGGGATTGTTTCGTCAACTGCCTTCATTAATTCCATGATGGCGTTTTTTCCAGTGGCTTCATCTTTACCTTCTACAGCGTTTAGTGCAGAGCCTTTAATGATTGGAATTTTATCTCCAGGAAATTTATACGAAGTTAATAGCTCCCTGATTTCCTCTTCAACCAAATCAACTAATTCTTTGTCTTTAACAGTATCAATTTTATTTAAGAAAACTACTATTGCTGGAACACCAACTTGACGAGCTAACAGAATATGCTCTCGTGTTTGCGGCATAGGACCGTCCGCTGCATTTACAACTAAAATTGCTCCATCCATTTGAGCTGCACCGGTAATCATGTTTTTAACATAATCGGCGTGACCAGGACAATCTACGTGTGCGTAGTGTCTTTTAGCAGTTTCATATTCAACGTGAGCGGTAGAAATTGTTATTCCTCTCTCTTTTTCTTCTGGAGCTTTATCTATTTGATCGTACGCTACAAACTTAGCTCCTCCAGCTTCTGCAAGTACTTTAGTAATAGCAGCTGTTAAAGTTGTTTTTCCGTGGTCTACGTGTCCGATTGTACCAATGTTACAATGCGGTTTATTCCTATTAAACTTTTCCTTCGACATTTTTTTTTCCTCTTTTCTTTTAATTTTATATATTGGAGCGGGTAAAGGGAATCGAACCCTTACATCCAGCTTGGAAGGCTAGCGTTCTACCATTGAACTACACCCGCAATATCCAAACTTAACTCGCCCTTAACTGTTAAAAGCTTTAAGCATGGTGGAGGGGGAAAGATTCGAACTTTCGAAGACCGAAGTCAACGGGTTTACAGCCCGCCCCATTTGACCGCTTTGGTACCCCTCCAATTTTCTATAGGGATACCCACTAACTTAAAAAGCATTCAACAACAAGCGTTTTATAAGCATTTGTACAATAAATGCAATAAATCATTTTGCTTTAAAATATGCTAATTATTTGAAAAAAATTAAGAATTTTATGAAAAAAACAACTTTTTTAATCATCGGGAGACATGCTGTTACTGAAGCCTTGAAAAACTCGCGTAGAAAAGTGCATAGATTATTCACTACGGAAGACGCGCTAAAAAAACTGCATAAAAGTAATCAAAATATTAATTTGTCAAAAAAAGTTCATGTTTTTTACAAAACTAAGAAAGAATTAGATAATTTATCTGGAAAAGATGACATTTCTCATCAGTCTATTATTGCTGAAATTGAGGATATTGAGAGTTTAAGCATAAAAGATTTTTTATCAAATAATAATAAAAAAAATTTGAATTTTATAGCTTTAGACGGCGTGACCGACCCAAGAAATATTGGATCAATCATTAGAAGTGCTGTTAGCTTTAATATAGATGGATTAATAGTTAAAGAAAGATCATTTCCAACAAAGAGTAAAGCATTATTTAAAAGTGCAAGTGGGGGAATGGAACATTTACAAATTTTTAAAGTTTCTAATATAAATACATCTTTAAGATATTTAAAAACTAAAGGCTTCTGGATCAGTGCTTTTGATGCTGAGTCAAAAAAAGACTTTACTGAAAATAAATGGGAAGGAAGAAATGTTTTAGTATTTGGCTCTGAAGGATATGGCCTTAGTAAAAATACTGCAGCTAATTCAGATTTTAAATTTAAAATTAATATAAATAAGGAAATAGAAAGTTTAAATATAGCAAATACTGTCTCAATTGTTTGTCATCATATTAGCAAAACAATCTCAGATAAAAAAAATTGATTATGATAGTTTTTTAGTATATTTAGTGAAAATTATAATTGCCCTCATAGCTCAATTGGTAGAGCAATTGATTTGTAATCAATAGGTTCGCGGTTCGAGTCCGTGTGAGGGCACCAAGTAAAATTACATTTTAATAAATATTTTGTCCAAATCTCCATAAAATTTCTTTTTTTCTTTTAAAACTATATTTTGATATTTTTTAAAATTCTTAATTTCAGTTTTGTAATTTTTAAAAATTTTTGAGATTCTTAAATTTATATTTTTTAAGTTGACAATCGACTCTTTAAATTTATATTTTCTATTAATAGGTATATCAATATTATTTTTTGCACTTCCTTTTATATTAGTAATCACACAATTGTTGAATAAAACTGCTTCTCTCGGCATTCTATCTTTTCCCGGGTGGTACCCGAAGTCTAAATAAACTTTTGTTTTTTTAAATATATTTATTAACTGTGAATTACTAAAACCTGCTAATTCAATCATTTTATAATTTGTATGCTTCTTAATTTGCTTAATAAAAAGATTACTTTTGTTTGAATAGCAAATTAAATTTTTCTTCTTTTTTAACTTTTTTTTATAATTATTTAATATTTCGGGTCTTTGAAAATCTGACAATATTTTTATATCTTTAAAATATTTTTTTAGATAATTTTGAGCATAACTTGATTGGGAAAAATGATAGTCAATTTGTGATAATTCTTTAAAATTACATAAATTGAAATTTTTATAAAATAATTTTAAGAAATCTTGATAAGTGAAAATACCAAATCTATAATTAATTAATTTATTAAAAATTTTAATTAAATTGTATGGTATCTTTATTATTGATCTAATGGTTTTACTAAATTCATATCTAAATTTATATCCAAAATAATTATCTAAACTAAGCCACCACAAAATTTTTCTTATTTTTTTAAATTTTAAAGAATAACTAAGAAATTGATAATGTTCAGGTATTATAAGAATATTTTTTTTTTCATCTTCTATGTAATTTGAGAATTTTATTTTATATTTTTCGAAATTATTATGAATTGGATTAGTATCTGTTATTGGAAGATAAACCATTTTCACATCAATTTTATATTTTTTAGTAATGGTGTAAGCTAGTTGATGTAATAGCTCTGGCCCTCCGGTAAATATTTTGGCTGGTGCAAATATATAAACTTTTGTTTTCTTGCTTAAAATAATTTTTTTCATTTCCATCCATATTTTTTTAATGAGTTAAAACTGATTAAGAATAAAGACTTAAAATTTTGAAATAAATTTAAATTGTTTTCTTTATTATTAATTTTCCATAAATTAATCAGATTTTTAATTTTATTAGATGATCTATTAGATTTGTTGATCCTATAATAAACATGAGTTTCTTTTATTTTAAAAGCTAACTCGCCGTTTCTAAGAACATCACACTTAAATAAAAAGTCTTCGTGTTCAACATTTTTGAAAAAAATTTTTTTTATCAAATCTTTTTTAATAATTATTGATGATGTGCTCATTGATGAGTGATTTAAAAAAATCTTATAATCATAAAAATTAGGTAAGCAAGTTTTTTTAAGTTTTTTTTGGTTGTTATTAAAAAAAAAGAAATAGTCTGTATAAGTAAAATTATAATCATTTTTTACCATAGCTTTAATTTGACTTTCTAATTTATTTTCTGGCCAAAAATCATCGGAATCCATAAAAGCTAAATATTCTGAGCTGGATTGTTCTATACCCAAATTTCTACAATACGAGGGTCCTTTATTTTCTTTTAAATAAATAATTTTAATATTATCAATGTTTTCAAAGTCTTTTAAAACTTCTTTTGTTTCATCATTTGAATTATCATCAATAAAATATATTTTCCAATTTTTATAAGTTTGAGAAATAATTGAGTCTAAACATTGTTTTACATATTTAGCTTTATTAAAGTTTGGAATTATTATATCTATAATTGGTTGATTGACCATTTAATTATTTAAATTTAAAGTAAATAAAATTATTAATTATGAAATCTGAGAATAGTTTAAAAGTTTTTTTTATAAAATTAATTTCTATCACATTTGCTATCATTATTATCATTAATGTATTTTATAATATATTTCTAGCAGACAAGTTAGATGTTTTAAATAAACTTTCAAGTCTAGATAAAAATACAGCTGAAATTATTAAAGATAAAGTGAGAACCGAATTGAGAAATGGTTTAAAAAAAGAACGTATTTTGTCTCAAGAAGATGCAATCTTAATAAAAAAATTTATTGGTAAAATTTCGTCAGAATTAAAATAAAATTTCAAATTGAATAAATTTTTTACACTTTTATCAAATCATGAGAGAAAAGTAGAAATAGTATTTGTTATATATACTTTAATTTGTGCTGTGTTAATTGGAATTTCATGGGATGAAATTTATTATCATAAATTAGGAAAAATAAATTTAAATTATTTACTTTCGTTTGGATCTATTAATGAGGACTTCTACTCAAAATATCGTTACTCAACATTATACTGGTCTTTTTCAAGTTTGCTAACACAGCTTGCGCCACAAACTTTTAATTTAGAGTTTCATCATATAATAAATTCTATTTTTGGACTACTTACTGTTGTTGCAGTTTATAAAATTACTAAGAAATTATTTAACACGGTGATAGCAAAATTTGCAACAATTTTTCTTTTACTACTTCCATTTTTCTTTGGTCATTTTGCTATCAACAACAAAGATATAATTATAACTTTTTCTCATTTTTGGATAATTTATTATTTAATTAAATATGCTACAAAAAAATTAATTGGTTTGAAAAGGATTATTATAGTCCTAAAAATTTCAATTTTATCAGCTATAGGAACTGGAATTCAATTAATGTTTTTTGGATCATTGCTTCCAATTGTTTTGATTTTTTTTACTTATTTAATTTTAAATAAGATAAAAAGTTTAAAGGTAGTTCTTTTAGATTTATTAATGTATGCGACATTATTTTATCTAATTTTAGTTTTATTTTGGCCTGATACCCACGAGAATATTTTTATATTACCTTTTAAGTTCTTAATTCAAACATTTTCTATTGAAGTGGGTTGGCCATTTAATTTATTAAATGGAACATACATATCCTCAAAGGAAGTTCCTATCAACTATCTGCTGGTAAATTATTTATATAAATTGCCTGAATATGTTTTGTTTTTATACTTCATTTCTGGGCCCCTCATATTTTTTAACTTTAAAAATTTAAGTAAAAAAATTCAAAAAATAAAGTTGAAGATTTTAACTCTCTTTATCCTTCTGGTTTATCCGAATTTAATTTTATATTTTATATCTTATCCTATTTATGATGGTCTTAGACTTTTTCTTTGGGTGTCACCTTATATAGTAATTATACCTGCTATAACGGCATATCTTCTTTTTGAGAAGAAAAAAGAATTTTATGTATTAACAAAATATATAATTTTGTTTTTATTTATTTATCATATTTATAACTTTTTTTTAATTACACCATATCATTATACATATTTAAATTATTTGTCTGGTGATGAAAAAGAGAGATATAAAAAATTTGAAAATGATTATTGGTCTGTAAGTCTAAAGGAATTAATTCTCACCTCTAATTTGAATGCTGAAAAAATAAAATTCCATACCTGTGGAATAAATGCAGATATAGCTAAGACTTATATGAAAAAAAGATACAAGAATTCAGAATATGCTGATTTAAATAGTGCTGCATACATTATAATGACTAATAGAACAGTACTATCCAGAAAAAAAAATCAGATTACTAATTGTTATGACGAATATTCTTTAGAGAATGTGCACCAAGTGAAAAGAAATGGTATAATTTTGTCTGCAATAAAAAAAATTAATAATGAGTAATTATAAACCAGATATTTTAATTGTCGGCTCAGGTTTTTATGGAACAGTGCTAGCCGAAAGATTAGCAAATGTTTTAAATAAAAAAGTGCTTATCATTGAAAGAAGAAAACATATCGGTGGAAATTGTTATAGCGAAACAGATAAAAAAACAAACATTGAATATCATAAATATGGTACTCATATCTTTCATACTTCAAATCAAAAAGTTTGGGACTATATAAATAGATTTACAGAATTCAATAATTACAGACATCAAGTTCTCTCTAATATTAAAAACAAGGTTTATCAAATGCCAATAAATCTTGAAACAATAAATACTTTTTTTAATAAAAACTTTAGTCCGGTTGAAGCAGAAAAATTTATTAATAACAAGACTAAAAAATTCAAGAATTATAAATTCAAAAATTTTGAGGATAAAGCAATTTCACAAATCGGTAAAGAATTGTACAACGCATTTATAAAAGGTTACACGCAAAAACAATGGGGTAAAAAACCAAAAAAATTACCTGAAAGTATTTTTAACCGTTTACCAATAAGATTTAGTTATAACGAGGATTACTATCAGCAAACACAATATCAAGGCATACCAAAAAACGGTTACACTAGTATTTTCAAAAATTTAATAAAGAATAAAAATATAAAGATAAAGTTCAATCAATCCTATAAACTTAATTACAAGATAAAACCAAAATTTTTAACAATTTACACTGGTCCATTGGACTCTCTGCTTAATTATAAATTTGGAAAATTAGAGTGGAGATCACTAAAATTTAAATACGAGAAAAAAAAATTAAAAGATTTTCAAGGCACCGCTGTAATGAACTACCCTGAACTTAAAAAAAAATATACTAGGATTCATGAGCCAAAGCATTTGCATCCTGAGAGAGAAGTTTTCAAATCAAATGCCTCTTTAATAATTAAAGAATTTTCTGTCCTTAATGATAAAGAACCCTATTATCCAATTAACGATGAGAATAATAGGATAAAACATCGAAAGTATAAATTAGAGGCGAATAAAATTAAAAATTTTGACTTCGGTGGGAGATTGGCTGATTATGCTTATTACGATATGGACATGACTATATCTGCGGCTTTAAAAAAATTTGAAACAATAAGAAAAAAAATTAAATGAATATTCTTGTTACTGGCGGTGCTGGATATATTGGTAGCCATGTGTGCAACTTATTAATTGATGAGGGCTTTAAAGTTACGATTATAGATAATTTAATTACTGGTGACAAATCTCTGGTACCAAAAAAAGCTAAACTTTTTACTTGCGATATTGATGATAAAAAAAAAGTAAAAGATATAATACAGAATGATAATTTTGATTTAGTAATGCATTTTGCGGGTTTGATCAGAGTTGATGAGTCAGTTAAAGATCCTAAAAAATATCATAATCATAACTTTGAAAAAGGAAAAATTTTTTTACAAACTTGTATTAATTGTAATCTAAAAAAGATAATTTTTTCATCCACTGCATCAGTTTATGGTAATCCAAAAACTGATAAGGTTAAAGAAAGTGAAACCTTAAATCCCCTAAATCCTTATGCAGCCTCTAAACTTAAATTAGAAGACTTTTTAAAAGAAAGTTCAAAAGAGGACAAAATAAATTATATTATTTTAAGATACTTTAATGTTGCAGGAGCTGATGAAAAACTTAGAACTGGTCTTTGCTCCAAATTCTCTACGCACTTAATTAAAATTGCTTGTGAAGTTGCTGTTGGAAAAAAAGATAAATTAATAGTCAATGGAAATAATTACGATACACATGACGGCACACCAGTAAGAGATTTTATTCATGTCTCAGATCTTGCGGAAATACACTTGTTGTCTGGTAAGTATTTATTTAAAAATAGTAAATCTCACATTTTTAATTGCGGATATGGTCACGGTTATTCAGTCAAAGAGATTATTGATAATTTTAATCTAATTCTTGAAAAAAAAATAAATTATAGTTTTGGGCCTAGACGTGATGGTGACAGTGAAAAGATAGTTTCTGATCCAAGTAAATTTAATAGCTTTTTTTCATGGAAGCCAAAATATGATGATATCGGTTACATTTTAAAAACTGCGTACGAGTGGGAAAAAAAAATTAAATAATACTAAATATGTTCTCAATTTCTTTAAGTTGATCTCTATTTGCTAGTAAAACAACAAGATCATCTTTTTCAAAAACAAAGTCACTTCTTGGAATAATTACTTGTTCTCCTCTAATTATTGCTCCAACTCTAACATTTTCTGGCAAATTACTATCTTTAATTTTCTTATTTAAGAGTTCTGATTTTTCAATCACTTTAGCTTCGATAAATTCATATTCGCCATCAAGTAGCGAATATACAGTTGCAATTGTACCTCGATGAACATGTTCCATAATTCTTGAGACTGTTGTCATACGTGGATCTACTAAATCATCAATATTTAAAGAACTTTGTAATAAACTATAATTTGATTTATTTACTATGGCTATTGTCCTTTTGGTTTGACCAGTTTTTTCAGCTAATACACAAGCCATAATATTATTTTCGTCATCATTAGTTAAAGCTAATACTGTTTCTGATTCTTCTAAATTAGCCTCTTTCAAAATCTCTTCGTCAAGTGCATCCCCATTAATTACTATAGAAGAAGTAAGTTCCGCAGCTATTTCTTCGGCTCTACTTTTATTTTTCTCAATTATTTTAATTCTAGCTCCGTCAAAATTCTCCTCTAGCATTTTTGCTAAATGAAGACCAATATTTCCTCCCCCAATAATTAATATTTTTTTTGAGGTTTTTTCTACGTGGCCAAAAGCTTTAAGAATTTCATTTAATTGATCACTGCTAACAACAACATAAACGTTGTCGCCTTCAATTAACTTGTCATCTTTTTTTAAAAATTTAAATTTTTCTTTTCTTACTAGCCCAACTATATTTGCTCTAAAATTAGGGAATTTTTCTGTTAGTTTTTTAAGGGGGGTGTTGATTATTGGACAAGATTTTTCAATCGCTATTTCGAGCATTTTAACTTTATTGTTTCCAAATGGAACGTTATCTAATGCACCTGGTGCCTCTAATCTTCTAAATAAAGATTTAGCAACCTCTTTTTCTGGTGAAATTATTACGTCAATTGGAATATTTGATTTGTTATAGAGTTTATTCCACTTTCCTTCTAAGAAATCTTTTGTTCTTATTCTAGCTATTTTTTTTGAAATATTAAAAAGAGAGCTAGCTAATTGACATACAACCATATTTGTTTCATCGTTTCGGGTAACAGCTATGATCATGTCAGTATTTTCCGCCCCTGCGTTTTCTAAAACAGAAGGTAATGTTGCTCTACCTACAATACCTTTTACATCCTGAGTGTCATTTATTTTTTTAATGTCCTCTGAGGATTGATCTATAACTGTTACAGAGTGACCTTGTGAAGATAACTGCTTACTTATTGAAAAGCCAACTTTGCCGGCTCCACATATAATAATGTTCATATTTAATTTATACCTTTAATACCTAATAACTTTAACTTTCTGTGTAAAGCAGATCTTTCCATGCCGATGAAGTCGGCTGTTTTAGAGATATTTCCATGATTTTTTTTTAGTTGAATAGTAAGATATTCTTTTTCAAATTGCTCTCTCGCCTCTTTGAGTGGTGAGGAAAAAGTATCTTTTAAAAGATTTTCGTTTTTTATTGAACTCTTATTTGTCAAAATATCATTTATTGAATTGTTAATATTTTCTTTGCTTTCATTAGTTGAAAGAATAGTTATTCGTTCAATCAAGTTTCTTAGCTCTCTAACATTTCCAGGCCAATTGTAAGTATAAAGTTGATCATTTTTTGTATCTATTTCTATTTCTTGAACTCCATTAATTTCTGAAATCTTCTTTTTAAAATAATTAATAAGGTCTGGTATGTCTTCAGTTCTTGATGTTAAAGGGCTAATTTCAATAGGGACCACATTAAGTCTATGGTAGAGGTCTTCTCTAAAATTTCCATTATTCACCTCCTCAATCAGATTTCTGGATGTAGATGATATTATTCTTATATTAACATTAATATCTTTTTTTCCATTAACTCTTTTAAATTTTTGATCAATTAGCACTCTTAAAATATTTGCCTGGGTTTCAATAGGTATTTCCGTTACTTCATCAATTAATAATGTTCCTTTGTTAGCTCTATCAAAAGCGCCAAATGAAGTTGTGCCGCCTTCAAATTCTTGACCGAATAATTCTTTTTCATAAGTTTTCTCTTTTAATGAAGCTGCATTTATTACAATAAATGGCTTTTTATTCCTAGATGAATGTTTATGTATTTTTCTGGCTACTAATTCTTTTCCAGATCCAGTTGGACCTGATATTAAGACTCTACTTTCTGTATTAGATAATTTTTCAATTGTCTTTTTAACTTTAATTATTGACTGACTGTTTCCAATTAATTCAAAAGAGTGAAAAAGTTTGTCTTCAATTATATCTTTTTCTATCTTTAAATTTGCAGTCTCTAATGCCCTATTCACATAATTCAAAAGTTTGCCTGTTGAAAAGGACGCTCCTTTTTCTATAAATTCATATGCTCCTAATCTTATTGACTCTAAAGCGATTTTTACTGTTGCATGCCCAGATATCATAATTACGGGTATGGAGTTATTTTTTCTCATTAATATTTTTAATAAATCAATACCATCTTTGTCATCCCTATCTAGCTTTATATCTATAATTGCTAAATCTGGGATTTTTTTATTAATTTCTAGTAAAGCTTGATCAAAATTAGCTGCTGATCTTACATTAAAATTTTTTTCTTTAAGAATGTTGCAAATTAAAAATCTTATGTCTGGATTATCGTCTATAACTAAAATTTCCTTATTCATAAATTAATAACAAGGCAACCATATTTCAATAGTGGTTCCTTTATTCTTTTTTATTAAAAATTCTCCAGAATGTTCATTAATGATTTTACTTACTATTGGCAACCCAAGTCCAGTTCCATTTTTTTTTGTAGTAAAATAAGGTGTCATCGCTTTTTTTGTATCCGGTATTCCTTCACCATTATCTTTTATAATAGTGATTATATAATCATTATTTCTATAAATTACTATGTCAATTTTTCCTTTATAATTAGGCTTTTTATTTAAAATTTCTACAATCGACTCATCTGCATTTTTTATTAAATTAATAAATACTCTATATAACTGATCCTCGTCTCCTGTGACAAAATTATTTTTAGTATTTTCAAAAACTATTTCGCTTTTCAAAGATACCTTCAATAAATTTACGGCCCTTGAAATAACTTTATTTATATCAATTTTTTTTGTAACAGGCCTTGGCATTCTAGCAAAATTTGAAAACTCATTTACAAGATTTTCGATATCTTTAATTTGACGATTAATGGTTTGCAAGTATTCATTAAACTGATTTTTGTCTTCATTTATTTTAGATGAATATTTTTCCTTTAGTCTGTCTATGGATAATTGAATAGGAGTTAGTGGGTTTTTAATTTCGTGAGCAAGTTTTCTAGCAACGATTTCCCATGCTTCATATCTTTCGGTAACTAATAACTTATCTTGCTGTCTTTTAAGTCTGGTTATCATATTATTAAAATTAGTATTTAATCTTTTAAACTCATCATCAGCTTCTATTTCTGGTACTTTTGTATCCAACTCTCCTTTACTTATATTTTCAGATGCGCTTATTAAATTAATTATTGGCCTAGTTAATCTTCTTGCAAACATTATTGCAACTGCAGTTGATAAAAATAGCAGTAAAGTAACAACAATAATATAAATGATTGCAAATGTAATTTTTATTCCAGTTTGACTATTCTCAACAGAATAATAAAAATCAACAGCTTTTTCGGTTTCATTTAAATATTTTAAAATATCGGGTTCAATATTTCTTGAAATATACAAATAAGTATCAATAAAATTACTAAGTTTAATCATTGCTGATGTTTTATTTTCAAAGTTTCCTGGGATAATGACTGGAACTCCAGTGATAGCTTCATCAAAAGTTTCTTCACCCGGCATTGAAAAATTATTTTTATTTATAGCTGTATCTGAAATTAAAACATTGCCTGCACTGTCTATAAGATAAATATCGTCAATTCTTCTCAGGATTTTTTCTGCATTTAACACTCTTAAAAATTGATTTGGATTAGTATAAAAAAGATTGGAAGCTCTATTTAAACCAACGCTCATCAAAATAACGTCGGACTTTACATTTTTCTTACTTTCTTCAAGATAATTTATTGCTACATCATTAGAATTATTGACCGCTTGAGAAATCTTATCATCAAAATATTTTTGTAATCCAAAATTGAAAATAAAAAGTGAGAATATCGCAATTAATAAAGACGGAATAAATGTAAATAATGAAAATAAAGAAATATATTTAATATTTGTTTGCGAACCAGATTTATTTTTTTTTCCTTCTCGATAAAAACGCAAGAAATTTCTAAATATTAAATAAAAGAAGATTAGAAGTAATATTATATCGATTGATAGTAATATTAATAAATTTTTTTCAGTAAGTGAAATAAAGCCTTCATTTATAAAAGTCAGAAATGTAAGAATCCCTAGAAAAACACAGGTAATTGACGATAAAATAATCCAATTAAAATTTTTAATTATTTTAAACATATAGTTAACTATTTATATAAATATTATATAAAATCATACAATGAGTTTTTCTTTAATCATATTAGCTGGTGGCAAAAGCCAAAGATTTAGATCTAATATCAGTAAACCTTATCAAAAAATAGCCGGTAAATCATTAATAGAGATAATTATAGATAAGGCACTCAAATTCAACCAAATTAAAAAAATAATTGTTGTATACAACGTTAATGACAAAAAACTGTTAAAATCATTAAATTTAAAAAACATAAAATTTATTAAAGGCGGAGAAACTAGACAGCAGTCTACATTTAATGCTCTAAAATACCTTAATAAAACCAAAGGTGTTACAAAAGTTTTGATACACGATGCAGCTAGGCCTAATTTTTCAAGTAATTTATTAAAAGAAATAATTAAAAAGATGAAAAATTATAACTCAGTGATACCAATGTTAAAAATTAATGACGCTATTAAACAAAAAATGGACTCAAGTTTAAATGAGTACATTGTAAGTAAAAGTAGAAAAAATATGTTTTTAACTCAAACCCCACAAGCTTTTATTTTTAAAGAAATTTTTCGATTACATAATGAAAATTCAAACAAGTATTTAGATGATGATATTTCTCTTTTTACAGATATTAATAAGGTTAAATTTGTAGAAGGAGAAAAAAATAATTTTAAAGTTACAGAATACGAGGATTTTCTTAATTTAAAAAATATATATAAATCAAAAATAAGTTTAGGAATCGGCTTTGATGTACATAGATTAGTTCCTAATAGAAAATTATATTTAGGTGGCTTAAAAATAAACTCTTCTTTAGGAACTTTGGGTCACTCTGATGGTGATCCTGTTTTACATTCAATTACTGATGCAATTCTTGGAGCGAGTGGAATGGGAGATATAGGTCAATTATTTTCAGACAAAAAAAATAAGTACAAGAATATAAGATCAACTGTTTTACTTAAAGTGGTTATTGATAAAGTTATTAAGAAAGGATATTTCATAAACAATATTGATTTAAATATTATTACTCAAACTCCAAAAATTCAAAAATATAAAAAGAAAATGATAGATATAATTTCAAAAATTTGTAAGATTTCAAAAAATAATATTAACATCAAAGGGAAAACAACCGAAAAACTTGGTATAATTGGAAAGGAAAAAGCTATTGCTTGTGAGGTAATCGCTTCAATAATTAAATATGATTAAGAATTTAAATTTTTTATTTGTAACATTTTTTGGTATAGGAACTATAAGATATGCCCCTGGCACTGTAACATCTTTAATAACAACAGTTTTTCTTTTCAGTTTATTTCATATTATAGATTTATCTAACAATTTTATATTAATTTTTCTTCTTGTAATTCTAATTTTATCGTTTCCTGCAGTTAAAATGTATATTGAAGGAAATGAAAATAAAGATCCTCAAGAGGTTGTTATAGACGAGGTAATAGGTCAATCTATTCCGATTTATCTTTATGAAGTTTCACATGGGACTGAAAAAATATTTGGTGAGGCTATCTTATTTTATATATATATATTTATTTTATTTAGGTTTTTTGACATTAAGAAACCGTACCCAATTAATTTAATAGAAAAAAAATTTAGGAATAATTTTGGTGTCATTTTTGATGATATAATTTCAGGATTTTACGTCGTTTTTACTTTAATAATATTTATGACAATTAAATCAAAGTTTTTCTAATGAAAAAGATAATTTCAATTTTAATTAAAAGAAATATTACAATATCTGTAGCTGAGTCTTGTACTGGGGGAATGCTCTCATCCAAATTTACTTCAATAAGTGGCTCATCTAAAATATTTAAAATGGGATTAGTAACTTATTCAAATGAATCAAAAATTAATATTTTAAAAATACCAAAAAAAACTATTGAAAAATATGGCGCTGTAAGTGTTCAGTGTTGTTTAGCGATGGTTAATAATTTGAGCAAAATTAGTAAAAGTAAAATTAATATTGCTATAACTGGGATAGCTGGACCAAAAGGAGGAACTAGGAACAAACCTGTGGGACTTGTTTATATTGGTTTAAAGACGGGGAAAATTATAAAAATTAATAAATTTATTTTTAAGAAAAAAGGAAGAATTCCAATACAAAAAGCAACTACTGAAAAAGCTATAAAATTAATTGGCGATTTTCTCTAAAATTTGTGAGGCAAAAATATTTAAAAGAAAAAATATAGCTAATACATCTAAATAAAGGAGAAAAACTAGTTTGTTTCTTAATCTTCTTTTGTTTAATATTTCATCATTATCAGGCTTAAAATCCTCTTTTTTTGATGGCTTAAAGTCATAAGAAAATTTCCAATAGTTATCATCAGTCTCATTGGGGTCACCAGTCCTAAAAAACTTAATATACTCTACTAAATACCACCAAACTATTAAAAAAAATAATATTAATAAAAAAGTACCTAGCATTATTTATATATACTGATGGCTCTTTTTTCAAAAGCCTCGGCAATTTTATTTAATCCAAAGCTAAAAGATTTTTTCATAATATTATTTAATAAATTATTTTTTAATTGGAAATCAATATGAAACTCAAGCTGAGTAGAATTATTTATTTCTTTAAATTTCCACTCATTTTTTAAATGTGTGAGAGGACCGTCAATATTCGTAACTAAAATTTTATCTTTTTCTTTATAGTAAAGGACTAAACTTGTATATGTCTCATGTATGATACTTTTGCCAACTTTTAAATCAGCCTTAATTTCAATTAAATCGCTACTCTCTTTTCTTGAGTGTACTTTCCCACTTAAACACCATGGAACAAATTCAGGATATTTTTCAATATCAAGAACCATGTGAATCAATTGATTTTTTTTACAAGGAATGATCTTTTTTATTGATGCTGCTGACATTCAAGCTGTTTATTTCTTGCATCTTGTAATTTTTTAAAATCTTCATCCGCGTGATATGATGATCTTGTTAAAGGTGATGAAGATACTAATAAAAAACCTTTCGTTTTTGCTATTTCTTTAAACTCTTTGAATTCATCTGGAGTATAGTATCGTGATAAAGGGTGATGTTTTGGTGAAGGTTGCAGATATTGACCAATAGTTATAAAGTCTACTTCAGCAGATCTTAGATCATCCATTACTTGGATTATTTCTTCTTTGGTTTCACCCAATCCGACCATAATTCCTGATTTAGTAAAAATTTTTTTGTTAAATTTTTTTGCATTTTTTAGAAGTTCTAACGAGGCAAAGTAACGTGCTCCAGGTCTAACCTTAGTGTAAAGTCTTGGAACTGTTTCAATGTTGTGATTAAAAACATCTAACTCGGATTGTAAAATTTTTTTATATGCTTCCCCTTTACGCAAAAAATCTGGTGTTAAAACCTCGATTGAAGTTTCTGGGTTTTTGTTTCTCGTGGCTTCAACAACCTTAAAAAAATGTTCAGAGCCTCCGTCATCAAGATCATCTCTGTCAACAGATGTTATAACGACGTGTTTTAAATTTAAACTTTTTACTGCATTAGCAATTTTCAAAGGTTCAAAAATGTCAAGTTCATTAGGTTTTCCAGTTTTAACATCACAAAATGCGCAAGCTCTTGTACATGTGTCACCCATTATCATAAATGTAGCATGTTTCTTGCTCCAACATTCTGTTATATTAGGACAATTAGCTTCCTGACATACTGTTACTAAATTATTTTGGTTTACAATTTTTCTTGTTTGAAAAAAAACTTGTGAGTTAACGATCTTAGATCGTATCCATTCAGGTTTCTTTTTAATAGGATTAAAAGGTTTATTAACTTTTTCTGGGTGTCTTTTGTCTCTATCTATCATTTCAATTTTATAATTAATTCGTCTTTTTTTCCAAATTTTAATTTTTCTCTATAAATCGTTTCAACATAATCAAAATCTAATTTTGTTGATAAAAGTTGGTTTTTTTTCTCATACTCATCAAATTTACTAGAAAGATTTCTTTCTTTGTTCATTAAATTTTTTTGTTTTTTTTCTTTTTCATAATATGAAACTAACCCTCTTTCACCCCCTATTAAATTTGTGGCGATGTATAAAGTTAAAAGAACATTTAATAACAATAATTTCTTTTTTTTTAAAAAGTTAAAAAGTCTCATAACTAAATTTTAGCCATTTTTGACTGTTTTCCAAGCTTCTCTTCTATTCTCAAAAGCCTATTATATTTAGCCACCCTCTCCGATCTAGCTAAAGACCCAGTTTTAATTTGAGAAGAATTTGTCGCAACGGCCAAATCAGCGATAAAAGTGTCTTCCGAGTCGCCAGATCTATGTGAGATTATTGTTTTAAAATTTTTTTCTTGTGCTAATTTTATTGTTTCTAAAGTCTCACTAACGCTCCCTATTTGATTTGGTTTAATCAATATCGAGTTGGCTGACTTTTCATTTATTCCTTTTTTTAGTCTTTTTTTATTAGTTACAAATAAGTCATCCCCAACAATTTGAATATTAGTTTTTTGAGTTAATTTTTTCCAATTTTCCCAATCGTCCTCGGAGAATGGGTCCTCAATAGATTTAATAGGATATTTTTTGATAAGATTTAAAAAATATTCAACATTTTTTGCTTCTTTAAGTTCATTAGCAGCTACATCTAAACAAATAGAAATATCTATGCCAGCCTTATATCCTGAAAACGATATTGATTTCATTATTAATTCAATAGCCTCTTCATCTGAGTCAAGTGAGGGTGCGAACCCACCTTCGTCACCTACGCTCGTAGAAATCTTTTTTTCTTCTAAATTCTTTTTTAAATTTTGTATTACCAAGAAAGTCATTTGCATGCACTCTTTAAAATTTTTTGCTCCATCAGGTCTAATCATAAATTCTTGAATTTCTAATGAGTTATTAGCATGAGCACCACCATTGATGATATTCATTAAAGGATATGGTAAAGAAAAAACTTGATTATTTTGAGTGTTTAAATATTTAAATATTTCTTGATTAGATAATTTCGCAGCGACTTTTAAGTTTGCAATTGACACAGCCAATATAGCGTTAGCTCCCAAATTTGATTTATTATCTGTGCCATCTAAGTTTATTAATATTTTATCAATTTCACTTTGTTGACCAGGGTCTTTATTTATTAAAACTTTTGAAATTTTATCGTTTATATTATCAACTGCGTTGAAAACACTTTTATTTAAGTAATCTTTATTTTTATCTCTAAGTTCATGAGCTTCGTAACGACCAGTTGAGGCTCCGGATGGAACAATTGATTTTCCAGTTAAACCATTATCCAATATAATTTCTGCTTCTACAGTTGGATTTCCTCTGCTATCAAAGACTTGTCTGCCTTTTACATGTTTAATTTTTGACATTATTATTTTACTAATTTATCGATTTCAGTTAATTTTTTTAATAAACTTTTTAATTCTTTTAAAGGAACCATATTTGGTCCATCCGATGGAGCGTTGTCTGGATCATCGTGAGTTTCGATAAAAATTGCACCAATTCCAACAGCAACAGCCGCACGAGCAAGATGAGGAACAAACTCTCTTTGGCCTCCACTTTTTTCTCCCATCCCACCAGGTTGTTGTACTGAATGTGTCGCGTCAAATACAATTGGAAAACCGAATTTTGACATTATTGGTAAGGCTCTAAAATCTGAGACCAATGTATTATATCCAAAACTTGCACCTCTTTCAGTAATGAGAATATTCTTATTTCCAGACTCTTGTATTTTTTTAATTACATTACTCATATCCCATGGAGCCAAAAATTGTCCTTTTTTAACATTGATTATTTTTCCTGTTTTTGCAGCAGCAATTAATAAATCTGTTTGTCTACATAAAAATGCAGGTATCTGCAAAACATCTACGTGCTTTGACACTATTGAACATTGTTCCGCGGTATGAACGTCTGTTAAAACTGGAACTCCTATTTCTTTTCTTAGTTTATCAAAAATTGGAAGTGATTTCTCTAATCCTAAACCTCTTTTTCCTTTAAGACTAGTTCTATTGGCTTTATCAAATGATGTTTTATAAATTAGGTTAATTCCTAATTCACTCGTAATTTTTTTTAATTCTGCTGAAATCTTTAAGGCATGTTTTTCATTTTCAAGCTGACATGGCCCAGCAATTAATGTAAATGGTTTATCATTTCCAATTTCGAAATTATTACATTTAACTTTATAACTTGTCATTTTTTGATTTGATTTTAGCGGCCTTTATAAATGAGGAGAATAAAGGATGTGGAGTTAAAGGTCTAGATTTAAATTCAGGGTGAAATTGAACTCCTATAAACCAAGGATGATCTCTCAACTCAATAGTTTCTGGCAACTGATTGTCTGGAGATAAACCTGAAAAAATCATTCCTTTATTTTCAAAGTTACTCTTAAAGTTGATATTAACTTCATATCTATGGCGGTGTCTTTCATATATTATCAATGAATTATAAATTTTACTTATTTTTGTGTCTTTTTTAAGTCTTGCTTCGTAGCTGCCAAGGCGCATGGTGCCACCTAAGTTTTTATCTGTTCCTTTTATTAATTTACCATCTTTTTTCCACTCATTCATTAAACCTACAACTGATGCCTTAGATGAGCCAAATTCACTAGAAGTTGCATTTTTCATTTTTAGTTTGTTTCTTGCAAACTCTATTACAGCCATTTGCATACCAAAACAAATACCTAAAAAAGGAATTTTATTTTTTCTAGCATAATTTATCGCTGCAATTTTTCCTTCTGTTCCTCTTTTGCCGAAACCTCCAGGTATAAGAATTCCTGAAACACCATTGAGTTTGCTCTTAATTTCGCTTGGTTTTAATTTATCTGACTCTATTCGTACTAAATTAACTTTTAGATTGTTGCTTATACCACCATGTGTTAAGGCTTCATCTAAAGATTTGTAAGCATCTTTAAGCTCAACATATTTACCAATAATAGCAATGTTTACTTTATTTTTAGTATTTAAGACTAACTTTGTTATTTTTTTCCAAGGATTGAGATTTACTTTCTTTTTTGACTTGATTTTAAAAAACTTTAACACCCTTTCATCTAATTTTTCTTTATTAAAGCTAATTGGTGCTTCATAAATTGTTTTTACATCAACAGTTTCAATAACATCTTCTATAGAAACGTTACAAAATAAGGAAATTTTTTTTCTTTGATTTAAAGGAATTGTTCTTTCAGACCTGCAGATTATAATATCTGGTTGAATACCAATGCTTCTAAGCTCTTTTACAGAATGTTGTGTTGGTTTTGTCTTAATTTCATCTGACGCTTTCATGTATGGAACAAGTGTTAAATGTATAAATAAAGTATTTTTTTTTTCTATTTCATTTGAAAATTGCCTAATTGCCTCTAAAAAAGGCAAACTTTCTATATCTCCAACTGTGCCTCCTATTTCGCAAATGACAAAGTCCTCTCTAGAAACATCATTTTTTATAAACTCTTTTATTCTATTTGTTATGTGGGGGATTACTTGTACAGTCTTACCAAGATATTTTCCTTCACGTTCTCTTTTTAAAACATCGTTGTAAATTTTACCTGTAGTAATATTGTCAGTCTTTTTAGCTGATATGCCTGAAAATCTTTCGTAATGACCTAGATCTAAATCAGTCTCTGCACCATCGTCAGTGACGAAAACTTCGCCGTGTTGAAATGGACTCATAGTTCCTGGATCTACATTTAGATAAGGATCTAATTTTCTAATTCTAACCTTAAAACCTCGTGACTGTAATAAATATGCTAGTGATGCGGATGATAAACCTTTTCCAAGTGATGAAACCACGCCGCCAGTTACGAAAATATATCGCGCCATGGAAGTATGTTATACTTGAAAATTGTGTTAAAAAAAAGTTTTATTTATTAGACTCTGGAATTTGAGGTAAATTTGAGTTCTCACTTTCCTCTAATTCCAAAACAGATTGGGTTTCTCTCATTTCATCTCTATTAATCGCTACTAAAACTATACTGCATATTATGAACATCGATGCGATTATCGCAGTTAATTTCGTTAGAAAAGTACCAACTGATCTTGATGACGTGAAATTATCCTGTGAAACACCAAGTCCTAAAGCACCGCCTTCAGATCTTTGTAATAAAACAACGATAACAAGGATAATGGCCAATATGATATTTATTACAACGATTATACTTTCCATGGTGACTATCTATAGTAATTTTTTATTATATCAATGAATTTTTTTGAAGATTTTGAAGCTCCTCCTATTAAGAAGCCGTCAATTCCATTAATTTCCTTGAAAATCCTTATATTGTTTCCGTCTACAGATCCTCCATAAAGAACTGCTGGACTTTTTTTAAAAATTTTTTTTAAAACTTTCTTAATATAATCAGCTGTTTTACTTAACTCTTTTGCAGATGGTATTTTACCAGAGCCTATCGACCAAATCGGCTCGTATGCTACTACAATTTTTGTACGATTAAATTTTCTAATAAGTCCTTTAGTTAATTGGCTTCTTAGAACTTTAAAGGTTTTATTTTTTTTTTTTTGTGAGTTATTTTCTCCAATACAAAAAATTACCTTTAAATTATTTTTTAAGGCTAATCTAACTTTTTCTCTCAAAATTTTATCAGTATCGCCTTCTTTTCTGTTATCAGAGTGACCAATTATTGCATACTTAGCTCCAACACTTTTAAGCATATATGGGCTTATTGCTCCTGTGTCTGAAGAAAACTTTTCTTTATAATACGAATTTTGTGATCCAATAATTAGTTTCTTATTCTCAAAATATTTTGAAAAAACCTTAATAAGTGTGTTGGGAGGGGCAATCACTAACCTGTATTTTTTTTGATTTTTATCGCTTGTGCAAAATGAATTAATTTTTTTAGTATATTTATAGACTTTGGGACCCCAAACATTTTCCAATTTCCTATGAAATATTTCATGATATTTTATAATGAGTTTGATCTATTTGAATTTATAATTTATTAATTGTTTAAAATAGAAATATGTTAAATTCAATAAAAAAATATTCTAAAACATTCTTTTTTAAGGTTCTTGTTGGAATAATCATATTGCCTTTTTTATTTTGGGGCATGGGAGATGTATTTAGTGGCGGTAGTCAAAATGTTGTAGCGAAAGTGGATTCTGAAAAAATAAGCGCAAGGGATTTTATAAACTATATAAGGGTGTTAAATTTAAGCGATCAAGAACGTGAAAGTATCTCAAAATCAAATCTTATAGAAAGAATATTGTCTGATTATATTGGAAAAAGAGTTTTAATTCTTGAATTAGAAGATTTAAATGTCTCAATTTCTGATAAAACTTTAAAAGAAATTATAATCAACGATAAAATTTTTTTTAAAGATAATAAATTTTCTCGAACTGAGTATGAAAAATTTTTGATAACAAATAGTCTGACAGCACCACTTTTTGAAAAAAATATTGCAGAGCAAGAAAAAAAGAGGCAACTTCTAAGTTATCTTTCGGAGGGTATTGAAGTACCAAATTTTTTAGTTCAATTTGAATTTAATAAAGAAAATCAAACGAAAGAATTAGATTATATTAATTTAAAAAACTTTTATGATTTTACAGTTTCAAAAGAAAGATTTGACGAAATATATAAGCAAAATAAAGATTTTTTCTCTACAACTTATAAAAATTTTAAAATCGCAGAATTAACACCTACTATTATTACAGGTAGTGCAGAATTTGATAAGAATTTTTTTAATAAAATTAATCAAATTGAAAATAAAACGTTGGACAACTCAAGTTTTGATACTCTCGTAGAGGAATTTAGTTTAAAAACTAAAACCACTGGATTAATTGATGCGACTAATAAAAAATTAGATGGAAAAAAATTTACAGAATTG
>CACHRI010000002.1:0-130000 GCA_902582155.1 uncultured Pelagibacteraceae bacterium
CTGGACCGTTGGAAAGGGGAATATATGGTAAAGCAATAAGCAAAGGCTTATGGGATTTAAAAACTGTAAATATAAGAGACTATACAAATGATAAACATAAAACAGTTGATGATACTGTTTTTGGAGGGGGCAATGGTATGTTGCTAAAGGCCGATGTTTTAGCAAAAGCGATAGATACAAATATCAAAAAAGATGAAAAAATAATTTATCTCTCTCCGAAAGGTAAAAAATTCGACCAAAGTATTGCTAAATCTCTAAGCAGACTTAAAAATATAAATTTAATCTGTGGCCGTTTTGAAGGTGTAGATGAGCGATTAATTACTTCAAGAAATTTAGAGGAATTAAGTATTGGTGATTACGTTCTCTCAGGAGGTGAAACAGCCGCATTAGTAATGATCGATACAATATTGCGCTTAGTGCCTGGAGTTTTAGGCAATCAAAATTCCATACATGATGAAACATTTGAAAATGGCCTATTAGAGTATCCTCAATATACAAAACCCAAAATTTGGGAAGGTAAAAGTGTTCCAGAAGTGCTATTTTCAGGTGATCATGCGAAAATTAAAAGCTGGCGTTTGTCTCAATCAGAGGCTATAACACGTCGCCAGAGGCCTGATCTTTGGGAAAAATATATTAAAAATAAAAAACAATGAAAAATATTGAAGATATAAATAGAGAAGCGGTTAAAAAGATAATAGCTTCAAAAAAAGTTGTAGAATTCTCCCCTGGAGACACGATTAAAGTTGGAGTTAAGATAGTCGAGGGTAAAAGAGAGAGAATTCAATATTTTGAGGGAGTTTGCATTGCAAAAAAAAATAGAGACATCAATTCATCATTTACTGTGAGAAAAATTTCTTTTGGTGAAGGCGTAGAGAGAACTTTTGCACTATACAGCCCGAATGTAAGCTCAATTAAAGTTATAAGATCAGGAAAAGTAAGAAGAGCTAAACTTTATTATTTAAGAGACAGAAAAGGTAAATCTGCACGTATAGCCGAAAAAATTAAAAAGAAGATTGGAATCGATGTATCATCTGATCCTAAACAAATATTAAAAAAACCTACTACAGATGAAAACATAAAAGATATTCCAGTTATTGAAAAGGATAAACAAGATATATCAAAAGTTAAAAACCAGACTTCTGATAAAAAATTGGAAGCCGAGAATAAACCGAAAAAATAATATTCTCATATGCCAAAAACACTCTACGATAAAATTTGGGATGATCACCTTGTTCACGAAGACAGTGATGGAACAGCTTTACTTTATGTTGATAGACATCTTGTTCATGAGGTCACTAGTCCCCAAGCTTTTGAAGGATTAAGAATTCAAGGCAGACAAGTTAGAAAACCAAAACTTACTTTAGCCGTTCCCGATCACAATGTTCCAACTACTGATAGATCAAAAGGTATATCTGATAAGCAATCTAAAATTCAAGTTGATACTTTAAGAAATAATTGTAAAGAATTTGGAATAAATTTATTTGATGTTAATGATAAGCGACAAGGGATAGTCCATATTATTGGACCGGAGCAAGGTTTTACACAACCAGGGACAGTAATCGTATGTGGAGATAGCCACACAGCTACGCACGGAGCTTTTGGGTCTCTTGCATTTGGTATAGGAACGTCTGAAGTAGAGCACGTTTTAGCTACTCAAACCTTAATTCAAAAAAAATCAAAAAATTTTAGGGTAAATATAAATGGACGTTTACCAGCAGGAGTTACGTCTAAAGATGTTATCCTTAAAATAATTGGAACAATAGGAACCGCGGGTGGAACAGGATATGTAATTGAATTTGCTGGTGAAGTAATTAGAAATTTAAGTGTAGAACAACGTATGACTATTTGCAATATGACTATAGAAGCCGGTGCTAGAGCAGGATTAATAGCTCCAGATGATAAAACTATAGAGTACTTTAAAGATAGGCCGATGTCTCCAAAAGGCGAGAACTGGATAAAAGCAATTGCACATTGGAAAAAGCTTTTTTCTGATAGCGATGCGAAGTTTGATAAAGAAATAAACATTGATGCAAAAGACATTGAACCATTAGTTACATGGGGAACATCTCCCCAGGATGTCTCTCCAATTACTGGAGAAGTGCCAGATCCAGAAAAGGAAAAAGATAAAGATAGAAGAACAGCAATGTACAGATCCTTAGAATACATGGGTTTAAAACCTAAAATGAAAATTTCTGATATAAAAGTAGACAAGATCTTTATTGGTAGCTGTACTAATGGAAGAATAGAAGATTTAAGGCTGGCCGCAAAACTATTAAAAGGAAAAAAAATAGCAAGCGATGTGAGTGCGATGGTTGTACCAGGATCTGGCTTAGTTAAGAAACAAGCTGAAGAAGAAGGTATTGATAAAGTTTTTAAAAATGCGGGATTTGAATGGAGAGAACCAGGGTGTTCAATGTGTTTGGGAATGAATGAAGATCAGCTTTCCTCAAAAGAAAGATGCGCATCAACTTCAAATAGAAATTTTGAAGGTAGACAAGGAAGAGGTGGCAGAACTCATCTTGTAAGCCCAGGAATGGCCGTAGCTGCAGCCATAAAGGGCTATTTAGCTGATGTAAGAGAAATTAATTAAATGGAAAAATTTATAAAATTAAAAAGTATACCTGCACATATTCCTTTAATGAATATAGATACGGATATGATTATTCCTAAGCAATTTTTAAAAACTATAAAAAGAACTGGTTTAGGGAAAAGTTTATTTTATGAAATGAGATATGATGAAAGCGGAAAATTAATTAGTGAATTTATATTAAATAATGATCCATATTCAAAATCAAAAATTCTTTTAGCAGGAAAAAATTTTGGTTGTGGTTCCTCCAGAGAACACGCCCCATGGGCCTTACTTGATTTTGGTATAAGATGTGTAATAAGTCCTAGTTTTGCTGATATCTTTTATAATAACTGTTTCAACAATGGTATTCTTCCTATAATTATTGATGAAAAATTAATTCAAGAATTATCAGAATACTCTAAAAGAAAAGAAGAGATCGAAGTCAATTTAACTGAGCAAATGATTCTTTATGGGAACAAAAAATTAACTTTTGATATAGAGCCAGCAAAGAAAAAAAGACTTTTAGAAGGTTTAGATAATATAGGCCTCTCACTTAAAAAAATACCTAATATAGAAAAATTTGAAAATTCTATGAATAAAACAAAACCTTGGATTTAAATAATGGCAATATCTAACACTAGAAAATTACTATTATTACCTGGAGATGGCATTGGGCCTGAGGTAGTAAGAGAAGTAAAGAAAATTATTGAATGGTTAAATAAAAATAAATCTTTAGACTTTAAAATTGAAGAGGAATTAATCGGAGGTGCATCGATAGATGCGCACAAAATTCCTATTACAGACGAAGTTTTTTATAAATCTTTAGAGTGTGATGCAGTTATATTGGGAGCATGTGGAGGACCTAAATGGGATAAATTAGAATTTTCAAAAAAACCCGAAAGAGCTCTTTTAAAATTAAGGAAAGAATTAAAACTATTTGCAAATTTAAGACCAGCAATCTGCTTTGAACAATTGGTCGACTCTTCTACTTTAAAACCTGAAATAGTTTCAGGATTAGATATTATGATTGTAAGAGAACTTACAGGCGGCATATATTTTGGAGAACCACGTGGAATAGAACCAATAAAAAATAACGAACGTAAAGGAATTAATACACATACGTATACTACCACTGAAATTAAAAGAATAGCTAAAGTGGCGTTTGACCTTGCTAAAAAAAGAAAAAACAAAGTAACTTCTTGCGAAAAATCGAATGTAATGGAAGCTGGAGTCTTATGGCGAGAAGAAGTTCAAGACTTGAAAGATAAAGAATATAAAAATGTTGAGTTAGAGCATATGTTAGCAGATAACTGTGCGATGCAATTATTGAGAAATCCAAAACAATTTGATGTAATCTTAGCTGATAATTTATTTGGGGACATGCTATCAGACGAGGCGGCTATGTTAACTGGTTCTTTAGGTCTTCTTCCATCTGCCTCCTTAGGCTCCAAAGATAAAAATGGAAAGCTGAGATCACTTTATGAACCTGTTCATGGGTCAGCTCCAGATATAGCAGGAAAAAATGTTGCCAATCCGATTGCAACAATTCTTAGTTTGTCTATGGCTCTAAGATATTCCCTGGACCTGGATAAAGAGGCTGATTTATTGGATCAAGCTGTTCAAAAAGTTTTAAATGATGGTTTTAGAACAAAAGATATCGTATCTAAGGGCAAGAAAGAAGTCACCACTTCTCAGATGGGTGATGCAATTATATCAAAATTAAATTAATATTAATAAAATGAAATTTGCGATTATTGGTGCTACTGGAAACGTAGGAAGAAAAACGATTGATATTTTAGAAAATTCTAAACTAGATGTTGAACAATTACATTTAGTTGCTTCAAAAAAAAGTTCGGGAAAAAAAATAAAATTCAAAGGTAATGATCTAACTGTAGTTGCTTTAGAAGATTTTGATTTTGAAAAAGCAGATATAACCTTTTTTGCTGCGGGAAGCTCTATCGCAGAAAAATATGCTAAAAAAGCTTCAAAAAAAACTGTCGTAATTGATAATTCAAAATTTTTTAGGATGGATAAAGATGTTCCTCTTATCGTACCCGAAGTTAACTCAGAGGATATAAAAAAGCATAAAAATATTATTGCAAATCCAAATTGCTCTACTATTCAAATGGTTTTGGCACTTGAACCACTTCATAAAAAATTTAAAATTAAAAGAGTAGTAGTTTCAACGTATCAAGCTGTTTCTGGAGCTGGAAAAGCTGCAATGGATGAACTAATGAGTCAAACAAAAGATTTTTTAGAACAAAAAAAAATTAAATCAACAAACTTTACTAAACAAATAGCTTTTAATTTAATTCCTCATATAGATGTATTTGTAGAAGATGGATACACCAAAGAAGAGTGGAAGATGGAAAATGAAACAAAAAAAATATTAAGTGAAAATATAAAAGTTTCCGCAACCTGTGTAAGAGTTCCAGTTATTACATCGCACTCTGAATCAGTAAATGTAGAATTTGAAAAAAATTATGATATCAATGAGGTCAAAAAATTATTAAGTGAGACCCCTGGTTGTAAGCTTGTTGATGAACCAGTTGACGGTGGATATATTACTCCACTAGAAGCTCAAGATGATTATAAAACATATATTTCTAGAGTAAGAAAAGATAGGTCTAATGAAAAAGCAATTAATATGTGGATAGTTTCAGATAATCTTTTGAAAGGAGCGGCACTTAATTCAGTGCAAATTGCAGAAACATTAGTAAAATATGGTATCAATTAATTTTATATGGAATACGAAAAAAATCCTTTAACACCACATTTGCAAATATATAAATGGCAAATTTCATCTTTATTATCTATAACCCACAGAATAACGGGTGTAATTAATGCTATAGCTATAAGTGCGATATGTTTTTGGTTTTTATTTGCAATTAATAATGAAAAAATTTTATTAGAAAATATTTTAAATAGTTTTCTTGGGAAATTTATATCTATCTCATTATGTTGGACATTTAGTTTTCATATACTAAATGAAATAAGACACTTAATTTGGGATGCAGGATATGGCTTTGATCCAAAGATTTCCAAAATAACAGGATATATAACTTTGATTTCATCTTTTTTATTAGCAATAATTATTTACTTGTTAGGAGTAAATCTTTAATTATGAATAAGTCTACAAAAAAATGGCTATCAATTAAGTTAAGCTCTTTGTTTCTAATTCCTTTTATGGCATGGTTTATTGTAAATTTTGTTTCTATCCTAAATAATGACTATAATAAGTTAATGTCCTTTCTGAGCGAGCAGCCTTCTAAAATTTTGTTCTCAATTTTCGTATTTTTGTCATTTTTTTTCTATTCTTTAACGATAAGTGAGATATTTGAGGACTATGTAAGTAACGAAAGAATCAAAAATGTCGCAAACAAGTTAGTTTATATTTTTGCTATACTATTGTCTTTAGGCACTATAATAACCATTTATAAATTATAAAATGAAAAGCTATAAAGTTATTGATCATGAATACGATGTAGTTGTCCTTGGGGCCGGTGGATCTGGTCTTAGGGCTGCAGTAGGTTTATCTGAAGCTGGGTTAAAAACTGCATGTGTGTCGAAAGTATTTCCAACTAGAAGTCATACATCAGCAGCTCAGGGCGGAATATCAGCGGCACTAGGTAATATGGGCGAGGATGATTGGAGATGGCACATGTATGATACTGTAAAAGGTTCTGATTGGCTAGGAGATCAAGACGCAATTGAATATCTCTGCAAAGAGGCTCCTAAGGCAGTTAAAGAGTTGGACAAATATGGAGTACCATTTAGCAGGACTGAAGACGGAAAAATTTATCAAAGACCATTTGGAGGAATGACAAAAAATTATGGCAACGGAACTGTACAAAGAACATGTGCAGCAGCAGATAGAACTGGTCATGCCATATTACATACTCTTTATGGCCAAGCCTTAAAACACAATACAGAATTTTTTATTGAGTATTTTGCATTAGATTTAATAATGAAAAATGGTGAATGCAAAGGCATAATAGCTTGGAATTTAAATGATGGCACAATTCATAGATTTAAGTCACATATAACTATAATTGCTACAGGAGGTTATGGAAAAATTTATTACTCTGCTACCTCTGCTCATACATGTACAGGTGATGGAAACGGCATGGTATTAAGAGCTGGATTACCATTACAAGATATGGAATTTGTTCAATTCCACCCTACGGGAATATATGGTGTAGGATGTCTTATTTCAGAAGGAGTTAGAGGAGAAGGAGGATTTTTATTAAATTCTAAGGGTGAAAGATTTATGGAAAGATATGCACCTAGCGCAAAAGATCTTGCCTCAAGAGACGTGGTCAGCAGATCTATAGCTATTGAAATTAATGAGGGAAGAGGTGTAGGAAAAGAAAAAGATCACGTACACTTGCACTTAGACCATTTAGATCCAAAGGTCATTGATGATAGATTACCAGGAATAGCTGAATCAGCGAAAACTTTTTCAGGTGTTGATGTAACTAAAGAGCCTATACCCGTAGTGCCAACGGTCCACTATAATATGGGTGGAATACCTACAAATTACAAAGCAGAAGTTTTGACTTTAAATGGATCTGAGAAAACAGTTCCTGGACTTATGGCTATAGGAGAAGCTGCTTGCGTCTCAGTACATGGTGCAAACAGATTAGGCTCAAATTCTTTAATAGACTTAGTAGTTTTTGGTAAAGCTGCAGCTAAAAGAGCAGCTGAGCTGGTAAAACCGAATACACCTCACGAAGATTCACCTCAAAGTGAACTAGATAAATGTTTGGATAGATTAGATAGAATAAGAAATTCAAAAGGTGAGACAAGCACCTCTAAACTTAGATTGTCAATGCAAAAAACTATGCAAAGCAAATGTGCAGTTTTTAGAACTGAGAAAACATTAAAAGAGGGTGTGGAAGAAATTAGAAAGCCTTACGAGGGGTTAGAGGATATATCTGTTAAAGATAAATCGCTTTTATTTAATACAGATCTAGTAGAGTCCTTAGAATTTGATAATTTAATTAGGCAAGCTATGACTACCATGGATTCTGCCTATCACAGAAAAGAAAGCCGTGGAGCTCATGCTAGGGAAGATTTCTCAAAAAGAGATGATAAAAAATTTATGAAGCATACTTTGGCATGGCAAGATGGCAAAGAGGTTAAAGTAAAATATAGAGATGTTCACGCTAGGACATTGACTAATGACGTTCAATATTTTCCACCGAAGGAAAGAGTCTATTAATGGCTGAGTTTACTCTTCCAAATAACTCAAAAATAGTTAAGGGAGAATATTACAAAGATAAAACTGGTTCTAATAACATAAAAAAAGTTAACGTTTACAGGTGGAATCCTGATGATGGAAAAAATCCAAGAATAGATACTTTTGAAGTTGATATGGATAATTGTGGACCAAAAGTTTTGGATATTCTTTTTAAAATCAAAAATGAAATAGATTCATCACTGACTTTTAGAAGGTCATGTGCACATGGTGTCTGCGGATCTTGTGCTATGAATGTTGATGGAGTTAATACATTATCATGTATAAAATCACACAGCGACATAAAGGGGGAATTAAATATTTATCCACTTCCTCATTTAAAAGTTGTTAAAGATTTAATAGGAGATTTAAGTAATTTGTATAAACAATATGAGTCGATTCAACCCTGGCTTAAAACCTCTAAAACAGACACAGAAAAACATGAAATCCTTCAATCTCAAAAAGATAGATCTAAACTTGATGGATATTATGAATGTATACTTTGTGCTTGCTGCTCTACTTCTTGCCCTAGTTACTGGTGGAATGGCGATAAATATCTTGGACCAGCTGTTTTACTTCAAGCATATAGATGGATAAGTGACAGTAGGGATGAAGAAAAAAAAGAAAGATTGAAAAAAGTAGCAGATGAACTGAAACTTTACAGATGTCATACTATAATGAATTGTACAAATTCTTGTCCTAAAGGACTTAATCCAGCTAAGGCTATTGGCTCTATAAAGAAAATGCTTGCATCAAGCTAAAACCTTATTTATTCAAATACTATGAAAACAATTGAACACTTTGTTAATGGTAAAATTTATTCTGGAAGTTCTGAGAAATTATCGTCAGTTTTTAACCCAGCTACGGGCGAAGAAACCGCTAAAGTAAAACTCGGGGTGTCAAAAGATCTTGATTACGCAGTAGAAAAAGCTCACGAAGCTTTTAAAGATTGGTCGAATACTCCACCATTACAAAGAGCAAGAGTTTTATTTAAATTTAAAGAACTTATCGAAAAAAATGAAGATGAACTCACTAAAATAATTGTTTCAGAGCACGGAAAAGTTTACGAAGACGCTAAGGGTTCACTAACAAGAGGTCTTGAAGTTGTAGAGTATGCTTGCGGAATACCTCAAATGCTTAAAGGTGAATTTACTGAAAATGTTGGAAGAAATGTTGATAGCTGGTCTTTAAGACAACCTCTTGGAGTTTGTGCTGGCATAACTCCTTTTAATTTTCCTGCAATGGTACCAATGTGGATGTTCCCAATGGCAATTGCGTGTGGAAATACGTTTATTTTAAAGCCATCAGAAAAAGACCCATCATGTTCACTTAAACTTGCTGAATTATTTAAAATTGCCGGACTTCCAGATGGCGTTTTTAATGTTGTTAACGGAGATAAAGAGATAGTAGACGCTATAATAAACAACAACTTTATTTCTGCTGTAAGTTTTGTTGGATCAACACCGATAGCAAAATATATTTACGAAAATTGTGCTAAAAATGAAAAAAGAGTTCAGGCGTTGGGTGGAGCAAAAAATCACTGTGTTGTAATGCCGGACTGTGATTTAGATCAAGCAGTTAATGGTTTAATGGGAGCTGCGTATGGTTCAGCAGGGGAAAGATGTATGGCTCAATCTGTTGCAGTAGCTGTAGGAAATGTTGGCGATCCTTTAGTTAAAAACCTTAAATTAAAAGTAGAAAAATTAAAAGTTGGTCCTGGAATGGATAAAAACTCTGAGATGGGCCCTCTTGTTACTAAAGATCATTTAGAAAAAGTAAAAAAATATGTTGATGTAGGTGTTGAAGAAGGCGCTGAATTAATCGTTGATGGTAGAAAATTAAAACTTCAAGGTTATGAAAAAGGTTACTACATGGGAGGCTGTTTATTTGATAAAGTAACTAGTAAAATGAGGATCTATAAAGAGGAAATTTTTGGACCAGTTTTGTCAGTTGTAAGAGCGAAAGATTTTGAAGAAGCTCTTAGTTTGGTCAATGACCATGAATTTGGTAATGGCGCCAGTATATTCACTAGAGATGGTGACGTAGGAAGATCTTTTTCTAACAAAGCCAAAATAGGGATGATCGGAGTAAATATTCCTATACCCGTTCCTATGGCATTTCACAGTTTTGGTGGATGGAAAAGATCTCTATTTGGAGATCAACATATGCATGGTCCGGAGGGAGTAAGATTTTACACAAAATTAAAAACAGTAACTTCAAGATGGCCCGATGGATTAAAATCGGATACTGAATTCGTAATGCCAACAATGAAATAATATATGAAAAAAAAAATTACTTTAATAGGCGCAGGACAAATAGGTGGTACGCTAGCTCATCTTATCGCTCTTAAAGGTTTAGCAGATGTAGTTATGTTTGACGTAGCAGAGGGAATTGCCAAGGGAAAGGCACTTGATATTGCTCAGTCATCACCAATTGAGGGATTCGATATAAGTTTAAAGGGAACAAACGACTACAATGAAACTAAAAACTCAGATGTTATAATAATTACCGCTGGTGTACCAAGAAAGCCAGGAATGTCCAGAGATGATTTATTGGGAATTAACCTTAAAATTATAAAGCAGGTCGCAGAGGGTATAAAAAAAACATCACCAAATGCATTTGTAATTTGTATTACTAATCCTTTAGACGTAATTGTAATGGCATTACAAAAATACTCTGGACTCCCAAAGAATAAAGTTGTTGGTATGGCAGGAATACTAGATTCTTCAAGATTTATTTATTTTATATCGGAAAAACTGAATTTAAGTGTTAATAAAATAAAATCATTTGTATTAGGTGGTCACGGGGACTCAATGGTTGCAATGTTAAATCACACAAAAATTGATGGTATCCCTATTCAAAAGATTATAGATGAAGGCAAATTATCTCAACAAGAGTTGGATAAATTGGTTGAGAGAACAAAAAAAGGAGGAGCTGAAATCGTAAAATATCTAGAAAAAGGTTCTGCTTTCTATGCCCCTGCAGCTGCTGGCGTTGAAATGGCTGAGAGTTATTTGAAAGATTTAAAAAAGGAACTTCCATGCGCAGCCTATTTAAATGGTGAATATAACACAAAAGGTATTTACGCAGGAGTTCCAGTTATAATAGGAAAAAACGGTGTAGAAAAAGTTATAGAAATAAAACTATCGTCAATTGAAAAAGATCAATTTGATAAATCGATAAAAGCTGTGCAAGAATTATTTAATGCAGCAATAAAAATAGATAAAAATTTAGAAAAATAAATTGTATAATTATATAAGAAACAACTATCACTTTCATATTCTATTAATAATATTTTCATTTGGATTTGTTTTATTTTATGGTTTTAAAGGCGTTTACCCTATTGATAGTTTTATAATTTTTAACAGTGCATATAATGTATTAAATGGAATTCACCCCTTTAAAGACTATTGGAGTATAAGCGGACCAATACTTGATTATATACAAGCGTTATTTTTCATTATATTTGGATTAAACTGGAGTAGCTATGTAATACATTCATTTTTTATTAATATACTTATTGTTTCTACCTCATTTTATTTTTTTCAAAAATTAAAAATTAATAATTATTACTCTTTCTTTTATTCTCTAAGCATTGCAATTTTAGCTTATCCCCAAATTGGCACCCCATTTATGGATCACCATGCTTTTTATTTTTCATATTTATCAATTATCTTCTTTAGTCTAGGAATTATGACTAATAGAAGATTATTTTGGTTCTTAATTCCGATTACACTTTTCATTTCTTTTTTTTCAAAACAGATACCGTCTAGTTATATATTAATCTTATCTACAATATTTTTGATTTATTATCTTCAAATCAATAAAAGTAAATCTAAAAATATAATATCAGGATTACTTTTTGGTGTAGCTATTGCATCATTTATTTTTTTATTTTGGATATTTTTTGCAGATATACCTATAAAAAGTTTTTTAGTACAATACCTTAACTATCCAATGAGTATCGGTGACTCAAGAATTGGTCAAATAAAATTTGATATCAATAGTTTTGTTTTACAATATAAGTTTATTTATTTATCTTTTTTAATACCTTTTATATATATTATTAAAAGTTTTAAAAAAATAAAAATTAAAGATTTTTATTTCAATTTTTTTATTTTAAATATTATCTTATTCTGTTCTTTTATTTTTTCTCAAACTATTACTAAAAACCAAATCATAATTTTTTTTCTTATTCCTTACTTTTTAGCAGTATCTCACTATTTTATTTCAATAAATAAAGGTAAATCACTATATTATTTTCCCATAATAATATTACTTGTAATTACTACTTTTAAGTATCACGACAGATTCAATAATAATAAAAAGTTTATGGAATTGGTGGATGCGAATTTTGATAATGCTATTGACGCAAGTATAATTGATGAAAAATTCAATGGATTGCAATGGATAACAAACAAATTTATTGATAATCCGAAGAAAGAATTGAGTCTTTTAACTGAAAGTAAAGATGTGATGATAAATAGCGATTTTAACTATATAATAATTACAGACTACCAATTTTTTCCAGCTTTTCTGAACTTAAAAACTGTCTCACCTGCAAAATGGTATGACGCTATGAGTGTTCCTAACAAAAAAAATATTTATCACAATCAATTTAAAAATTTTTTTATGAAAAGTCTTAATAAACAAAAAATTAAATATATATATATAATTGGAAAAGATAAGTTTCCTCTCGATTATATGTATAAAGATCAAAATTGCGTAGTATTTTCAAAACTGAACGAAATTTTATATTTAAGCGATATAAGTAAGTGTTAATACTTATTCTTCTTGAAGACTTCATAAATTAATACATTATTAATCACTAATTCATCAATCTTTTTAAAATTGCTTGGTATTTTATATTTATTATTTCTCGTTGAGTCCACTTCAGTGATATTATTTGAAAATATGTATTCAGCGTTCTTATAATTTTGACCTACAATATTGATTCTACTTTTTATAGAATCATCTAATAACGCTATACTTCTTTCTAGAGGGACCCATGAAGCTACGCCAATATTTATTATTTTATTTTTTTCAATTTTAACTATCTCATTAAGAAATTTTTTTCCTGATAAACCCCAATAGTCAACTTCAAATTTTGTATGTACATCTTTTGGAGACAAGTTGTTAAAATACAAACTCTGATATGGATGAATTTTGTAAATATTATAAAAAATAGCTATAAGAAAAAAAATTATAGTTACGTAAAAATATTTACTAAACTTCTTAATTTGTGAAATATTATTTACTAAAGTATTTATTCCGTAAGAAGTAAAATAAATAATAAATACATTGAGAAAATAAATTTGTCGCCAACCATTATAAAGTACAGCTTTAAATAGAATTAAGTATATTAAAATAATTGTTAAGTTGAAAAAAATGAAAAAATCTTTTTTTTCATCTACGTTTTCCCATAAACTATTATATTCATTTTTTTCAATATTGATTAATCTCTTATAAAAAATTTTAATGTAAAATAAGTATCCAATTAAAAAAAGAAACTGCGTTACAATTGGTGTACTAATTAAAATCCACACAGGTAAATAAGTATAAGGTAAAAATTTTGATGAAATAAAATCCCCATTAAAGAGAAATTTGATATCAATTATATAATTTGAAAAAATTGAAAAAGCTTTTGCAAAATTTGTTAGGGGATTAGACCACAGGTAAGGCCAAAATAAAATAGTTAGGATAAAATACAATACTACTAATACTAAAATTTTAATAATAAATTGTCTGTCAATTTTTTTATCTAAACTGTCAAAGAAAAAAATCGCAAGTAATGCAAGCGGTAAAAAAATCCCTAATATTCTTGAACCTGTTGCAATAGCGCTAAATAATGAAAATATAATTATATTTTTGTAATTAAAATCTTTGAATAGCTTAAAACAATAAAAAAGCGCTATTGTTATAAGAGATAGAAAAATTATATCTTTATTATTAAAAAAGCTGTCACCAAAAATTCTTGGCGAACCTACATAAAACATCAAGCCTAAATTTGCAATTAGATCATTATTAAATCTATTTTTCAAAATAAGAAAAAAATATATTGAACTGAGATAAAATATTATGAAATTAAAAAAATGCCTTATTAAAAAGTAATTTTTGGATTGCTCTATTCCTAGAACTACTTCTAGTAGTGCTAGCGGTAAGTCGAATATTACACCGTAAAATGGAAAATCTATTGGGTTTGGAAGGGTGAATCCTGAAATTGAATTAAATTTAACATCAACTAATAATTTTAGTTCTTCTAAATTTGTAAAACTGAGAACATACTTGAGCCAAAAAAAACCAGAAAATCTCTGAAATTCTTCATCGGTTGTAATACCGTAATCTGTGAAAATTAGCAGTCCAACAAAGAAATAAATAACAAAAAAAATTGGTGTAAAATATTTTAAAAAGACGTTTGATCTAATTCGCATTTGAATGTATCTACTTAAATCAAATTTAAACTATATTACAAGTAATTTTTATGAATATACACGAACATCAAGCTAAAGAATTATTATCAGAATTTGGTGCCCCAGTTTCAAAAGGTATAGTTGTTTATAAGTTAAGTGATATTGATGAAAAAATTGAAGAATTAAAAACAAAAAAATTTGTTTTAAAAGCTCAAATTCATGCCGGAGGGAGGGGTAAAGCTGGCGGTGTAAAATTAGTAAACAGCGTTGATGAATTAAAAAAAGAGGCCAAAATTTTACTAGGAAAAAAGTTAATAACTCCACAAACTGGTAATGAGGGAAAAAAAGTGCAAAGACTTTACGTTGAAGAAGCATCGGATATTAAAAACGAGTATTATCTTTCATGTCTGGTTGATAGACAAAGTTCCAAAATAGCATTTATAAGCAGCAAAGAGGGCGGAATGGATATTGAGGAAGTAGCAATCAAAAAACCAAAAAAAATTATTACCACGAGGGTAGAATTTTCAAAAGAGATTGGAAAAAACGATATTGAAAAAATTTTAAGACCCTTTGAGCTGACAAATCACCAAAAAGAAGAGGGATTTAATTTAATAAAATCTTTGTACAAAACTTTAATCTCCAAAGATGCTAGCTTAATAGAGATCAATCCATTGATAATTACTAAAACTGGTAAAATAATTTGCTTAGATGCTAAAATAAATTTTGATGACAATGCTCTTTTTAGAAGACCAGAAATATTAAAGCTGAGAGACTTGAACGAAGAAGATCCAAAAGAAATTGAAGCAAGCAAACATGATTTAGCATATATAAAATTAGAAGGAAGCATTGGCTGCATGGTAAACGGTGCTGGTTTAGCTATGGCAACAATGGATATAATAAAACTCTATGGCAAGGAACCTGCAAATTTTTTAGATGTAGGTGGAGGAGCGTCAAAAGAAAAAGTATCAGCAGCTTTCAAGCTTATACTTTCAGACAAAAATGTTAAGGGTATCCTTATAAATATCTTTGGTGGAATAATGAGATGTGATGTTCTAGCACAAGGAGTTGTTGAGGCTGCTAAAGAAACTAAATTAGATGTTCCATTAGTTGTAAGACTAGCCGGAACTAATTTCGAAGAAGGGAAAAAAATTTTAGATGACTCAGGGCTTAAAATTTTATCTGCTTCTGACCTAAATGATGCTGCAAAAAAAATAGTGGAAGCTATAAAATAAATGTCAATATTGATTAATAAAAATACAAAAGTTATCTGCCAAGGTTTTACTGGAGCGCATGGAACTTTTCATTCTGAGCAAGCTCTAAAATATGGAACTCAATTGGTGGGAGGCGTAACCCCTAAAAAAGGTGGACAAACACATTTGGGCTTACCTGTTTTCAATTCTGTATCAGAGGCGAAAGAAAAAACTAATGCAACAGCCACGATGATTTACGTTCCCCCTAAGTTTGCAGCATCAGCTATAATAGAAGCAATAGAATCTAAAATGGATTTGGTTGTTTGTATAACAGAGGGAATTCCTATTATCGATATGATAAATGTAAAAAAATTTTTAAAGCAAAGTAAAACAAGATTGGTTGGCCCTAATTGTCCTGGAGTAATAACGCCAAATGAGTGTAAGATTGGAATTATGCCTGGAAGCATTCATAAAAAAGGATCAGTAGGAATTGTATCAAGATCTGGAACCTTGACATACGAGGCTGTCGCTCAAACTTCGTCAAATGGTTTAGGTCAGTCAACATGTATCGGTATAGGAGGAGACCCGATTAATGGAACAAATTTTATCGATTGTCTTGAACTTTTCTTAAAAGATGATGAGACAAAATCCATTGTTATGATAGGAGAAATAGGTGGAACAGCAGAGGAAGAAGCCTCAGAATTTATAAAAAAATCAAAAATTAAAAAGCCAATGGTCGGTTTTGTAGCAGGATTGACTGCTCCGCCAGGCAGAAGAATGGGGCATGCAGGTGCAATAATATCTGGTGGTAAAGGTGGTGCAAATGACAAGATAGAGATGATGAAATCAGCAGGAATAACTATTTCAAAATCTCCAGCAGATATAGGAAGAACGCTATACGAAAAACTAAAAGCTTGATTTTAGAGTATTTGTGATATTATTAGAAAACGATGTCAGTCGATAAGAGCAATCAAACATTTAAAAAAACATCCTTTTTAACTGGAGTTAATAGTGATTACATTGAGGAATATTATTCACTCTATCTTCAGAATCCTGATTTATTACCAAAAGATTGGATTGAATTTTTTGACGGTCTTAAGGAAGACTCTAAAAACATTATAAAAAATATTAAAGGTCCAAGTTGGAGCCCAAAAAAAGTTAATATTTCATTTGTTGAAAATTCCTTAAAAAATAAAAAAGTTGAAGAAATACCTGATCTAAATTCGAGTAAACAGGCATCTAAAGATTCAGTAAGAGCAATAATGTTAATTAGAGCTTATAGAATTAGAGGTCACTTAACAGCAAATCTAGATCCATTAAATTTACAAAGAAAAGAGGAGCATCCAGAGTTAAAACCTGAAACTTATGGTTTTGAAAAAAAAGATTATAACAGAAAAATATTTTTGGATGGTGTTCTAGGCTTACAATACGGCAGCCTCAAAGAGATATTGCAAATACTTAAAAAAACTTATTGTTCAACTATCGGCTATGAGTTTATGCATATGAGTGATCCTGATGAAAAAGCCTGGGTGCGTAACAGAATTGAGGGTCCAGAAAAAGAAGTAAATTTTACTGATAATGGAAAAAAAGCTATCCTTAATAAAATTATTGAAGCTGAAGGATTTGAAAATTATCTACAAATTAAATTTGTTGGAACAAAAAGGTTTGGTTTAGATGGCGGAGAGTCGTTGATACCTGCCCTTGAGCAAATAATAAAAAGAGGGGGAAATTTAGGAGTCAAAGAAATTAAAATTGGCATGCCCCACAGAGGAAGACTTAATGTTCTTGCAAATGTAATGGGAAAATCTTATCAAGCAATTTTTAGTGAGTTTTTTGGTAAAGGCATATCTGCAAAAGAAGATTTTGAGGGAGATGTAAAATATCATTTGGGAGCCTCTTCTAACAGAGAATTTGATGGAAACATTGTTCATATTAGTTTAACAGATAATCCCTCTCACCTAGAAGCTGTAAATCCTGTTGTCCTTGGCCAAGTGAGAGCTAAACAATTTTTTCATAATGATCCAAGCAGAAAGTCAGTTGTTCCTGTTTTAATTCATGGTGATGCTGCATTTGCAGGGCAAGGTGTAGTTGCTGAATGTTTTGCTATGTCTGGACTACCAGGCCATAATATTGGAGGAACAATTCATTTAATTGTTAATAATCAGATAGGCTTTACCACAGCTCCAAGATATGCGAGGTCTTCACCTTATCCTTCGGATGTTGCAAAATTATCCCAAGCTCCAATTTTTCATGTTAATGGAGATGATCCCGAAGCAGTAGTCCATTGTGCAAAAATAGCAACAGAGTACAGACAAAAATTTAATAGAGATGTAGTTATTGATATGGTTTGTTACAGAAGGTATGGACATAATGAGGGAGACGAACCCTCATTTACGCAACCAATAATGTATAAAAAAATAAGATCTCATCCGACAACTTTAAAAATTTACAGTAAAAAAATTTCTTCCGAGGGCTTATTGAATGAGACGCAAATAGATCAAAAAAAACATGAATTTAAAAAATTTTTAGAAAATGAGTTTAACTCATCAAAAAATTATAAATCTGAATTGAAATGGTTTGATGGGGTATGGTCAAGATTCAAACCAGGTTTAGGTAAAGATAAGCGAGGTGTTAGTGGAGTAGATAAAAAAATGATAATTAATGTAGGAAAAAAATTGTCAGAAATACCTAAAGACTTTAGTATTCACAAAACTTTAGTTAAAATATTACAACAAAAGCAAAAAATATTTACGGAGGAAGCACCAATAGATTGGTCAACAGCGGAGTCATTGGCTTTTGGCACATTATTAATTGATGGCTTTTCAGTAAGATTATCTGGCCAAGATTCTGCACGAGGCACATTTAGTCAGCGTCACTCTGTATTAAGAAATCAAGAAAATCATGAAAGATATGTTCCTCTAAACAACTTAGGCAAAAAGCAGAAAAAATTTGAAGTTATAGATAGTTTGCTCTCAGAACTAGCAGTATTAGGTTTTGAATTCGGTTATTCATTATCAGAACCAGAGACGTTAGTATTATGGGAAGCACAATTTGGAGATTTTGCAAATGGAGCCCAAGTAATTATAGATCAATTTATCACTTCAGGAGAATCTAAATGGGGAAGAGCTAGTGGTATAGTTTTATTGTTACCACACGGATATGAGGGCCAGGGACCAGAACATTCTTCAGCAAGATTGGAAAGATTTTTACAAATGTGTGCTGGTGAAAATATCCAAGTTGTTAATTGTACCACCCCAGCAAATTATTTTCACGCATTAAGAAGACAAATGCATAGAGCATTTAGAAAACCTTTGATTGTAATGACTCCAAAATCTTTGTTAAGAAACAAAAGATGTGTTTCATCGATAGATGATTTTTTAAAAAAAAATAGTTTTCATAGAGTCCTTGAGGACCATGCTTATATAAAAAATTCTAAGATAATAGAATTAAAAAAGGATAAAAATATTGAAAAGGTAGTTTTATGTTCTGGAAAAATTTATTTTGATTTATTAGAGGCAAGAGAAAAATCAAAAAATGATAAAGTGACATTTATTCGAATTGAACAATTATATCCTTTTCCAGCAAAAACATTAGCAAAAATTTTAAAAAGATACGAAAATGCAGAGTTTATTTGGTGTCAAGAAGAACCCAAAAATATGGGCGCATGGAATACTGTAAGAAACTACATTGATAGAACACTAGATATAATTGAATTTAAAAAAATTAGAGTAAAATATATTGGAAGAAACGCCTCATCCACAACTGCGACCGGAAATTACAATAAACATCTTGCAGAACAAAAAAAAATATTAGAAAAGGTAGTTGGGAAACATTAATTAATGTCAGAAAAAATTGTCGTACCTACACTTGGAGAGTCAGTAACAGAAGCTACAGTTGCTAAATGGCTTAAAAATAAAGGTGATAAAGTAACATCTGATGAACCATTAGTTGAATTAGAAACTGATAAAGTTAACGTCGAAGTCCCGTCCCCTTCAAATGGAATATTAGAAAATATTTCAGCGAAAGAAGGTGAAACAGTGAATGTCGGTGCTTTGTTAGGATCTATTTCTAATGTAAAATCCTCTGTTCCAAAAGTTGATAATACACAAAAAGAAAAAAAATATACACCACCCAAAATAAAAAAAACAACTGAAGAAAAAAAAATTAAAGTTGAACCTTTAGTTCTTGAAGAAGAAAAAAAAGTTTTTGATGAAGAACCCCTAGTGTTAGACAATGTTCATGAAGATAGTAGCGAAGTAGTAGAAAAAAAAGGTGTTATAGAAAAAAAAGTTAATAAAAATAAAACTTCTTATAATGAGCTTAGAGTATCCCCCTCCGCAAGAAAACTTGCTCATGAAAGCAATATTGATATTGAAAAAATTGAAGGAAGTGGAAAAAAAGGACTTGTATTAAAAGAAGATGTAATGCGATTGATGGGTGTCAAGCCAGCTCCCTCAGAGCGAAGAGCAGCACATGGTCCAGAGGAAAGAATAAAGATGACTAGATTAAGATTAACTATAGCAAAAAGATTAAAAGAAGCTCAAGAAAAAGCTGCGATGCTTACAACTTTTAATGAAATAAATATGCATGAGATTATTAAGATGCGAAGTGACTATAAACAAGAGTTTCAAGATAAATATTCGGTGAAACTTGGATTTATGTCGTTTTTCGTCAAGGCTTGTATTATCGGACTAAAAAATTATCCAGCAATCAATGCCGAGATACAAGGAGATGAAATTGTTTATAAAAACTATTATAATATAAGCATTGCTGTTGGAACGGATAAAGGTCTTGTAGTTCCAGTTATAAAAAACTCAGATGAACTTTCTTTTGCAGAAATTGAAAAACAGATTAGTTCTATGGGTGAGAAGGCACGAAATGGAAAAATAACAATTGAAGACCTCCAAGGTGGAACTTTTACTATTACGAATGGAGGTATTTATGGCTCAATGTTATCAACACCAATACTTAATCCTCCTCAATCAGCTGTGTTAGGAATGCATAACATTATAGAAAGACCAGTTATTGAAAACGGGGAAATTGTTATTAGACCAGTAATGTACTTAGCATTATCTTACGATCATAGAATTATAGATGGTAAAGAGGCCGTGTCTTTTTTAAAAATAGTAAAGGACTCACTAGAGCAACCAAAAAGATTATTTTTAAATTTGTAAATTATGAGTGATAAATTTGATTTAATAGTTATCGGAGGTGGTCCAGGAGGATATGTTTGTGCTATCAGAGCTTCTCAACTAGGACTTAAAACAGCTTGTATTGAAAGTAGAGGATCACTAGGAGGGACCTGCCTTAATGTAGGATGCATTCCATCAAAAAGTTTACTGAATCTTTCTGAAAATTACCATAAAGCAAAAAAAAATTTTTTTGATCAAGGAATAGAAGTATCCAATATTAAGTTAAACATAGATAAGATGATGAAAAATAAAAATAAGTCCGTTCAAGTCTTAACCAAAGGTATTGAATTTTTATTTAAAAAAAATAAAGTTACTTATATCAAAGGAAAAGGAGTAATTTTTTCAAGCCAGAATGTTGTTGTGTACGACGAGGGTAAAAAAACATCTTATAACACTAAAAATATTGTGATTGCTACCGGGTCGTTTCCGTCATCTCTCCCGGGCATAGAAATCAATGAAAAGAATATAATATCATCTACAGCAGCGCTATCTCTTAGCTCAGTGCCAAAATCTTTAGTAGTTATAGGCGGAGGATATATAGGGTTAGAAATGGGATCTGTGTGGAAAAGATTAGGGGCTGAAGTAACTGTGATAGAAAATTTACCATTTATCACACCGGGAATGGATCGAGAAATATCCGAAGAATTTAAAAAAATTTTAATAAAACAAGGTATTAAGTTTCAATTAAATTCGAAAGTTTTATCAATTAAAGACACAGGGACACAGGTTCAGATTTCGTATCAAACAAATGAAAAAAAATTCAAAATATCTGCAGATAAGGCTTTGGTTGCAGTCGGAAGAAAACCTTACACTGAAGGTCTTAATTTAGGCAAAGTAGGCATCAAAAAAGATGAAAAAGGAAGAATTAAAGTTAACAAAAAGTTTCAAACAGATTTACAAAATATTTATGCAATAGGTGATGTTATAGATGGACCAATGTTAGCTCACAAAGCCGAGGAAGAAGGTATTGCAGTTGCAGAGTCTTTGGCTGGGCAGTCAGGACATGTAAACTATGATGTGATACCCGGAGTAATTTATACCTCACCCGAGGTTGCATACGTAGGTAAGACTGAAGAACAATTAAAAAGAGACTCTATTGAATATAAAGTTGGGAAATTTCCTTTTTTAGCAAATTCAAGAGCTAAGGTTAATAATGAGACAGAGGGCTTTGTAAAAATTTTAGCTGATAAAAAATCTGACCGTGTTTTGGGTGTTCATATTATCGGACCACATTGTGGAGACATGATTGCTGAAATGGCCTTAGCTATGGAATTTGGTGCAAGCGCTGAAGATATTGCTAGAACTTGCCATGCACACCCTACCCATACAGAGGCTATTAAAGAAGCTGCATTAGCTGTTGATAAACGACCAATTCATTTCTAATTGTAAGAAAATTTAATAAAATTAAACTATGGAAGTTCCCGTTTTATTACCTAAAATATTTGATCATCCTTTTACTTATCTAAATAATTCAAACTTTACTAACAGTTTAAAGCAGGGCGATATCGTAATTGTTCCTTTTGGAAAAAAAAAGGAGATAGGAGTAGTATGGGACAAAGTTAATTCAACTAAAAAAAAAATTAAACTAAAAAAAATAGAAAGGAAAATAAAGAATTTAAACTTAAATACTAAGCTAATAAAATTTATAAACTGGTTCTCAGTTTACAATCTTGTACCAAAAGGGATGATTTTAAAAATGTGTTTAGGAAATTTAAAAAATTTCGAGAGAAAAAAAACTAATCTTTTAAAAACAAACTTAGAAACTACAAAATACAACCTCAACAAAGATCAAAAAAATGCTCTAGAAAATCTTGCAAAAATTAAAAATAAATTTAATGTCTCAGTTTTATTAGGTGTCACCGGTTCAGGAAAAACTTTAGTTTACTTTGAAAGAATTAAAAAGATTATAAAAGAAAATAAACAGGTTTTAATTTTAATTCCTGAGATATTCCTCACCACTCAATTCAAAAACAGATTTAAGTCTTTTTTTGGATACGAACCCTCTATATGGCATTCAAAAATTACCAAAAAACAAAAGGAAGAAATATGGCTTTCAATTTTAAACAATGATACTAAAATAGTATTAGGTGCAAGATCTTCATTATTTTTACCTTTTAAAAACTTAGGTTTAATAATTGTGGATGAAGAACATGACTCATCATATAAACAGGAAGAAACTGTTATTTATAATGCGAGGGATATGGCAATTTCAAGAGCTTCTATTGAAAACATACCAATACATCTTATAACCTCAATTCCTTCTTTAGAAACTTTTAATAATATAATTAAAAAAAAATATACAAAAATAGAACTAAAAAAACGTTACGAAAATTATCCATTACCAAAAACAAGAGTTGTAAAAATTGATATTAAAAAAAATAATAAAAAATCAATTTCTAATGAAACAATAGAAATTGTTAAAGAATATTTAGAAAAAAACAATCAAATACTTTTTTTCCTTAATAGAAGAGGTTATGCTCCATTTTTAATTTGTAAAACCTGTGGTTTTAGACATGTTTGTCCAAACTGTTCAGTATATTTAACTTACCATAAAATTTCAGAAAAATTAATTTGTCATCATTGTGGACACAAAGGTGAAAAAAAAAGACTTTGTACTGAAAAAAATAAAGATTGTGATTTTTATATGTATGGACCCGGTGTTGAAAAGGTTTTTGATGAACTAAAAGATATTTTTCCAGATAAAGAAATAAGAATATTTTCTAGCGATTATTTAAATAAAAAAAAACAGGCTGAAAGCTTTATTAGTCAAATAAGCGAGAGAAAAATAGATATTCTAGTAGGCACTCAAATGATCTCTAAAGGCTACAATTTTCCAAAACTGAATTGCATCGTCGTTATTGATGCTGATTTTTCAGGGAAAGGATATGACCTCAGAACTACTGAAAAAAATATACAGCTTTACAATCAGCTAAGTGGTAGAGCTGGAAGATTTAGCAATGATTCTATTATTATATATCAAACAATAAACCCAAATCATCAAGTTCTTAAAGATGTACTTGAAAACAACCCTGAAAAGTTTTTCTTAAATGAGTTAAAATTAAGAAAAGAAAATAATTTACCCCCGTTTTCTAGACTAATATCATTAATTATTTCCTCCAATTCAAAAGAGTATAGTTACAAAGGTGCAATAGAAATAAAGAAAAAGATAGAACAATTAAATAATGTGCAAATACTAGGACCTGTCGAGTCGCCAATTTTGAAGAAAAAAAAAAAATTTAGAACCAGATTATTAATAAGATCTAGTATTAAAAATATATGCCAAATTCAGCTAGCTAAAATTTTGGGAAATCTCAAAATTTCGAGTAAAATTAAACTTACAGTTGATGTGGATCCAATAAATTTCACATAAATTTAATATATCATCTTGAAGGGGCTTATTAGCTGTGTTAGGACCTGATATTTCTTATATTATTCTTAAACAGGATTAAAATTGAGCGGAGTAAAAACATTTTCAAATGAGACATCAGAGCGTTACGCTTTAGCTCTGTTTGAGCTTGCAAAAGAAAATTCAGAACTTGATAATATCGAAAAACAAGTATCTCTTCTTTTAAAAACTTGTGAAAAAAACGATATTTTTGCAAATTTTCTCAAAGATCCAACAAATCAACCCAAAGTACAAAAACAAGTTTTCACTGAGATATCAAAAATAATGAGTTTTAATAAAATTTTAATTAATTTTTTAAATTTAATAATAGAAAAAAGAAGAATTTATTTTTTAGATAGAATCTTAGATAAATTTATAAATTTAAGCTCAAAAAAAAGAGGTAAAATTGTTGCAGAGCTTATTTCATCTAAAAATCTTACTGATGCAGAAAGAGAAAAAATTAACTTAGAAATTTCTAAGTCTATTAAATCGAAAATAGACTTTACTTATAAAACTGATAAAAGCTTAATTAGCGGTATTAAGCTACAACTTGGCAGTTTATTGATAGACACTTCGTTGAAAAACAAACTAAAAAAGCTAAAACATATAATGGTAAATAATTAAAATGGAAATAAATCCCTCAGAAATTACAAAATTACTTAAAGAACAAATTAAAAATTTTGGTCAGAAAGCTGAAATTTCAGAAGTAGGCAAGGTGCTCACAGTTGGAGATGGTATTGCGAGAGTCTATGGTTTAGATAACGTACAAGCTGGAGAAATGGTAGAATTTAACGACGGATCAAAGGGTATGGCACTAAATCTTGAAAGCGATAATGTAGGAGTAGTAATTTTTGGTGATGATAGAAAAATAAAAGAAGGCGATACAGTTAAACGAACAAATTCAATCGTAGATGTTCCAGTTGGTAAAGAATTATTAGGTAGAGTAGTAGATGGTCTAGGTGTGCCAATTGATGGAAAGGGAAATTTATCAACAAAGATACAAAGGAAAAGAGTTGAGGTAAAGGCTCCCGGTATTATTCCGCGTCAATCGGTTAATGAGCCGATGCAAACAGGTCTTAAAGCTATTGACACCTTAATACCAATTGGAAGAGGACAAAGAGAACTTATTATTGGAGATAGACAAACAGGAAAAACTGCTGTTGCAGTTGACACAATAATAAATCAAAAAGCAATAAATGAGTCTAGCGATGAAAAGAAAAAACTTTATTGCGTATACGTGGCCATTGGTCAAAAAAGATCTACAGTAGCGCAAATTGTAAAAACCTTAGAGGATGCAGGTGCAATGAAATATACTACAGTTGTTTCTGCAACAGCCTCTGACTCCGCGCCTTTACAATTTTTGGCTCCATATACTGGCTGCACGATAGGTGAGTTTTTTCGAGATAACGGCATGCATGCATTAATAATTTATGATGATCTATCAAAACAGGCAGTTGCTTATAGACAAATGTCACTACTATTAAGAAGGCCACCAGGAAGAGAAGCATATCCTGGTGATGTATTTTATTTGCATAGCAGACTTTTAGAGAGAGCTGCAAAACTTAATGAAAAAAATGGAGGCGGATCTTTAACAGCTCTCCCAATTATTGAGACTCAAGCAGGTGACGTATCTGCTTATATTCCAACCAATGTTATTTCAATCACAGACGGACAGATATTTTTAGAAACTGAATTATTCAATCAGGGGATCAGGCCCGCTGTAAACGTGGGATTATCGGTTTCAAGGGTTGGATCTGCAGCTCAAACAAAAGCAATGAAAAAAGTAGCTGGGTCAATTAAATTAGAATTAGCTCAATACCGTGAAATGGCCGCTTTTGCTCAATTTGGTTCTGATTTGGATGTTTCAACTCAAAAACTTTTGAACAGAGGATCTAAACTTACTGAATTGCTAAAACAAAATCAGTATTCACCTTTAACTGTAGCAGAGCAAGTTATTTCTATATTTACCGGTGTAGGTGGATATCTTGATAATATTGAACTTAATAAAATCAAGAAATTTGAAGCAGATTTACTCGATAAAGTTAAAAACGAACAACCTGAGATTATTGATAATATAAATTCTACGGGAAAACTTGAAGATACCGAAAAGAATAAATTAATTGAAATTATTGAGGGGTTGAAAAATAAGAAATAAAAATGCCTAGTCTTGATGATTTAAAAAAAAGAATAAAAAGTGTTAAGTCAACGCAAAAGATTACTAAAGCTATGAAAATGGTCGCTGCAGCGAAACTTAAAAAAGCCCAGGAAAACGCAGAAAAAGGTAGACCCTACAGTGAAAAATTGAAAAATATAATTTTGAATCTTACTAAATCTATATCTAATGAAACTAACGCTCCAAAGCTACTTATTGGAAATGGCAAAGATAAAACTCATCTTTGCGTGGTAATGTCTGCTGATAGAGGTTTATGTGGAGGATTTAACTCTAACATTTGCAAGCTGGCAAAGAACTATTTTAGAAAAATAATTAATGAGGGGAAAGAACTTAAAATTATCACAGTGGGAAGCAAAGGGTATGACCAAATCAAAACTGAATTTGGAGACCACATAATTGAAAAGAAAAGCTTTAAAGAAAAAAAACAAATTTCATTTAATGAGGCTGATGAAATAGGAAAAAAAGTTATTGAATTATTCGATCAAGAACAGTTTGATAAATGTTTTATTTTTTATAATAATTTCAAAAATGTAATAACACAGATACCACAAGTTGAACAAATAATTCCATCAGATGTAAAAAAAGATGAAAATGAAAATTTAAATTCTGCATTGTATGAATTTGAGCCAGACGAAGACGAAATATTAGAAGATCTTTTGCCAAAAAATGTGTCTACTCAAATATTTAAAGCTTTTTTAGAAAACGCAGCTAGTGAGCAAGGTTCTAGAATGACAGCTATGGATAATGCCACTAGAAATGCAGGCGACCTTGTTGAAAAGCTTACAATAAATTATAATAGAAGTAGGCAAGCTTCTATAACAAAAGAATTAATAGAAATTATTTCTGGAGCGGAAAGTTTATGATTAGCAAAGAAGGTGTCATTACTCAATTAATTGGTGCAGTAGTTGATGTTAAATTTGAAAATGAATTACCAGAAATTTATACTGCTTTAGAAGCGAATAACTCTGGTAACAAATTAATTTTAGAAGTAGCCCAACACTTGGGCGAAAATAGTGTTAGAACTATTGCTATGGACTCAACTGAGGGCCTAAAAAGAGGTGACAAGGTATTGAATACCGAAGCACCAATTAGCGTTCCTGTTGGCCCTGAAACATTAGGTAGAATTATAAATGTAATAGGTCAACCCATTGATGAAAAGGGAGATGTAAAAACTAAAGAAAAGTGGCCAATACATAGGCCGTCGCCAAAGTTTACAGATCAATCAACTGAAACTGAAATTCTTGTCACAGGTATTAAAGTAATAGATTTACTTGCACCTTATGCAAAAGGGGGAAAAATTGGTCTATTTGGAGGAGCAGGCGTTGGTAAAACTGTAACAATAATGGAATTGATCAACAACATTGCAAAAGCTCATGGTGGCTTTTCAGTCTTTGCAGGAGTTGGTGAGAGAACAAGGGAAGGAAATGACTTATATCACGAGATGATTGAGTCTGGAGTTATAAAAAAAGATGGCAAAGGTTCTAAAGCAGCATTAGTTTATGGACAAATGAATGAACCTCCAGGGGCTCGAGCAAGAGTCGCTCTTACTGGACTAACAGTAGCGGAATATTTTAGAGATCAAGAAGGTCAAGATGTTTTATTTTTCGTTGATAACATATTTCGATTTACTCAAGCAGGGTCAGAGGTATCAGCGTTATTAGGAAGAATACCATCTGCTGTTGGCTATCAACCTACATTAGCTACAGATATGGGAAATTTACAAGAAAGAATAACATCAACTGGAAAAGGATCTATCACATCAGTGCAAGCTATTTATGTTCCTGCAGATGATTTAACTGATCCCGCTCCTGCAACATCATTTTCGCACCTTGACGCTACCACTGTATTATCCAGACAAATAGCTGAACTTGGAATTTACCCAGCAGTAGATCCCCTTGACTCAACGTCTAGAATACTTGATCCAAGAGTTGTTGGAGATGAGCATTACAGAGTCGCAAGAGAAGTTCAAAGAATTCTTCAGGCTTATAAATCTCTACAAGACATTATCGCAATTCTTGGTATGGATGAGTTGTCAGAGGAAGATAAGTTGACAGTTGCAAGAGCAAGAAAAATTCAAAGATTTTTATCCCAACCTTTTTTTGTTGCAGAAGTATTTACAGGATCCCCTGGAAAATTGGTTGATCTCGAATCAACAATAAAAGGCTTTGATGCAATCTGCAAAGGAGAGTATGACCACCTTCCAGAAGCAGCTTTTTATATGGTTGGATCAATAGAAGAAGTAGTAGAAAAAGCCGAAAAACTTGAAAAAAATAATTAAACTTAATGTCACAAGCATTTAGCGTTGAAATAATTAGTCCAAAAGAAAAAATTTTTGAAGGTAAAGCCGAAGAAGTTATTTTACCTTGCTATGAGGGACAAGTGACAATTTTAGCTAATCATATACCTTTGATTACATTTCTAAGACCTGGTTTAATTGAAATTGAAAAAAATGATAAATTTTATACTGAGGAAGGAACTGTGGAGTTTTCGAACGATAAACTGATCATATTATCAGCTAGCATTTTAAAGTTAGGTGATATGAAGAGCGAAAAAGTAAGAGATATGATTGAACTTTCAAAAAAACAAATTTTAGATAATGAGATTTCAGATAAACAAAGATATTTACTTAATCATAAAATAGATACCTTAAAACAAATTATTTAACAAAATTATCAATCTCAATTTTTAATTTTTCATAAACTTTCTTCTTAAAATCTACAATAACTTCAGGTAATAAATTATAATCAATCCATTTCCATTCGATAAATTCAGGGTTTTTTGTTTCTAAATTAATTTCATTATCGATGCCGGTAAATTTAACAATAAACCACTTTTGTTTTTGACCCCTATACTTACCTTTCCAGATTATACCTAAAAGATTAGGAGGCAGTTCATAGTCAAGCCAATTATTGAGTTCTTTTAAAATCTTTATATTGACTATACTAGTTTCCTCGGCCAACTCTCTTTTCATTGCTATTAACGGAGTCTCATTCTTATCAATACCACCTTGGGGCATCTGCCACCTATCGACTGGATTGTCTTTTCTTTTACCCACAAATACTTGGTTGTACTGATTAAGAACAATTATACCAACACCTTTTCTCATTGGTAATTTTTTACTCATTTTTTAAGACTGAAAAAGTTTAAGGGCATAATTTAATTGATTATCGTTTGAAGATCCTATCTTAAATTCATCTTCCTCCCTCACTAATATGTCGGGGGATACACCAACTTCTGAAATTGATTTGCCCGATGGTAAATAATATTTGGAAATTGTTAATCTAATACCACCGCCATTCCTTAAAGGGATAATAGATTGAACTGATCCTTTCCCGTATGAATTTTCACCCAATATAATTGCTCTTTTATGATCTTTTAGCGCCCCAGCAAAAATTTCTGAAGCCGATGCAGACCCATTGTTAATCAAAACTATCACTGGTTTTCCTTTAACGCCATCACCTGATTTAGCAAAAAATTTTCTTGTTTCACTTATCTTTCTACCTTTTGTAGAAACTATTTCACCTGCATCTAAGAAAAAATCTGTTATACTTATTGCTTGCGTAAGTAGACCGCCAGGATTATTTCTCAAATCTATAATGTAACCAAGAAGTTTATTCTCTTTTTCGTATTTTTTTATTTCTTTTATAAACTGTTTATCACTATTTTCATTAAACGACTTTAATTTTACATATCCTATGTTTTTATTTTTACCCAAAATGTTTGCTTCAACAGATTTAACTTCTATAATTTCTCTTTTGACATTAAATTTGAGAGGTTTTCTCTCTCCTTTTCTTCTAATCGTTAATTCAATGCTTGAACCTACTGGACCACGCATTAATTTGACAGCTTCCATGAGTGTTTTACCTTGGACTTGAATATCATTTATTCTTACGATGTAATCGCCTGCCTTTATTCCAGCTTTTTCAGCAGGAGTATCAGCAATGGGAGATATGACTTTAACAACACCTGACTCCATACCAATCTCTATTCCCAGGCCGCCAAACTCACCTCTAGACTCTGTCTGCATGCTATCAAAAAGCTCGGGCGACATATAAGCTGAATAAGGATCTAATGATTGTAAAACCCCATTAATTGCTGAATCCATCACATCAGCCTGATCTATATCATCAACATATTCTTTTTTTATCTTTTCTAAAACTTCACCAAATAAATCTATTTTTTCATATAACTTTTCGCCAGTTTTTGATTGTACATCTGTTGAAAAAATAAATAAAAAAATACATATAAAACCTAAAAATTTTTTTCTCATATTAGAGCTTTTTCTTTTGGAAGATTTTCTGACCACATTTTTTCCAAATCATAGAAAGATCTTTTTTCTGGATGAAACAAGTGAACTATTATATCAATTGCATCCACTAGTTTCCAATCATTGCTTTCATATCCCTCAATTCTGCAATTATCAAAACCTAATTTTTTAAGTTCAATTACCAAATTTTCTGATAATGATTGCAGATGTCTTGATGAAGTTCCAGATGCAACAATCATATAATCAGCTATATGCGATTTTTTTTTCAAATCTATTGTTACTATATTATTTGCCTTATTTTTATTAAGTGAATTTTCAATTATTTTTTTTATTCTTTTAACTTCCATTAATAATTTTATTCCTTAAATGGGTTGAAGATATATTAATCTTCAGATTATTTATAAATATAATATTTTTTTTATTCAGAGTCTTCATTATAACAGATTTTTTTGCTTTTGTGTTAAATCCTTTTCTAGAAAAAACTATGATTTTACTGATTTTTAATAACTCTTTATAGTTTCGCCATTTATGAAAGTTTATAAGATTATCCGCTCCCATTATAAAAAAAATTCTGCATTTGTTGATTTTTTTTAAATAATTTACAAGAGAAAAAGATGTTTTTGATTGTAACTTATGTTCATAATGTCTGAGGCAAATTTTTTGGTTACCTTGAATCATCTTAAGACACATCTTTTTTCTCTTATTTAAAGTGAATAGGGGTTTTTTTTTAAAAGGATTTTTTTTTGTTATAGCCCAAATTATTTTTTCTAATTTAAATAATCTTAAACTTTTCCTACTTATGAATAAATGACCTTTATGGGGAGGGTCGAAACTTCCGCCAAGTATTCCAATATTTTTTAAATTATTTTTGGCCATACATTATTTTATGGTCTAATAATTCCTTTACCCCGTACAATATATTTATATGACGTTAATTGGTTTAATCCGACAGGTCCTCTAGGTGGCAGTTTGTTTGTAGAAATACCTATTTCACCACCAAATCCAAACTCACCGCCATCAGCAAATTGTGTCGATACATTATGCATTGCTATTGAGCTATTTACACTGCTTAGAAAAAAATCTACATTTTTTTTATTATTTGAAATAATACAATCCGTATGCATCGTTCCATATTTGAGTATATGATTAACTGCTTCTTGTACATTTTTTACACTCTTAATTGATAACTTTGCATCTAAATATTCAGTTTTCCAATCTTTTTCCCTTGCTAATGGTAAATTATTGTTAAAAAATTTATTTATCTTTTTATCAACTAAAACCTTACATTCATTTTTTATTAAAGATTTAATTATCTCAACACCTTTTGTTTTTAAAACTTTTTCATTAATTAAAAGAGTTTCCAAAGCACCACATATACTTGTTCTTCTCATTTTTGCATTTATTATAACTCTTAGAGCTTCATTTAAATTACTTTCTTTATCTAAGTATATATGGCAAAGGCCTTCTAAATGTCCAATTACGTGAATATTAGAATATTTCTGTACTTTTGACACTAATCCCTTGCCTCCTCTTGGCACTATTACATCCACAAAATTGCTCATTTTTGACAATAAAAAATCAACAACTCTTCTATTCCTGCTTTCTATGAATTGTAAAGAGTTTGGATCAATCCTATTTTTTTTTAAACATTTTCTAAATAAATTTGATAAAATCTTATTTGAGTAAAAAGCTTCACTTCCTCCCTTCAAAATCGCACAATTACTAGACTTTAGACATAATGCTGCTACGTCCGCGGTCACGTTTGGTCTACTTTCATAGATAATACCAATTACTCCTATTGGTGTAGTTACTTTTTTTATTCTTAGTTTGTTTTTTCCTGTCCAACGCTCTAAAGTTTTACCAATCGGGTTAGGAAATTTTCTTATTTCTTTGATAGATTTAACTATTCCTTTTATTCTTTTATCGTCTAAAATTAGTCTATCTAAGATATTTTTTCTTTTTAAATTCTTTAAGTCTTTAGCGTTTTCTTTCATAATCTTTTTTTTGTTGGCAAGAATTAATTTTATATAATCCTCCAAAGTATCATTAATTTTTTTATGATTTACTTTTTTAAGACTTTCAAAAGCAGTTTTTGATTTTTTACCGATTTCTATTATTTTTTTCATTTAAAGTTTTACCATATCATCTTTGTGAATCACTTCTGTTTTACTTGAATAACCAAGAATTTTCTCTATTTCATTACTCTGTCTGCCCTTTATTTTTTCAATTTCTTTTGATGAAAATGAAGCCAATCCTCTAGCTAATTTATTATTTTTTTCGTCCTCAATAACAACATTTTCACCTTTATTAAACTTACCTTTTATTGACTTTATACCAGCGGCCAATAAACTTTTTCCACTTTTTAAAGCATCAGCAGCACCCTTATCAATATAAATTGTCCCAGTAGAACTCAAAGAACTAACTATCCATTTTTTTCTGGCCGCCATCGTAGAAATTTTTGGAATGAATTTTGTAAATTTTTTTTCTAAAATCATTTTTTTTATTGGATTTTTTCTATTCCCGTTACCTATAAACATATGACAGCCAGCATTTATACAAATATTTGCAGCTTCCAACTTCGTTATCATTCCCCCAGAACCATAATTATTTATTTTTGTGTCGGCTAATTTATATATATCATTTGTAAGATTATGAACTGATCTAATTAATCTGCCTTCTTTTCCGTGGTCGTATAAACCATCTACATCTGACAATATGATAAGCGTATCGGCACCTATGATTTGAGCCACCCTTGCAGCTAACCTGTCATTATCTCCATATTTTATTTCAGAAGTTGCAGTAGTATCATTTTCATTTACAATCGGGATTGCTTTTAATTTAAACAAATTATCGAAAGTTCTTTTTACATTTAATGCTCTTTTTCTTTGTTCTGTGTCATCTGGTGAAATTAAAATCTGACCTACTCTAAAATTATTTTCTTCAAACACCTTTTGAAATTCTTCTGCTAAATGAATTTGGCCAATAGATGCAATCGCCTGACTCATTTCAAGTTTAATTTTTTTTTTTTTAATTTTTAGATAACTTTGACCTAATGCTATAGCCCCAGATGATACAATAACTATATCCTTTTTCTTTCCATATTTTTTTATATCTTTTATTAAAGTATTTACCCAACTTTTTTTAAATTTGCCTTTTTGATCTATAACTGTTGAAGAGCCCAATTTGATAACAATTTTTTTTGAATTATCTATTAACATTTGAAATAAGCATTTTTTTTATAGTTTTTAAATCCTCTTTTTTAAATACAGATATAATCTTGTATTTACTTTTAATTCTAGTTTTAAATTTATATATTTTATCATCTAGTTCCTTTTTCTCAATAAGATCTGATTTATTAAAAAAAATTATTTCTTTCTTTTTAAATAAAGATAAGTCATATTTTTTTAGCTCGGATCTTATTTTAAGATAATTTTCAATCAAATTATCTTCTGTAATATCAATTAAATGAAGCAATATTTTGCATCTTTCTATATGTCTCAAAAATTTTACACCCAAACCAATACCTTTATGAGCTCCCTCTACAAGACCAGGTATGTCAGCTAATGTAACTTCTTTATCATTATAATAAGTTACACCCAAATTTGGGTTAATTGTTGTGAATGGATAATTAGCAATCTTTGGCTTGGCTCTTGTTAAGGCTGCTAATAAACTAGACTTGCCCGCATTGGGTAGACCAATAATTCCAACATCTGCAATTATTTTTAATTGAAGCCATACCCAAAATTCCTCACCATCTTTACCATTAGTTTTTTTTTTAGGAGCTCTATTAGTTGAGCTTTTGAATCTGACGTTTCCCAATCCTCCTTTTCCACCGGAAGCAATCAAATATTTTTCTTTATTTTTTTTGAAATCGTAAATTAAAGTATTATTGTCCTCTTCGTATATTTGAGTGCCTACTGGTACTTTTAAAATAAGATCTTTACCATTAGCCCCAGTTTTATTTCTCTTGCTTCCTGACTTTCCATGCTGAGCCTTAAAATGTTGGGCATATCTAAAATCAATTAAAGTATTCAAATTTCTCTCAGCTTCAAAAATTATCGACCCTCCATCTCCTCCATCTCCTCCATCAGGACCGCCAAATTCGACAAATTTTTCTCTTCTAAAGCTAGCTGAGCCTGAGCCGCCATTTCCTGCTTTTAAATTGATTTTTGCTTGATCTAAAAATTTCATTGTATCGATATAAATAATTTTTTGTTATTTATATTTTTAATTGGGGATTACAGATACAAATGTTCTGTTAAGTTTAGATTTTTTGAATTTTACTTTTCCTTTAATTAAGGAAAAAATAGAGTGGTCCTTACCCATTCCCACGTTATTTCCAGGGTGAATTCTAGTACCTCTCTGCCTTACAATTATATTTCCAGGTATTACGTTTTCATCACCGTATCTTTTAACACCTAGTCTACGGCCTTTACTGTCTCTTCCGTTTCTTGATGATCCACCTGCTTTTTTTGTTGCCATTTAGGTTCCTTACTTTTTTTTCTCTTTTTTTATATCTTTTTTCTCTTTTTTAATAGTCTTCTTTTTTTCTAATATTTTAGCTTCATCAATAACTTTTCCACCTTTAGACAATATTTTTAAAATTTGTATCTTAGAGTGACGCTGCCTATGTCCATTTTTTTTTCTTGAGTTTTTTCTTCTTCTTTTATGAAATACTAAAATAGTTCTATCTTTAACAGTTTCTAATAATTTTGCTTCAACTGTTGCACCTTCAATACTTGGGTTACCTATTTCTGTATTTTTACTATCATTCAGTAGTAAAACTTTTTTGAACTTAATTGTCTCACCAACCTTTGCGTCAAGCTTTTCTATTTCTAGTATTTTGCTCGCAGTAACCTTATATTGCTTTCCACCAGTTTCTATAATTGCAAATGACATAAAATATATTTTTTTTGTTTCCAGGCAATATAGCTCTAAGTACTTTCAAGTCAAGAATATTGAGGTCAAAAAGCGTCCTTTAAACCTCTCAATTTGTTAAATATTTCTTGATCAGAAGCCTGATTATATCCTAGACCCTTTTTAAGCTCATGATTATCACATCTAAGGAAAATGTTTGTTTTCAATTCTTCTTCAATTGTGGTGGGGATTGTAGGTAGAGAATTATTTAATTTTGAATTAATGAATTTTGCTTTCTCAACTAATTGAGAATTTGAATTATCATATTTTAAGCAAAAATCTAAATTTTTTTTTGTATACTCATGACCACAGAATACTTTTGTATTAATCGGAAGGTTTTTAAGTTTTATTAATGATTGATACATTTCTTTATTTGTGCCTTCAAAAACTCTGCCGCAACCTAAGGAAAATAATGTATCACCGGTGAAAACAACTTTTTCATCCTCAAAATAAAAAGCTATGTGGCCACTAGTATGACCAGGTACATGAATTACCTTAAATTTAAGATTTCCAATTTTTGATACTTCGCCGTCTTTTAATAAAAAATCAATTCCTGGAATACGATTTTTATCATTTTTAAATCCAAAAATTTTTGCTTTGTATTTTTCTTTGAGCTTCAAATTTCCATCGACGTGATCAGAATGATGATGAGTATTTAAAATATAGTCTAGTTTTTTATATTTACTAATTATCCGATCACATGAGGAAAATTCTGATGGATCGATTATAGAAACTGTATTAGCTTTTTCGTCAAATATTAAATAACTATAATTATCACTTAAACAGTGTATCGTTTCAATTTTCATTTTAGCTTATTAAAAAAATTCCTAATTTTGAGATAAGATTTTTTATCTCTAAATTACTCCTTTTTATTATTGAAGTTTTATCTTCATTAAGTCCAATGACTTTAATAATATTAATTTTTTTTTCGTCACAAAAATCGAATAAGTCCTTTATTGTACACATGTGTAAATTGGGGGTGTTGTACCAAGTATTTGGTAATGTTTTTGTTACTGGCATTTTCCCAAAAAATAATAATTTTACTCTTACTTTCCAAAAGCCGAAATTTGGAATAGAAATTATGACTGATTTACCAATTCTTAATAGCTCTTTTAATACTTTATCAGGATCATAGAAAGCTTGAAGTGTCTGACTTAAAACTACATAGTCGAAAGATTTTTTTGGAAATTGGTGTAATTCTGTCTCTGCATTTCCTTGTATAACGGGTAAACCTTTGGTAATGCATTTTTGAACATTATCTTTGTTAAGCTCTAATCCTCTTACTTCAATATTTTTATTGTCTTTTAAAAAACTCATTAAAGAGCCGTCTCCACACCCGACATCAAGGACTCTTGTGTTATTTTCCAACAAATCTGCAATTACCCTAAATTCTTTTTTCATTTTTTAATTTTTCATACATTGAGTCTATAAATCCCTTTAATGTTTTTAAAAATTCAGTTTCATCAACTAGGAAAGAATCATGGCCCTTATCAGTTATTATCTCTGAGAATGAAACGTCAGCACCAGATGCATTCAAAGCTATTACAATATCCTTATTTTCTCTAGTTGTGTACAACCAATCAGATGAAAACGATATAACTAAAAATTTAGTTTTTTGATTTTTGAAAGCTTCTGTTAATCCACCTTGAAATTGTTTTGAAAGATCAAAATAATCCATTGCCCTTGTTATATAAAGAACTGAATTAGCGTCAAATCGCTCAACAAAAGTATTACCTTGGTGTCTTAAATAACTTTCAACTTGAAAATCTGCATTAAAACTGAATTCATAATCTGCCTTTTCTTGCAACTTCCTACCAAATTTTTCTTGCATACCTTTTTCTGATAAGTAACTTATATGACCAACCATTCTAGCTACTGCCAACCCATTTTTTGGCTGAATATTTTTTTTTAAATATTTTCCATTTTCCCATACTGGATCTGCCATAATTGCTTGGCGAGCCAATTCATTTAGCGCTATATTTTGAGCACTATGACTTGAACTACAAGCTATGGGAATAGCTGAAAAAGTTTTATCAGGGAAAGTCGCACAAAATTGTAATAATTGCATTCCACCCATTGACCCCCCTGTTGCACAAAGAAGTTTTTTTATTCCAAGATGCTCAAGTAAAGATTCTTGGGCTCTAACCATATCTCTTATTGTAATAACAGGAAAATCTAAACCATATGGCTCCTTAGTTTCAGGATTTATGTTTCTTGGGCCAAGCGAACCCATACATCCACCAATTACGTTTGCACATATTACGAAATACTTGTCAGTATCTAGTGCCTTACCGGGTCCAACTGCTGTAACCCACCAACCTTCTTTTTTGGTAATTGGATTCATACCGGCTACAAACTGATCACCTGTTAGAGCATGAAATACAAGAATAGCATTGTCTTTCTCAGAATTTAAAGTTCCAAAAGTTTCGTAAGCTAACGGAAAGTTATTAATTGTCTTTCCGCAATCTAACTTTAGTGGTTTAGAGACATTAAGTTTTTTTATATTCTCAATTTTTATATTCATCCAAAAAAAAAGCCCAGCTAAACCGGGCTATCTCCTGTTTAGCTACATTTATCAAGCGCCTGCAATTTGGTTAAATCGGCGCCTTGTTAAAATTAATACTAAATAGTCTTAAACTTGTCAAATTCATATGTAATGAAACTAGCAAAACTCAAGCTTTTTATATATTAACTAAAATAAAATGAATTTACCAAAGCCAAAAAAAATTAATGCGGAAAAGTACATTGCTGGATTAAGTCTATTTAAGCAGAAAGTAGTAAAAATCAAACTATCTGCCAATGAGTCTGCATTGGGTCCAAGTCCAAGGGCAATAAAAGAATTTGTGAAAGTATCTAAAAATTTGAAAAGATATCCCGACTCTGATGGTATTTTTCTCAGAAATGTACTAGCTAACAAATTTAAACTTGATTCAAGAAGAATTATACTAGGAGCAGGCTCTGACCAAATATTTGAACTAATATGCAAATCATTTCTTAATAAAAATGATGAAGTAATTGTCCCTGAATTTAGTTTTATAATTTATAGAATTTATAGCAAAATTTATGGGGCAAAGATTAAATATGCTAAAGAAAAAAATTATAAAATATCTATTAATAATATTCTTTCTAAGGTAACTAAAAGAACAAAGATTATTTTTTTAGCTAACCCTAACAATCCAACTGGAACAATTATTAATAAAAAAGAATTATTAAAATTAAGAAAAAAGTTAAGAAGAAATATATTATTAGTCGTTGATGATGCTTACTTTGAATATGTAAAAGATAAAAATTATTTGTCGGGCATGAAATTGTTCTCTAATTCTAAAAACGTAATTGTAACAAGAACGTTTTCAAAAATTTATGGTCTTGCTGGACTAAGAGTTGGATGGGGATATGGTCCAAAAAATTTGATAGATGTATTAAATCAAGTTAAGCCACCTTTTAACATTAATAGAGCTGGTTTATTTGCTGCCGTGGAGTCGATTAAAGATGTTAACTGGTTAAACAAGGAAATCAAACACGTTAAAAGATGGGTAAAAATTTTTTATAATAATTTTAAAAATCTAGGTATAGAAACTAATTTTAGTCATGGAAATTTTTTATTAATTAATTTTAATAAGATTAGGGGAAATTCAAAAAAAATATTTTTAAAATTAGCTAAAAGTGGAATTCTGGTTAGAAAAATGGATGTTTATAAGATAAAAAATTCTTTAAGAATCACCATTGGAAATAATTTAGAAAATAAAAAATTTCTAAAGACTTTAAGGAAGATAATTTAATGTTTGAAAAAATAACTATAATTGGTTGCGGCTTAATAGGCTCATCAATTCTGAGAAATATAAATAATAATGAAATTAGTAAAACGATTACAGTTTTTGATAAATCAAAGGATGTTATTGAAACTATTAAAAAAGAAAATTTATGTAGTAACGTCTCACTAGATATTCAATCTGCGGTAAAAGACTCAGATCTAATAATTCTTGCTATCCCTCTAAGTTCTTATAAAGAAGTTTTGTTATCTGCAAAAGACACGTTTAAAAAGGGCGCTATAATTACAGATACTGGATCGGTAAAAAAAGAAGTAAATAAAATATTTGAAAATTTTAATTTAACAAGTATTTCCTGGATACCATCTCATCCTATAGCGGGAACCGAGGAGAGCGGTCCTTCCGCTGGTTTTAAAGATTTGTTTAAAAATAGATGGACAATAATTTGTGACACCAAAAACTCTAATAAAGATAAAGTTGAAAAATTGAAAAAATTCTGGGAATTTTTAGGAAGCAAGGTAAAATTAATGAGTATTGATGAGCACGACCATATACTTGCTCTAACTAGTCATTTGCCTCACGCGGTAGCATACAATATTGTTATAACTGCAATAAACACCGATGAAAAATTCAAAAATGAAATTATCAAGTATAGTGCAGGAGGTTTAAGAGACTTTACTCGTATTGCATCTTCAGATCCTTTAATGTGGAAAGATATTTTTATTGATAATAGTGAAAATATTATAAAGATTTTAGATGAATTTTCGAAAAACATTGATGATTTTAAAAAAGCTATCACAGAAAAAAATGGCGATAAACTTTTGAAATTATTTGCCTCAACCAAGAATGTTAGAAAAGAAATTGTTAAAGCTGGTCAAGATGTCGAGTCCCCTGACTTTGGAAGAAAAAAAAATTAATTCAAATTATCAATTGAAGAATATATTTTAGTCTCTAATTCACTTAAAAAAATATTTTTATCTTTTCCAGGCTCAATTGGTTCTAAGAAAGTTATTTTAATGTCGTGATTATATTTGAAAAAACTGCTTTTTGGCCAAACTTTTCCAGTATTTAATGCAACAGGAACACAAGGCAAATTTAATGCCTCGTAAATTCTACCAGCACCTTTTTTAAATGGTAGTCTTTCACCAAATTTCACTCTTGTCCCTTGAGGAAAAATTAACAGAGGTCTTTTACTACTTTCAATATTATTTTTGATTTTATTGAAAAAATTTAAATTATCTTTTGTAGTAGTGTCTCTTACAATATCAATTGAACCAATTTTTTTTAAATACCAACCAAATAATGGAATTTTTAAAAGCTCCTTTTTAAGAATAAAAATGGGATATTGCAAAGGAGCTTGGAGTATAAATGTTTCAAGTAAAGATTGGTGCGCACTTGCAACAAAAAAACTTTCATTTTTCTTTAAATTTTCTATTCCAGAAAAAGTAACTTTAACTCCCAATATAAACCTTAATAAAAATATGATTATATGTGCCAATATCTTTCCGCAGATTAAAGTAGCTTTACTAGGTAAAATCAATGTTGGTATAGCTAAAACAAAAACTAATATTAAGGTTAAATAAAATAATATGGTAAATAAGACCGATCTTATAGATTGCATTATAGGTTGAGTAAACTTTTTATATCCTGTTTTTTTCTAATTACTCTCGCTTTAGATTTATTTATAATTATTTCAGCTATTAAAGGTTTAGTATTATAATTAGAGGACAAAGAAGCTCCGTACGCTCCAACGTCTGAAATAGCAACGTAATCAGATTGATTAAGTTTTTGGTATTTATTATATTTGATAAATTTGCAAGTAGTCTCACATATTGGACCGACAAATTCTAAAGGCCCATCATTTTTTTTACCATTTTTAATTACTGGAATTATGTTATGTACAGCATCATAAAGTGCAGTTCTCATAAAATCATTCATACCAGCATTTAAAATTGCAAATGTTTTATTAGAACCTTTTTTTAAATATTGAACTTTACTTACCAAAATAGCTGTATCGCCCACAATCGCCCGTCCTGGTTCAAAAATAATGTTACAATTATATTTTTTTCTAAACTTTTCTACTAAATTTGAATAGTTTTTAAGATTTATTTTTCTGTCATTTTTTTTATAAGTAATACCAAATCCACCACCAAGATCTACGAACTTGAAATTAATTTTTGTTTTATTAATTATTTCCTCTAAGACTTTTAAAGTCCTTTTAAAAGGATTTTCACTTAAGATTTGACTCCCAATATGTACACTTATTGCATTTAGTCTCAAATTTTTCAATTTTTTAATATTATGACAAAATGAAATCAAATTTGTTTTCGAAAGACCAAATTTGTCTTCCGCTTTACCCGTAGAAATTTTTTTATGAGTTGGTGCATTGATATCAGGATTTAGTCTAATACCGATAGCAATCTTTTTTTTTAAGTTACCCGCGATTTTATTAATCAATATAGCCTCATTTTCAGACTCCACATTTATTAATAAGATATTATTTTTTATAGCCAATCTTATTTCTTCCTCTGTTTTACCAACTCCAGAGAAAACAATTTTACTGGGTTGTATGCCAGATCTAATAACTTTAAGTAATTCACCCCCTGAGACCACGTCTGCACCTGATCCCATTTTTTTTAAAACTTTTAAAATTTGAATATTTGAATTCGCTTTTACTGAAAAACAAATTAATGGTTTAGATTTTTTAAAATTATTCGAAAATGATTTATAATTTCCAATAATATTACTCTCTGAATAAAGGTAAAAAGGGGTGCTAAATTTTGATGCCAGTTTTTTCACAGAGACATTTTCCACAAACAGATTATTATTTTTATATCTTATATAAGACATGTATTAAATTATTTTTGTAAAACTATTAATAGATCCTTGGTACTGTGGATCTGATTTTTTCCCACATGATCCTAGCATAAACATTAATAATACTAGAGTAATAACAAATTTCATTTCAGTTCCTTTTTGTACTTACTTATCATATTTTTTATATTTCTTTCAGAGGTTCCACCATAAGAATTTTTTGAATTCATAGAGTGCTTAACATTAAAAATTTTTAAAACATTATTATCCAAGTTTTTGTAAAACTTCTTTATTTCATTTAAAGTTAATTCATCCAAATTTTTTTTATTTTTTTCGGCATAATTAACAATTTTTGAGGATATTTTATAAGCTTCTCTAAATGATAGTTTTTTATCTTTTACAAGGTAGTCGGCAAAATCCGTTGCCGTCGTATATCCAGTTTTTGCCATATCGGACATTCTAGTTTTACTTGGGTTAACATTTTTAATTAGTTCATTGCTCATGAGCAAAGTATCTTTCAAAGTATCATAACCATCAAATACTAACGCTTTATCATCTTGTAAATCTTTAAAATATGAAATTGGAAGACCTTTCATTATTGTTAAAATAGAATTTAGCTTCCCATAATTAATTCCAGTTCTGCCTCTTATTAGTTCTGCAGGATCAGGGTTCTTTTTTTGAGGCATTATAGATGAACCTGTAAGCATTTTATCATTAAAGCTAATTAACTGATAAGCGTCAGAATTTAATATAATAAAGTCTTCAGCCAGTCTTGATAGATGCATTGCACACACAGCACAAGCGTAAAGAAAATCTATTGCAAAATCTCTATCCGAAACTGTATCAATCGAGTTATTTGTTGGTTTTTTAAAACCTAACTTTCTAGAAGTAAAGTTTCTATCTATATTGTAAGAAGTCCCAGATAAAGCTGCAGCACCAAGTGGAGACTCGTTTATTAATTCTAAATTATTATAAAATCTTTGCTTATCTCTTTTTAACATCTCATAATAGGCTAGTAGATAATGAGCAAAAGATACAGGCTGAGCGTTCTTAAGATGAGTAAAACCTGGCATAACAGTTCCTACGTTTTTATCTGCTTTAATTATTAAATTTTTCATTAAAGAATTTAATTCTTTGATTAATACTAAAGATGAATCTTTTACCCAAAGCTTAAAGTCCGTCACTACTTGGTCATTTCTTGATCTTGCAGTATGCATATAACCCGCTGAGTCTCCAATTATTTCATATAATTTTTTTTCTATATTTAAATGAATATCTTCGAACTTTTCTTTAAATTTAAATTTACCGCTTTTAATTTGTCTTTTAATTTTATCAAGTCCTTTAATTATTTTTTTTCCTTCTTTAGCAGGAATTATTTTTTTTTTAATTAGCATTTGAGTATGAATTTTTGAGGCAAAAATATCCTGTTCGTAGAGTCTTTTATCCACGTTTATTGAAGCCCCAATTCTTTGAAATGATTGAGAAGGTGAGTTTTTAAATCTACTCGACCAAACTGTCTTATTTTTATTTGTCATAATCTATGCTATTTTTAATTTAAATTAATATGAAAATTAGTAAATCTTTTAAAATCATAACATTCATTTTTATTGGTTTTTTATTTGTTAATAACCCATTTACCTATGCAGAGCTTCCTGCCAATCTAGTAATTCATGATAAACCAAAAAAAATTAACAATATAACTTTTAAAGATATTAATCTTCAGGATGTGGATTTATCCAAGAATAAAGGCAAGATCATGGTGCTAAATTTTTGGGCAACCTGGTGTGCGCCTTGTAAAAAAGAGATGCCGTCACTTGAAAAACTTGCTCAAAATTTACCTCAAGTAGATGTTTACCCTATCAACATGGAGCCACCAAATAAACTTAGAGTGAGAGATTGGCTGCAAGATATTGGTGTTGTCAGTTTAAATACTTATTTTGATCCTAAATTGGATTTAGCTAAAAAATTCAAGCTGATTGGAATGCCAACCACAGTTTTATTAGACAAAGATGGAAATGAGTTTGGAAGAATTATGGGCGAGTTTGATTTTAGCGAAAATAACTTTTTAAATTTTTTGAAAAATAAAGCTAGTCTTTGAAAAAATAGGCTAATAAAACCAAAACAATAATTGCTATAAATTGAAGTAATACCCTTAACTGCATTAATTTATTTGAATATTTTTTACTAGTACTACCACCTTTGAATAAAGTATAAATACCTAATATTAATACTATGGCAACAGCACCTAAAAGAGAAAAACCGATAAAGTTAAATAAGAGTTCAGACATAATTAGATATATATAATGAGCTACTCACTAAATACAACTATAATTAATTCATCTGAGAAACAAAAACCTGATAACGCTGTAATACTTTGCCACGGATACGGAGGAGATGGAAATGATATTTCAATCTTAGCAAATTATTGGAAAAACTATCTTCCAAAAACAGTTTTTATATGCCCAGATGCACCAGAGAGATGTGCTGTGAGCCCAAACGGTTTTCAATGGTTCGATTTAATGGACCAAACAAGTGATGAAATTTTGACGAAATCACTGGTTGCGGAAATAAAATTAAATAAACTCATCGATGAAGTTAAAATAGAATACAAATTACCAGCAAACAAAATTATTTTATGTGGTTTTAGCCAAGGATGTATGATTAGTTTGCAAACTGGCTTGAAAAGGGAAGATAAGATTAATTCAGTAATTGGTTATTCAGGAAAAATAATTGACATTAAACATATAGAAAACAATATTAAATCTAGACCTGATATTATATTGATGCATGGGGAGAAAGATGAAGTGGTCCCAGTAAGTTTTTTACTTGAAGCAATAGAGCTATTCAACAGAATTGATTATAAGATACAAACTAAGATTTTCAAAAACTGTGAGCATAGAATACCTCAAGAGGGCTCGAGTCTTGGCCTTGAGTTTATAAAAAAAAAATTATACTAACAACAATATGTCACAAAATTATAACTTGATTTAATTTTTTATATCATTTAGCTTTAGATATGATTATTTCTGCAAATGAGAAAGTACCTTTAGAAAAATGTCCTGCTTTAGTTTTAAATGCAGATTTCAGGCCCTTAAGCTACTACCCTCTATCTTTATGGTGTTGGCAAGATGCAGTTAAGTCTGTTTTTTTAAATAGAGTAAGCATAGTTTCAAATTATAAAAGAAAAATTAGAAGCCCATCTTTCGAAATGAATTTACCTAGTGTCATAGCATTAAAAAATTTTATTAAACCATCAGATAATCCAAATTTCACAAGATTTAATGTTTTTTTAAGAGATAAATTTACTTGTCAATATTGCGGAGATAAAAAAGATCTAACTTTTGATCATCTTTTACCTAAATCTAAAGGAGGGATTACAGACTGGGAAAATGTCGTAACAGCATGCTCAACTTGCAATGTTAAGAAAGGCGGAAAATTATTTGAAGTAAGTGGAATGAAATTGTTTAACAAACCTTATAGGCCCACAGTAGACGATCTACATAAAAATGGAAGAAACTTTCCACCAAATTTTTTACATGAAAGCTGGATGGATTATTTATACTGGGATATTGAGTTAGAACCTTAATTAAATTTTTTCTGAAATTGCAATTGCTACTCTTGAGGAAGTTTTTATAACTTTATCTAAAACACTATATAAACCTTTTTTAGTAGCCCCACTTTCGTAGGCTATATCTTTATGATCTAGTTCATCTTGTCTGAACTTCATAATTTTCTTTTTTAATTCTTCTTCATCTTCTCTTAGTTTATAGGTCTGATCTTTGTAGTGTCCGTCGATTACTTCTTCTACAGAAGCTGTGCACAACATTGCTGCTTTTTTCCCCATCATGGCAGTGCCAAATCCTAATGTTATACCCATTAAGTCCCATAAAGGTAAAAGCCTTGTAGGTTTGATATTTCTTTTTTGTATTTCCTTATCAAAAAATTCGTAATGCTCTTTCTCGTGCTCTCGCATATCTTCAATTTTTCTTTTTAATTCTTCGTCTTGTTTAAAGGTTTTCAAAGCCAATAATTGACCTTCATAAATCTTAATTGCTCCTCGCTCACCAGCGTGGTCCACTCTTATAATTTCTTCTAAAGTTTTTTTATCTGTTTTGTTCATTTTTTTAAAACTAACTTAAGTAGTATATAACTTATTAAAATAGATAAAACTGCATTAAATGTAGCAAGTGATAAACCAAAAATCCTAAAAGTCACATCTTTACAACTTATTGGGGTTTTTTCTAAACTTTTTAAAAGATCGTTTGTATTTTGGATGTTAGTGTTTATACCAAGCTCGCACAATAAACTTTCGTTAAAAATACCTTGTTCAATACCTACATGATATACTGACGTAACTGCCCCAAAAATGAATAACAATAAAACTACAATTAAAATAGATTTTTCCCATTTTTTTGTAAAAATTAAAAATGAAATTAGTATAATAGTTCCAATGTAAGGAATACGTTCTATTTTACAAAGATTACAAGGTTCGTGACCCAAAACAAATTCAACAAAATAAGCAAAACTTAATGCTATAAAACAAAAAAAAATTAATGAATTTAAAATTATTTTTTTATTCATACTATTTAAAATAAAAATACAATCCTAAAATAATTATAACAATTAAAATTCCTACTATTGTAAACCATTTAAAACCCTCCTTTTTCAGAAGTATTTCGAATTTATCACCAAACTTCATTGAAAAATATGAGACAATAAAAAATCTCAATCCCCTAGAAATTAAGCTTATTATTATAAATATATAAAGATTAAAACCGATAAAACCACTTGTGATGGTAAAAACTTTGTAGGGCAGAGGAGTAAAGCCAGCTAAAAACAATGTACCTATCCAAAAAACTAAACCAGCTTTATTAGAAAGCTTCTCTTGTAATTCAAATACTTTGTCCTCATAATTATAAAATTCTATGATGGACATAGAAAACTCTAAAAATAGACTACCTAAAAAATAACCAAAAACTCCACCTAAAACTGAAAAAATTGTAGCAATTAAGAAAATTTTTAAATAATCTTCTTTTTTTGCAAGTACCATTGGCACAATCATTACATCAGGTGGAATAGGAAAAAATGAACTTTCGATAAAAGAGACAAAACCAAGGATTGGCTTAGCAAATTTATGTCTAGCTAAATTTAAACACTTGTCATATAATTTCTCTAACATTAATCACTCTTATAAGCATGTCAGAAAAAAAAGAAATAAAAAATTTGAACAATCTAACGAAAGTAGATTTTAAAAAAAAACAGAGCGAATTTAAAGAAGAATTTATTAGCAAACAAGAAGTTCATTCAATATTATCAGCTAATTTTGGACGAATAAGTGATCATTGGTTCAAATTTTCTACTACGTGGAATTATAATGCATATCAAACATTTATGGATATGGATAAATACCTTATTTTAATTTATCTAGTCCAAAAGTCCTTCCGACATTATGCAGATATATTGATCATTCACTCAGAAGAACAATTCTATACCAAAGAAGAATTTGAAATTGAAAAGATTAATTTAATTGAAATTTCTGATGATCTTATGATTGCAAAAGAGACAGTGCGAAGAAAAATAAATGAGTTGAATTCAGAGAAAATAATTATTCGTAAAGGAAAAAAAATTATTTTACAACCTTTAACTTTTGTTCACCAAAGACCAAAACATTCTATAAAAACACTATCACAATTTCTACATGTCTGTTCTAAATACCTAGCCACACAGGATTGGTTCGGTTCTCCTGTAGAAGCGAAAAGTATAGAAGAATTTACTAGAGAAAACTTTACTTTAGTCTGGAGATTTTTCTTTAGATTTAAAATTCCTTTTTTAATAAGACAAAGAAAATTTCATGGAGATTTAGAAACTTTTATTGTTGCAGGAACAATATTTGCTAACAATATTGTTAGATTAAAAGAAAAATATAAAGATAATCCGATAACTAAAAAAACTAATACAAATGATTTTGGCGAAGAGAATTTTGTTGAATGGGCAAAATTAATAATATTATCAAAGGAAGATATTCTTGGAATGAATGCTTCATCAATTTCTGAAATTACAGGTATTCCAAGAGCGACAGTAATTAGAAAACTTAGAATTTCAGAAAAGACTGGCATGATACATAAAGATAAACGTCAGCTTTATACAATCGGAAAAACATATAAGTCTAAATTGAAAGATCTTGGAAGAGTATTTTCTGAAAATCAAATTGATTTATGCAAGTTTGTGTCTACATTTTTCGAACTTTATAGAAATCCAAATATTAACAAAAATCTTAAATAAACTGTTTATTTAAAGTAATATTTCATAATATAGTTATACTAGGGCGAATGGTGGAACTGGTAGACGCGCCGGACTCAAAATCCGGTGGTAGCAATACCTTGAGAGTTCGAGTCTCTCTTCGCCCACCAAGTTATGGAAATAAATAAATTAAATAGTCTTGTAGAATTATATTTTAAGAAATTCAAAGAAGTAAACTCTAATAAGCTTTTTTTAAAATGGTTAAAGCCAGGTAAACTTGATTATAACTGGAAAGATATTACTGAGAGAATATTTAAACTAACTCATGAGATAAAGTCTTTAATTGAAGATGGTGATAGGTGTTTAATTTTATCAGAGAACAGACCATATTGGCTTATGGCCGATTTAGCAGTGATGAATGCAGGCGGTATTTCAGTTCCCATTTTTACTACTTATTCATCTGAAGATTATAAATATATTTTAAATGACTGTAAGCCATCAGTTATAATTGTCTCGAACAACCAACAATTTGCAAAAATAAAAGATTTTTTGAATTCAGAAGTTAAAAAGATAATTTCTTTTGAGGAGATAGAAGCTGAAAGTTTAACCATAAATGAAATTTTTAAAAACAGAAAATCAGAAAAAATAATTAACAATAATTTAACCAGAAGCCATCCAGCTTGTATAATTTACACATCAGGAACCTCAGGAAACCCGAAGGGAGTAATTTTAAGCCATGGAGGAATTTTGTCAAATTGTGAGGGAGCCTTTGATTTATTACAACCGCTCATAAAATTAAAAGACCCTATATTTTTAACTTGGCTACCATTATCACATTCGTATGAACACACTGTCCAGTATGTCCAAATATTATTAGGAGCAAAAATATTTTATGCAGAAAGTTTAGAAAAACTTTTATCAAATATGACAATCGCTAAACCAACTATTATGACAGCCGTACCTAGATTTTATCAAAATTTATATAATAAAATTTTATCTAATTTTTCTAGGCAAAAAGGTTTAAAAAAAAAGTTAATTGATAATACAATTTTTCTGGGCACGAAAATTCTTAAAAAAGAAAAACTGAGTTTAAGAGAAAAATTAATTAATATCTTATGTGATATTTTAGTAAGGAAAAAAGTTAAAAAACAATTTGGCGGTCAATTACAAGCCTTTGTTTCGGGGGGTGGAGCTCTTGATCAGAAAATTGGAGAATTTTTAAACTCTATAGGTTTACCTACTTTACAGGGTTATGGTTTAACTGAGGCTTCACCCGTAGTTAGTTGCAATTTAACACAAAATATCAAAGTTGATACAGTAGGACCACCCTTCAGAACAAATAAAGTAAAAATTGAAAAAGATGGAGAAATTTTGATTAAAGGTGAAAATGTAATGATTGGTTATTGGAATAAAAAAAAGGAAACTGATGAAATAATTAAAGATGGTTGGCTACATACAGGGGATATAGGGCAATTTGATAAAGATGGAAACTTAAAAATTACAGATAGAAAAAAAGAATTAATTGTAAATTTAGGTGGGGATAATATCTCTCCAACAAAAATCGAAAATATATTATGTTTAAATGAATATATTAAACAAAGTTTTGTTTACGGCGACAAAAAAAACTATTTAGTTGCAATTATTGTAACTGATTCGTTATCAAACGAAGAAGATATTAAAAAATTTATTGAACATACGAATAAAAATCTTTCATTAATTGAAAAAATTAAAAAATTTAAGTTAATTACGGAAGAATTTACAATTTCAAATAGAATGTTAACACCAACATTAAAGTTAAAAAGAAAAGAAATTTTAAAAAATTATAAACAAGAAATAGATAATCTTTATTAATATAAATTTATTTTATTTAAATTATATGAAAAAAACATTGATATTGCTTAATTATTTAAACTTTAATTAATTTTATAAATTTAATTAAAAAATTTTAAATTTCAAAAAAATTACACTTTACTTTGTGTTTGACATCAAAGAAAAAAAACTTAAAGATTAATTAACAAAACGAATCATAAAGATTTGTTTATAAACAGGGAGATAAGATGGCTAAAAGAAGAAAAAAAGCTAAAAAGAAAAAAGCTAAAAAAGCAAAAAGAAGAAGAAGAAGAAGATAGTTACCTTCTAAATTCTTTTAATTAAACGCCCTTTTTAAAACTTTAAAAAGGGCGTTTTAATTATCAGCCCTCTAATAAATTTTTATTTCTTCCTAATGCTTTGTCCATTTTCTTTTGAACTTCCTCTGGACCTGTTTTAAGAACTGCTTCAAATTCTGATTTTAATCTATCATAAGCCTTTTCAAACAACTGTCTTTCGGAATAAGATTGATCTGCAATGATATCTGTATTCTTATTAAGATCTTTTACAACTTCAGCTAATTCGTAAATTTTACCGGAATTAATTTTCTGATCATATTCCTGGGCTCTTCTACTCCACATAGTTCTTTTGATTTTGGGTTTAGTTTTTAAAATCGATACACATTTGTTTATTTGATTGATAGATGAAATTGGTCTTAAATTGGACTGTTGATTGATCGGCACTGTCAAAGTTAGTTTTTCTTTCTCTATAAAAATTTTGTAAAATTGAATTTCAATTTGTCCAATATTAGCTTTTTCAATTGCAGTTATTTTTCCTACTCCGTGTTTTGGGTAAACTACGAAATCCTTAACATTATACTCTCTTTTTTCTGTAGCTTGCTTTTTTATCTTCTTAATTTCTGGCTTTTCATCTTGACTTAGATTTGTTTGCCTTTTTACGGCAACCTCTACTTTAGATTTTTTATCAAGAATTTTTTTAAGTTTTTTTGTTTTTTTTACTTTTTTTTGTTTTTTTATTTTTTTCTTTTTTGGCATAGTTATTTAAATGGTTTTTCAGAAAAGTGATCTTTTAGCTTATTTTTAACTTTCTCGTATTTTTTATGTTCTGGCATAGGATCTTTTTTTTTATTAATATTAGGCCATATTGCAGAAAACTTTTTATTTAGCAACAACCATTTATCTTTATTTTCTATAGTTGCTGTGTCTGGTACTATTGCTCCTATTGGACATTCTGGTTCACAAACCCCACAATCAATACATTCATCAGGATTTATAGCTAGCATGTTTTCTCCTTCGTAAAAACAATCAACCGGACATACCTCTACGCAATCAGTAAGTTTGCATTTTATACATTCGTCTTTTACTATATAAGTCATTTTGTTTTAATTAATCTCATTTTTATTTCACCAGACTCTTTATCAGAGAAATATATCAGTCCACAAATTCTTCTCATTAAATTCGACTCGTAAATGTCGACAGTATTATCTGATATAAGTATTTTCCACAATTCCTCAATGATCTTACTTTTTGTCTCTAGAGAACTATCTTTAATTATTTTAGTATAATTTAGTAACTGGTTCGAGTTTGACTCAAGATTTTCTGCCTCTGATAATATTTTTTCAGAGTCAGACACTTCTTCAATATTATTTTTTATAAAATTAAAAATAATTTTTTTTTCTTTTTCCGAATAAATTTCGTCAATCTTAGCAGCATGGATAAGTAAAGCTGATATACCAATTATTTCTTTTTTTTCAAATTTACTCATTCTATTTTAGGTTTAAATTTAAAAGTTTTTTAAAAGGATTTTCACTTTTATTCATATTAATAAACTTATTTCTTTTTTTACTTTCCCCAGTGTAATAATAAGTATCAGTTTCCTTAGTTTTTTTATAATTCATACTTAACATTAAACTATAAAAATCTTCTTTATTGCAACCAAGTAAATTAATCATATCTGAGTCTATTTTAAACTTTCTTTTTTCCGTTTTGTTTAAAATTCTAATAAACAACTTTTCTAAAATGTCTATACGAACATAATGATTTTTAAACTTCTCAAATCCGCACAGTAAGAGGAAGTTTTTGTTATATTTTTTATCAATTAGGTAATTTAATCCTGATCGAGGAATACTTTGATTTGAAGCAAGTTGATAAAATAATCTCCATAAAGATATTCGAAGAGTAACAGCTTTAGGCTTTAGCATTTTTGGAAGATATATGTGGTATCTTCCAATTTTAATACCTAACTCCCAAACTTTCTTTCTCTCATCAGTTTTAATTGATTTTATAATATCATTAACATCCTCTCTTTTAATTACACCGTTATTTTCAAAAAGTTGAAACATAAGTGCACGAATATACTTATTATCTACATTTTCTCTATTTAAATTTAATAAATCTTCAAGAACTTCTTTAACATGAAGGTCAACCCAATTTTTTAAGAAAGACCCCAGCCTAACTTTTGAGCTATCATTTAGAGCATCGTCAGCCAATATATCAATTTCAGGATTTAGATAATTATTACCTTTTTTAAGTCTAGCAATAACATTATTATTCCAAATAATTTTACAATCTTCATTTAGTTCAATTTTTTGATCTTCGATTATTTTATTAACTCTTTTTTCCAATTCCTCTTCAACGCCTTTTCTAGCAGCTTTTTTAATAGATTTTATATCTGTATCCAAAGTTTTGGATGTGTGAGCTATTAAAAACTTTAGACCCTTAAGTTCTCCAACATATTGCCCGTTAATTAATATTTTATCATTTTCGTCAATTTTAGTATCAAGGACTAAATCTTGCTTAAGACTTCTGGATAAAATACTAATTTTTTTATCTATGAAGCTGTTAGTTAATTCTTGGTGCAATTTATCAGATAACTTATCTTCAATTCCTTTTGTAAGCTGCACCCAGTAGTCAGAATTTTCTACCCAGTTTTTCTTATTAGAAACATAAGACCAAGTTCTAACGTTTGAAATTCTATGAGATAAAACATCAATATTTCCATGTTCTTTCTCTAAGCCCTTAAGTTGTTCTTTCATATAATCATTAGGTATCATCTTTTTTCTTGTTGAAAGATATTTAAAAACTTTATCAATAATATTGATATGTTGACCGTAGGCTTTTTTCTCAAAATCAGGTATTTGACAACACTCCCACAGTAATTCTAAATTTTTAACATACAGGTTGTTATTACTCCCAAGTTTTAAAAAGTGCCTTAAAACACTTTCATCAATTGAGTCTTGAGCTCTTATTAAAGAGGGATTATTAGGTCGTTTTTCTAAAGAATTTATAAGCTGTTCTGGATTAGTAAAATTTAAATTTGAATTTCTCCAATATATCATTTTGGTTTCAGGAAGATTGTGATTTTCAATATTTTCAATTTCATCAGAATTCAAAACTTCACAATCACCTGTAGTGCCAAAAAAACCATCATTTTTATATCTTCCTGCTCTTCCAGCTATTTGAGATATTTCGACCAAGTTAAGTCTTCTAGTTTTCTTTCCATCAAATTTTTTTAAATTAGAAAAGTAAATTTCATTGATATCCATATTCAGTCCCATTCCTATTGCATCAGTTGCAACTAAATAATCAACATCACCAGATTGGTACAATTCTACTTGAGAATTTCGGGTTTTCGGACTTAGCGATCCCATTATTACAGCTGCCCCACCTTTTTGACGTCGTATTAATTCTGCTATAGCGTAAACATCCTCAATCGAAAAAGCAATTATAGCTGTTTTTCTTTCTAATCTTGAAACTTTTTTAAATCCGCTATAAGTAAGTTTTGAAAATCTCTCTTTATTTTCAAACTCCACATCATCTATTAAATCGTTAATTACACTCTTCATAACTTGCGATCCAAGAAACATAGTTAGCTTATTTCCTCTAAAATTCATTAATCTGTCGGTAAATATATGGCCTCGCTCTCTATCAGCACACATTTGAATTTCATCAATTGCCACAAAGTCTACATTCTTATCTTTGGGCATAGACTCTACAGTGCATATAAAATAATGAGCAGTGCTAGGTATAATTTTTTCTTCACCGGTAATCAGGGCCACATTTTCAGGGCCAACTTTTGATACGCATTTATCATAAACTTCTCTTGCCAGTAATCTTAATGGAAAACCAAATATACCACTTTTAAATTTTAACATTTGTTCAATTGCTACAAATGTTTTTCCAGTATTTGTTGGACCTAATAAAGCGATAATTTTATTTGATGAGTTTTCCATTTTTGTGTCTGAATATTTTTATAATACTATATATAGATCGCCTCTGAGAACAAAGTAAGATTAAAACATGACCGAATCAATTTGTCAAATGTTCTAGTTTTTTAAACTTTTAATTGACTTAAATCATAGAGTCCCCGTATGGTTAAAAATAGCTTTTATTAAAAAGCTTATATGACGGATTTTACTAAAAAAAACATATTAAAACTAAAACCATCTTCAACTTTAGTAATTAATGAAAAGTCCAAAGAATTGATTGCAAAAGGAAAAAAGGTCTACAGCTTTGGTTTTGGCCAATCACCTTTTCCGGTTCCAAATAGCATTGTCACAAAATTAAAAGAAAATGCCCATAGGAAAGAGTATTTACCAATCCAGGGACTTGTAGAACTTAGAAATTCAATCTCTAAATATTTATTAAAAAAAACAGGAATTTCATATCCTGCAGAAAATATTCTAATAACACCAGGATCAAAAGAGGCAATGTTATTAATGCACGTTGCTTTTAATGGTGAGATAATTTTGTCAGCTCCTAGCTGGGTATCGTATGAACCTCAGGCAATAATTGGAAGAAATAAAGTACATTGGATACAAACAACAAGAGAAAATAATTGGTTTCCAACAGCTTCTCAACTTGAAAAGAAAATTAAATCTTTAAATAAAAAAAATTTAATATTTATTTTAAATTCTCCAAACAATCCTTCAGGCACAACATGTAATAATTTAAGAGAACTTGCAATTATTGCCAAAAAATATAATTTATTAGTTCTTTCAGATGAAATTTATACTGACTTAACATTTTGTAATAAATACGAATCTATTTCAAAATATTATTCAGAGGGTACTTTTATCAGTGGAGGATTAAGTAAATGGTGCGGAGCGGGAGGTTGGAGAGTAGGATTTTTTGCTGTACCAAAAAAACTTTCAAAATTTTTAAAAACAATTGTAACATTAGCAAGTGAGTCTTACTCAACAGTAAATACTCCGGCCCAATACGCTGCTGTTCAAGCTTATGATGGAGACTTTACAGATTACAAAGCAAAAACATTAAATATTCTAAGATCGGTTGGAAATTATGTTTATAATAATTTAAAATCCAACAAAGTATTAATTAACCAACCACAAGGAGCATTTTATTTAATGCCAGAATTCTTAAATAAAAAATTTAAAAATTCGTCTCATCTCTGTGAAACTGTTTTAGAAGAAACAGGTGTTGCAATGCTCCCAGCTTCAGATTTTGGTTTTAACCCGAAAAGATTACTTACAAGGTTATGTTATATAGATTTTGATGGAAATGAATTTTTGAAAGCAGATATTAATGGAAAATTGTTAAGTGATAAAATAATTGAGAAGTACGCACCAAATGTAGTCGAAGGTGTACAAAAATTATCAAATTGGGCTAAAAATTTATAAAGATTCTCTTTGACCTCAACCTTTATCCATAGTTAAATTATGGCTATTAACAAACGGGGGTACATATGAAAAAACTAATGTCATTGATTTCAGCGTTTTTAGTGATGTTCGCTTTTGCGAGTCCAATCGCTAAATCAGCAGAATTCTTTACTATAGGTACTGGTGGACCAACTGGAGTATATTTCCAAACTGGTAACGCCATTTGTAAAATGTTACACAAGTCAGCAATAAGTGCTGAGCACGGTAGAAAAAAAGGTACAGCTAAAGCTTACAGATGTACTGCGCCTTCAACAGGTGGTTCTAACTATAACATAGGACAAATTAAAGATGGTGAGTTTCAATTTGGTGTTGCTCAGTCAGACTGGCAGTTCCATGCTTACAACGGTTCAAGCAAATGGGAAGGAAAACAGTTCGGTGATTTAAGAGCTGTATTTTCAGTTCACAACGAACCTTTCCAAATTTGGGCAAGTAAAAAATCTAAAATAAAAGATTTTAAAGGCTTAAAAGGAAAAACAGTAAACATTGGTAATCCAGGTTCTGGTCAAAGAGGAACTATGGAAGAGCTAATGAAAGCTATGGGAGCAGATATGAGTATGTTTAAAGCAACTACTGAACTTACTTCATCTGAGCAAGTAAAAGCTCTTTGCGACGGTAAAATAGATGCATTCGGATATTCTGTAGGATTTCCTAATGGTGCTATGGAGCAAGCAGCAACTTGTAAAGCAAAAGCTAGCCCAATTAATTTAACTGGAGCACCAGTTCAAGGTTTAATTGACGGAGCTGACTATTATGCTAAAGCAGTAATTCCTGCAGGGACTTACTCAAATCAGAAAAAAGATGCTACAACATTTGGTGTAAAAGCTACAGTTGTAACAAGTGCTAATGTTTCTGAAGAATTAGTATACTTAGTTGTAAAAGCAGTAATGGAAAACTTTGATGATTTCAGAGCTCAACATCCTGCTTTTGGACCTCTTGAAAAGAAAAATATGATAGCTGATGGTTTATCAGCTCCATTACACCCAGGAGCGATTAAGTATTATAAAGAAGCTGGATTAATGTAATCTTTCTTCATAATTAAAATAAAAAGGCCCAATATTTTTTGGGCCTTTTTTTTTATAATATTGTATCTTCTCATTAATGAGTCAAAATATAAAAGACAGTATTAAACGAAAAATTTCTGAAGATATCTCTCCGACTAAAAATTTATCCGGTTTACATTTAAAGATTGTCATGGGAATAGCTATAATTTGGACGTTGTTTCAACTTTGGTACGCTTCTCCATTTCCGTTTTGGTTTAATTTTGGCATGTTCAAGGGTTTGCCAGCTAGAGCAATTCACTTAGGATTTGCGCTTACACTAACATTTCTTATATTTCCAATAGTAAGAGGAAAAAAAATTTCCTTTTTAGATATTCTAATTAGTTTAGTTGCAGCTTTTTGTTGTCTTTATATCTATTTTTTCTACGACGATTTAGTTAATAGGGGAGGGATTTTATTAGTTAAAGAATTTTTTGGCTTTAAAGTTCCAGTTGAATTAATTATTGGTACTTTTGGTATTTTAATATTATTAGAAGCAACAAGAAGAGCTATAGGCTTGCCTTTGGTTATTATTGCGATTTGTTTTCTGCTATTTTCATATTTTGGAAAATATGCGCCAGATATTATTTCTCATGGTGGTCTTTCTCTAAAAAGATTAGTAGGTTTTCAATGGTTTGACCAAGAGGCGATATTCGGAATTCCAATTGGTGTTTCAGTTGATTTTATCTTTTTGTTCGTTTTATTTGGAGCATTATTAGAAACCGCTGGTGGTGGAAAATATTTTTTAGATTTAGCTTTTGCAATGGTTGGTAAAATGCGAGGAGGTCCAGCTAAAGCTGCGATTCTTGGTTCGGGAATGACAGGAATGATTTCTGGATCTTCGATTGCAAACACCGTTACGACTGGAACATTTACAATTCCAATTATGAAAAAAACTGGTTTCTCACAAGAGAAAGCTGGAGCAATAGAAGTCTCATCCTCAGTGAATGGCCAAATAATGCCACCTGTAATGGGTGCTGCTGCTTTTGTTATGGCAAGTTTTATCGGTGTCACTTATTTTGAAGTAGTTAAACACGCTTTCTTACCTGCAGTAATTTCATATATTGCCCTGTTTTATATTTCTCATTTGGAGGCATTAAAATTAGGTCTTAGAGGAATGGATGATGCAGACGTTCCTCATTTAAAGAAAACTTTTCTTTCTGGCTTACATTTTTTAATACCAATTTTTGTCCTAATTTTTTTACTTGTTTATATGAGATACACAGCGGGATTTTCAATTTTTTATGCAACTTTATCTTTGATCTTAGTAAATTTAGTAAATCGCATAATTAAAAATCCAGACTTTAAAACTGGTTTAACTGACTGGTATAATCAAACAATTGTTGGACTTCAAAAGGGTGCAATTAATATGGTTGGAGTTGGTATTGCGATTGCAACAGCAGGTATAATTGTGGGCGCTGTTGGTTCAACGGGACTAAGTACTAATTTAATTATAGTTATAGAAACAATAGCTAGAGACAATGTAATCATCCTAATTTTACTTACTATTATACTTTGTTTGTTGCTTGGTATGGGTCTCCCGACAACTGCGAATTATGTTGTTGTAGCATCTCTTATGGCAACTGTTCTTGTCGATGTTGGAAATGCATCCGGTTATATCTTTCCACTAATCGCTGTTCACTTGTTTGTATTTTATTTCGGTTTAATGGCTGATGTAACGCCACCGGTTGGTTTGGCATCGTATGCAGCAGCTGCAATTTCTGGAGGTGATCCTCTCAGAACTGGCCTACAAGCTATTTGGTACAGTTTAAGAACAGGTATTTTACCTATAGTTTTTTTATTCAATCACGAACTTTTACTAATCGGCGTAGATAATATTTGGCAAGCATTAATAGTAATAGTTACATCTTTAATTGGAATTTTAGTTTTTACTGCTGCAACACAGCAATGGTTTATTAACAAATTAAAGTGGTATGAAATTATAGCCTTTTTAATTATATCGCTATCTTTTTTGGCCCCAGATTATGTTTTAGGTAAATTTTATCCAAAGTTTAATGAGCAGAAACTTATAGCCGAAAATATTCAAAATCTTTCTTTTGACCCAGCAAAAGAAGTTCATATTAAGGTAACTAGAGTCACTGAATACGGAGAAAGATATAAACTATTTGTAATTGACAGAGAAAAATTTGAAAAAGAATTCAATTTAGAAGAATATGGAATAACTTTATCTCAACAGAACGATCAACTAACAATAGATAAATTAAATTGGAAGGGTGAGGCTAAAAAATCAGGAATGCAAATGGGTGATATCATAAGTAATTTTAAAATTGAAAACCCTGATAGACCAAATAAAGCAATAGTTTACCCGTTTTCATTTTTGTTATTATTAATTTTTGGGTATAATAATTACAGGAGAAAACTAGAGTGAGCAATTATGTTAAAGCAGATTTACAGATGGTTCTGCTATATTGGAATTCATAGATACGACATTATTGATACCAAATATGGTTTCGGTGCAGCAGGCTCAACCGAAACAGTTAAATGTAAGGACTGTGGTATCATAAAAATAAGATCAAAAAAAAATTAACTATTAAGAATTTTCCAAGTTCCAGATGCAGTAGCAACTATATCGTTAGAATTTAATATCTTACAGTTAATAAAAACTAAAGATTTTGTTCTTTTAAGTACTTCGACTTTTCCTGTAAGTGTGTCACCCTGCTTACTTGCTGAGATAAACTTTATATCTAGATTTATTGTTACCGATCTTTTGTTTCCAGCTGCTATATGAGCAGCATTTCCCATACCAGTGTCAGCTATAGTTGCAATAAAACCCCCATGGGCGATTTTGCCTGTATTAAGAAATTTTTCTTCCACTTTAATACTAAATTCAAAATTAGTTTCATCTATCTTTTTAAAAGATAGATCGCCAATATTTTGCATAAAACCTTTTTTAGTTTCGTCCATATATTTTTTTACCATAGATTGGAGCAAGTTGAGAGAAAATAACTGCGGACAATATTATTATAATCCCTAAGACTTTAAACTCGTTTAGATATTGATCTAGTAAAATCCAAGCCGCGACAGATGCAAAAACTCCTTCTAAAGAGAAAATTATTGCGGCAGGTGCAGGCGATAAGTGTTGTAGCGCGATAATTTGAAGTAAAAATGCTAAGCCACTTGATAGTACTCCAGCGTATATAAGTTCACCAGCTTCCAAAGATAAAAGTTTTAAGGAAATGAATTCAATCGAAACTGCAGGCACAGCTGAAAACATTGCAGCGACTAAACATTGAAACGTAGCAATAGTTATTGGGTAATTAAATATTTTTAAAAATTTTGATACGTAGACAATATGAAGCGCCCAAAAAAAAGCTCCAATTACAACGAGAGAATCTCCAAGTCTCACTCTATAGTTATTTAATTCGCTTAAAAGTAAACCTCCTAATAAACACATAATTACAGCAGGCCAAACAGATTTATGTATTTTTTTAGAAAAAAGAAAATAAGCTAATACTGGAACAATCACTACATACAAAACAGTAAATACCGCTGAGTTAGCTACGTCTGTATATATTAGAGAAATTTGTTGGAATATATTTCCTCCTGCTAAAAAAAATCCTAACAAAAGCATATTAAAAATGATTATTTTTAAATTTGATTTGATTGCTTTTATTTTTTTGAATTCAAAAATAAAAAAAAATGGCAATAAAGCAAAAAACCCCAAAAGCAATCTTGCAGCTGAGAAAGTCCAAGGTCCTATATAATCCATCCCAGTATCTTGTGCTATAAAAGCTGTACCCCACAAAAAAGAGCAAGTGATAGCACAAGTTAAAGCGATGAATTTTTTATTCATGCTCTTTATTATTGTAATTTAAATTAAACGGCAAGCTTGAAAGCAAAGTCTTTACCGAGACTTTTATTTAAATGAACACAAAATCTTACACCCTCTGCACCATCTATAATTCTATGATCATAAGATAATGAAATTGGCAAAATTTTTCTTGAAACTATTTGACCTTTTATCTTAACCAACCTATCAAAACTTTTTCCAACTCCCAAAATAGCTACCTCAGGTGGATTAATTATAGGCGTGAAAAAAGTTCCGCCAATCCCTCCTAAACTAGAAATAGTCATCGACCCGCCGAAAAATTCTTTTTTATTTATTTTTAGATCTCTACACTCTCTACTTACTCTTCTTAACTCATCTCCAATTTCTTTTATATTCATTTGGTCAACATCTCTTAATTTTGGAACCATCAGCCCGTGTGGCGTATCTACTGCAAAACCTACATGATAATATTTTTTATAAACTATTTTATTTTTTTCAGGATCAATAGAACAATTAAAATTAGGAAAATCTTTTAAAGCATTTACAACTGCCCTAGTTATAAAAGCTAAAGGTGTTACAGAAATTTTTTCTCCAGTGTAATGATCAATTAGTGATGTTCTAAATTGCTCCATTTCTGTAATATCAATTTCATCATGTTGAGTTACATGTGGTATTTCAGTCCACGACCTAACTAATTGTGGCCCTGAAAGTTTTTTTACCCTTGGCATATCTTTAACCTCAATTTCTCCAAATTCTTCATGCGAATATTCATCTTTATATTTTTTTGGTTCGACTTTACCTTGATTGACAGAAACTTGAGATTTAACGAATTTCTTTACATCATCTTCTGTAACTCTTCCTGATCTTTGTGAACCTTGTATTTGCGTTACATTTGCTCCAAGTTCCCTTGCAAATTTTCTGACCTTAGGGCTAGCTAATTTTACACCAGTTGTAGATTGAACAACAGGCGAAGGTGCAGGATCCGGCGTTTTTGATTTAACTTTTTTAGTTTTTCTTTCTTGTAATGGTTTTATTTTTTCATTTGTTTTTGACTCTTCACTAACAGTAAGTATAAGATCACCTTCGCTTACTTTATCACCTATTTTAATATTAATTTTCTCTATAACTCCATCTGATGTAGAAGGTACTTCAACGCTTGATTTGTCACTTTCGATTGTAATTAAAGAATCATTTTTTTTAATTTTTTGTCCAGTTTTAACCAGAACCTCAATGACTTCAACATCTTTAAAATCACCTATGTTTGGAACTAAGATATCTTTAGAGGACATTTTATAATTTCGTTGGAAACACTTTTTCTTTATTTATTTTGTATTTTTTAATCGCTTTTTCTGCATGCTTTGATGCAATTAATTGTTCTTTTGCTAATGCACTCAGAGTGTAAGCAACAATATGTTCTTTATCAACTTCAAAAAACTTTCTCAGATTTTTTCTTGTATCACTTCTTCCATATCCATCAGTTCCGAAAGAGTAAAAAGGTTTATTTACATATGGTCTAAGCTGATCTGAAAATGATCTAATATAATCAGAAGCTGCAAACACAGGGCCTTCTCGTTTTTCTAAACATTTTTCAACGTAAGATTTCTTCTTTTTTCCATCGGGATTTAATAAGTTCCATCTTTCAGTTTCCATCCCGTCTTTTCTGAGCTCATTGAAACTTGTGACACTCCAAATATCAGAGTCAATTCCATATTCTTTAGAAAGAATTTCAGCAGCACCCATTACCTCACGCAGGATTGTACCAGAGCCTAGAAGTTGGACTCTAGTCTTTCCTTTATTTCTTGTCTCTTTAAGCAAATACATGCCCTTTAAAATACCCTCGTCAGAGTCTTTAGGTTTAGCAGGATGAGGATAGTTCTCATTCATTGCTGTAATATAGTAAAAAATATTCTCTTTTTTCTCATGCATTCTTTTCATTCCATCCCTTAAGATTACTGCCATCTCGTATGCGAAAGTTGGATCGTAACTTACACAATTTGGAATATTAGAGGCCATAAGATGACTGTGACCGTCTTGGTGTTGCAATCCTTCCCCAGCTAAAGTTGTTCTTCCAGCCGTAGCACCAATTAAAAAACCTCTAGCTTGAGAGTCTCCTGCAGCCCAGGCCAAATCACCAACTCTCTGAAATCCAAACATAGAATAAAATATATATATAGGTATCATCTCTATATCATGATTGGTGTATGCTGTTCCTGCAGCAATCCAAGATGACATCGCCCCTGATTCTGTTATTCCTTCCTCTAAAACCTGTCCACTCTTATCTTCACGATATGAACTAAGTTGTTCAGAGTCGACCGGCTCATATTTTTGTCCTTCATGAGCGTAAATTCCTATCTTTTGAAAAAAACCTTCCATACCAAATGTTCTAGCTTCATCTGGAATTATTGGAACTAATCTTGGCGATACATTTTTATCTCTTAATAGAGCAGTAAGCATTCTTACTAAGGCCATGGTAGTAGACATTTCTTTTTCACCTGTCGACTTCATAAAACTATCAAAAATATCTTTTGGAGGAGTTTTAATTGCTTTCGCAAAAGACGTACGCTCTGGGATAAATCCACCTAATTTTATTCTACGATCTTTAAGGTATTTAATTTCTTCTGAATTTTCGTCCGGTCTATAATACTCGATATTTTTGACTTGCTTGTCAGTTAGTGGAACACCAAATCTATCTCTATAATATAACAAATCTCCCTCATCCATTTTTTTCTGTTGATGAGTGGTATTTATACTTTCACCGGATTTACCCATTCCGTATCCTTTAATTGTTTTTGCAATAATAACTGTCGGCGAGCCTTTATTTTTCATAGCTGCATCGTACGCGGCATAAACTTTATGTGGATCGTGACCACCTCTATTTAATTTCCATATATCTTTATCTGTTAAAGTAGACACTAATTCTTTTAACTCTGAGTATTTACCAAAAAATTTTTCCCTAACATAATTCCCTCCTTTTGCCTTGAAAGCTTGATACTCACCATCTACACACTCGTTCATTCTTTTTATTAAAAGCCCACTCTTGTCTTTTGCTAAAAGTTGATCCCAATAAGAGCCCCAAATTACTTTAATCACGTTCCATCCTGTTCCTCTAAAACTACCCTCAAGCTCTTGAATAATTTTACCGTTTCCTCTAACAGGACCGTCAAGTCTTTGTAAATTACAATTAATTACAAATATTAAATTGTCCAATTTTTCTCTAGCCGCAAGACCAATTGCACCTAATGACTCTGGTTCATCCATTTCTCCATCTCCTAGAAAAACCCAAATCTTCCTCCCTTCATCTTTGATTAGCCCTCTATTAATCAAATATTTTAAGAATCTCGCTTGATATATACCCATTATTGGACCGAGACCCATAGATACAGTTGGGAACTGCCAAAAATTTGGCATTAACCATGGGTGAGGATAAGAAGATAATCCATCTTTTCCAACTTCTTGTCTGAAACCGTCTAGTTGTTTAGCAGTTAGTCTTCCCTCTAAAAATGCTCTTGCATACATCCCAGGAGCCGAGTGTCCTTGAAAATATACTAGGTCACCACCAAATTTATTATTTTTTGCTCTCCAAAAATGGTTCATTCCTACATCGTAGAGCGTTGCAGCTGATGCAAAAGTTCCAATATGACCACCAAGCTCTGAACTTTTTTTGTTTGCTTTCACAACCATTGCAGCGGCATTCCATCTTATATAGGCACGTATTTTTTTTTCAATATTTTGATCTCCTGGAGATTTAACCTCAGCTTCAGGCGGAATAGTGTTTATATAAGGTGTTGTTCTAGTATCAGGCAGTACTAATCCTGCTTTATAAGCTTGGTCAATTACTTTATTTAATAAATAACTTGCTCTAGATGCACCATCGTTTTCAATAACTGAGTTTAAAGACTCAATCCATTCATTTGTTTCTAAAGGATCTATATCATCTTTGGAGGCTGGTTCAGCAAAGACTTTTTTTATTTGTTTTAAAGATTGTGTAGTAACAACATTTCCATTTTTTTTTGGTTTTTCTTTATTTATCTCCTTATGAACTTTTTGTTCTTCCTTTTTCACTTGAACATTAGAGTTATCTTTAGATTCTAAAGTTACTAATAAGCTTCCCTCAGAAACTTTGTCGCCAACTTTAACTTTTAAATCTTTGATTTGACCTGCTGACGGAGATGGAATTTCTACGCTGGATTTGTCACTCTCAATAGTAACTAAAGGATCATTTTTCTTGATTTGGTCTCCTGGTTTAACCAATACCTCAATCACTTCTACGTTTTTAAAGTCACCAATGTCAGGTACTGAAATGTTTTGAGCCATAATTCTTATTATAAACTGAATAGGAATTTATTAAAAATTGATAAATTAATAAATGCCAAAATTGAAGCAATTTATTCATTATAAACCTTTTTTGACACAATTTACTCGATTTTTTGACAACAAAAATTGCACAATAAAGATATGAAGTGGATATTGAACATTTTTTGGAAAAAAAGAGACCAAATATCTAAAAGTGAATATTTGGTTCAAAAAATCATACTTAAAAAATACTTTTTAAAATAAGAATTCTTATTTAATTATTTCTGAACAATTTTTATGAAGCATCGAGTGAAGTTCTATAAGCTTTTCAAAATTCTTATTGTATCCTCCACCTAAGACTCCACATAAAGGAGTTTTCCTTTGATAAAAGTTCTCAATGACAATTTGATCTCTTTTATTAACTCCTGCATCTGTAATTTTAAGTTTCCCCAATCTGTCTTCAAAATGAATATCTACACCAGCAACATAAAATATAAAATCGTATTTATTTTGATTTAATACTTTTAAATTTTTATGAAGAATATTTAAGTATTCATCATCTTCTGTATTTTCCGCTAACTCGATATCCATATCACTTTTTGATTTTTTAGCAGGATAATTAGAAGCACAGTGCATACTAAAAGTTAGTACATCTTTATCGTTCTTAAATATTTCAGAATTACCATTTCCTTGATGAACGTCTAAATCTAAAATTAGGATTTTTTTCGCATACCCTCTTTTTTTTAGATAATTTGCTGCAACGGCAACATCGTTGAATACACAATACCCAGCTCCAAAGTCAAAAGTAGCATGGTGACTTCCCCCCGCTGTATTGCAAGCAAGTTTAGAGTCTAAAGCTAATTTACTTGCAAGCACTGTTCCTCCGGTTGCAACAAAAGATCTTCTTACAACACTATCATTAATAGGAAATCCAATTTTTTTTTGTGATTTAATATCCAAAGTTTTATTTTTTATCTGATTTATGTATTCTAAAGAATGAGAAGTTTTCATCGTTTCAATAGAACATTCTTTTGGAATAAAAAATTTTTTTACAACTTTCTCTTTTAATAGATGATCCGCTAAGGCACCGAATTTTTTTATAGGGAATTTATTATCGTCATTTATTTTTGCAACATAATCGGGGTGATTAATGACGGGCAGTTGCATTTGATCTTAGTTGTAAGCTAGATAAATAGAAATTATAACGACCCAAAAAAATGCATAGTATAAAATATACCCCTTTGGTGTAAACGGCATTTTTCTTAGTTTACGTTTTCCTCTGCCTTTATATGGTTTTGATATTTCCATTATCGTTCTATACTCATGGCTATACCCATTCCACCACCTATACACAATGTGGCCAAACCTCTCTTCACATCGCGTTTAATCATCTCGTGAATAAGAGTGACAAGAATTCGAGTGCCTGAAGCACCTATTGGATGACCTATTGCAATTGCTCCACCATTAACGTTAACTTTTTCATCTGGAATTCCTAGAGTTTTTAAAACTGCAATACTTTGAGCTGCAAAAGCTTCGTTTACCTCGAAAAGGTCTACGTCATCAATTTTCCATCCCGCTAAATCTAAAGCTTTTTTTGTTGCTGGAATAGGTCCTGTTCCCATTAGAGCTGGCTCAACACCGCAACTAGCCCAAGATTTAATAGTAACTAACTTCTTTAAATCTCTTTTTTTTGCTTCTTCATCTGACATTAAAGTTACTGCAGCCGCTCCGTCATTAATTCCAGAAGCATTTCCAGCAGTTACAGTACCATCCTTTTGAAAAACTGGTTTAAGTCTAGTTAAGCCCTCTAAATTAATGCCATCTCTAGGGTGTTCATCTTTATTGAAATCTATCTCAGCTTTTTTTGACTTAATTTTAAAATTAGTTATTTCGTCTTTAAACTTATTTTCTTTGATTGCTTTTAACGCTTTTTCTTGTGACTTAAGAGCAAATTTATCTTGTTCTTGTCTAGTCACTTGAAATTTAGTAGCCACATTCTCAGCAGTAACTCCCATGTGATATCCATGAAAAGCATCCCACAACCCATCTTTAATCATCGTATCAACTAATTCAGTATCACCTATTTTTTTTTCCATCTCTTAAATGAATTGCATGTGGAGCTAGAGACATGTTCTCTTGACCACCAGCGATAACTATCTTTGAGTCTCCTGATTTTATACTTTGAAATCCTGATGCTATTGATCTCAGTCCTGATCCACATACTTGATTTACAATATAAGCTGGTTTTTCTTTTGGAATACCGGACTTCATAGCTGCCTGTCTTGCAGGATTTTGACCAGTTCCTCCTGTTAAAACCTGACCCATTATTGTTTCGTCAACATCAGAAGAATTGATATTTGACCTCTTAATTGCCTCTTTTATAACTACAGAACCCAATTCCTCACTAGGTATATTTTTGAGAGATTTTCCTAATGAACCAACAGCGGTTCTTACAGACGAAGTTATAACTACGGATTTACTCATATTTCCTTTATAAATTAAAAGCCTTTAATTTCAACAATATATTTGATAATTGGTATATTATTGCGCCTGTAGCTCAACTGGATAGAGCGCTTGGCTACGGACCAGGAGGTTCTGGGTTCAAATCCTAGCAGGCGCACCATAGGAAATTTATGAGTTTAAATAATGCAATTATAGTTTTTTTTATAATAGTTTTTTTAGTGATATTATCGCTTACATTTATTTTGTAATTAACCTTGATAAGCAAATATAAGAATTATTACTCCAAGAACTACCCTATACAAAACAAAAACATCTAAACTCGCTTTTTTAATGTAACCCAAAAAAGCCACCATTGTTATATAAGAAAAAATAAACGATAAAATAATACTCGAGAAATTTAATTTAATAATAGCAAAACTTTCAGTTACATAAATTTTATAGCCACCAAAAACTGATACAGCTAGTAAAGTAGGAATGGATAATAAAAACGAAATCCTAGCAGCATTAACTCTATCAAATTTAAGAAATCTCGCTGCTGTAATAGCTATGCCAGATCGACTTACGCCGGGAATGAGAGAAAAAATATGTAAGAATCCTATAATTAAAGCTGATTTGAGGTCAAAATTAATTTCAAGATTTTTCTCATTTCCCTTTTTATCTGAAAAATACAGCAAAATCCCAAATGTTACAGTTGTCCACCCAATTATTTTGAGCGATCTTAAATCATCAATAATACCTGACTCGGCTATCAAATATCCACTTAAAATAATTGGAAAAGAGGCGATTATAATGAGCATAAAAATTTTTCTGTATATAAAGAAGCTTAATATTTCTTTTCTAAAAAAAACAATTACTGCTAGGAATGAGCCAATATGCAGACTTACATTTAAAATAAGGTCCTCACTTATAAAATTCATAAATTTTGAAAATAAAATAATGTGAGACGAAGAACTGATAGGAAGAAACTCAGTTATACCTTGGACTAGTGAAAGAATAAGAATCTCTATCATTACTATTTCTAATAAACTTTAGATTGAATTCCAAAGATATAATTAAACAGCATAGCTGCTATGCATAAAAAAAGCCGCAAAAAGCCTATATATCAACAATTATAGGTAAGTAATATTGACTTAAATATTATTTCATTTTTATATATTATCCGTTAGAACACCAAAACTATGAGTAAAAAAATGTTAAAATTTGTTAATGTAAATCAAGAAACACCTGTCAAAAGACAAACAGACAGAAGAAAGAAAGATTTTAATGAAATTTATGATCAGTACATAACAGATAAAGCCAAAGAGCAGTCGAGTAGATGCTCTCAATGTGGCGTACCTTTTTGTCAAATTCATTGTCCATTACAAAACAACATTCCTGATTGGTTAAAACTGACAGCTGAAGGCAGATTGAAAGAGGCATATGAAATATCACAAAGCACTAACAATATGCCCGAAGTTTGTGGAAGAATTTGCCCGCAAGATAGATTATGCGAGGGAAACTGTGTTATCGAACAATCGGGACATGGCACTGTTACAATAGGTTCTGTTGAAAAATATATCACCGATACAGCATGGGAAAAAGGTTGGGTAAAACCTTTAAAAATTTCAAAAGAGTTGAATGAAAGTATTGGCATAATTGGAGCAGGGCCAGCTGGTCTAGCGTGTGCTGAAGAAATGAGAAAATTTGGATATAAGGTAACTATATACGACCGTTACGATAGACCTGGTGGTTTGTTAATTTACGGAATTCCTAATTTCAAATTAGAAAAATTTGTTGTTGAGAGAAGAACTAAACTTTTAAAAGAAAGTGGCATTAAGTTTGTTCAGAATTTTGAAGTAGGAAAAGACAAAACTTTGGAAGAACTTAAATCAGAACATGACGCCATTTTAATAGCAACTGGAGTATATAAAGCCAGAGAAATAGATATTCCGGGATCAAAATTAGAAAATATTTTTCCTGCTATGGATTTTTTGACTGCTTCAAACAAAAAAGGGCTTGGAGATAAAGTGGAATTGTTCGATAATGGAACTTTAAACGCAGAAGGTAAAGACGTTGTTGTAATTGGTGGCGGAGATACAGCAATGGATTGTGTAAGAACTGCCGTTAGACAAAAAGCTAAATCTGTTAAATGTTTATATCGAAGAGATAAAGCCAATATGCCTGGTTCAGCTAGAGAGGTTGGAAATGCTGAAGAGGAGGGTGTTGATTTTGTTTGGTTAACAAGTCCAAAATCATTTATTGGAGACAAAAAAGTCAAGGAAGTCGAGGTTAGCAAAATGAAACTAGGGGAACCAGATGCTTCAGGAAGAAGACGTCCTGAACCTGTTACAGACGGAGAGTTCAAAATTAAAGCAGACTTGGTTATTAAATCTCTTGGATTTGATCCTGAAAATATTCCAAAATTATTTAATAGCGAGGATCTAGCAATATCAAAATGGGGTACAATTAAAATTGATTTAAAAACGATGCAAACAAACATTAAAGGTGTATTTGCTGCAGGTGATATCGTCAGAGGTGCTTCGTTAGTTGTATGGGCAATTAGAGACGGTAGAGACGCAGCAGAGCAGATGGACAAATATATTTCTCTAAATAGAAAAAAAAACAAAGAGGAATTTGCTGCATGAGGAATAAATATTTAGAAAATAAAAAATTACTTTCTGAAAATCACGCTTATGATCAATCTTTAGAACACGAAGCATGTGGTGTTGGATTAGTAGCTACAACAAATGGAAAAAAAAGTCGTAAAGTAGTTGAGTATGGTATCGAGGCGTTAAAAGCTGTTTGGCATAGAGGCGCTGTTGATGCTGACGGAAAATCAGGTGATGGTGCAGGAATAAAACTTGAAATATCACCTGAGTTTTTTATTCAAAAAATTTTAGATACTGGACACACACATGATGAAACTAAAAGAATTTGTGTAGGAATGATTTTTATGCCTCGAAACGATTATGCAGATCAAGAAAAGTGCAGATCAATTATTGAAAAAGTATTACTAAACCAAAATTACTACATTTATGGATGGAGGCAAGTTCCTGTAAACCCTAAAGTTCTCGGACCAACAGCAGAGTCTAACAGGCCAGAAATTGCGCAAGTTTTATTCAGAAAAAATGAAATTATAAAAACTAACGATCTTGAACGCGATCTATATGAAGCCCGAAAAAAAATTGAGAAGCATGCTCGTGAAAATCAATTAAAAAATTTTTATATCTGTTCAATGAGCTCAAGATCAATTGTTTATAAAGGTATGTTTCTAGCCGAGTCTTTAGCTGACTTTTATAAAGATTTAAATGACAAAAGTTTCAAATCAAGATTTGCTATATTTCATCAAAGATATTCAACAAATACTTTCCCTAGCTGGGATTTAGCCCAACCTTTCCGAACTTTAGCTCATAATGGAGAAATAAATACTCTTAAAGGAAATGTAAATTGGATGAGAATCCATGAACAGGACATGACCAGCAAACTTTTTAAAAATATTGAAGATTTGAAACCAGTTATTATTCCTGGCAATTCAGACTCCGCATCATTAGATAACGTATTTGAATTATTAACTCATTCTGGAAAACTCGCTCCATTAATTAAATTAATGATGATACCAGATGCTTGGTCAAAAAGAAGTAAAACAGTTCCTAAAAATCACCAACAATTATTTAATTTCTTAAACAGTACAATTGAACCGTGGGATGGACCAGCTGCAATTTGTGCAACAGATGCTAAATGGGTTTTAGCAGCCGTGGATAGAAATGGATTGAGACCGCTGAGATATTCAATCACATCTGATGGACTAATTTTTGCAGGATCCGAAACTGGAATGATAAAAATTCCCGAAGATAATATAATAAAAAAAGGTAGACTAGGACCGGGTGAATTAATTGCCGTAGATCTCAAAGAAGGAAAACTTTTTCAAGATAAAGAAATTAAAGATTATGTTTCAAAAGAATACAAACAATTTAATAGTCAAATAATTGACTTAGATAAAAAATTAAAAGTTACCAATGAAGAAATAAATTATTCAGGTAACGATCTTAGAAGAAGACAATATTTGTCTGGTTACAGTGTCGAAGATTTAGAATTAATTCTCCATCCAATGGTTGAAGAAGGAAAAGAGGCAACAGGATCTATGGGAGACGATACACCTACAGCTGTTTTATCAAGTCATTTTAGACCGATATCACATTATTTTAGACAAAATTTTAGTCAAGTAACTAATCCACCAATTGACTCTCTGAGAGAAAATAAAGTTATGAGTTTAAAAACGAGGTTTGGAAATTTAGGCAATATCTTAGATTTCAATAATCTTACCCAAGAAGATATTTTCGTTTTAGATAGTCCGATACTCACAAATTCTCAACTTAAAAAATTTAAAAAAATTTTTTCAAAAAAAATTAAAATTATTGATTGCACATTCAATATTAAGGAAACTCTAAAAGATAATTTAAAAAGAGTACAAGATGAGACTGAAATAGCTGTAAGAGAAGGAAGCACAGCTTTAATTTTAAGCGATAAAAATATTTCTGAAAAAAGAGCTAACATTCCTATGGCTCTGGCAGTGGGAGCAATTAATTCTAATCTAGTTAATCTTGGGTTGAGAGGATACTGCTCATTAAATGCTGAAACATCAGAGACGCTCGATACCCATTCTTTCGCGGTTCTAATAGGGGTTGGAGCTACGACTGTGAATCCGTACTTAACCATTGACAGTATTCATCAGAGATTTGAAAAAAATTTATTTGGTAAATTTAAATTTAATGAATGCGTAGAAAGATTTAAAAAATCAATCGAAAATGGATTATTAAAGATTATGTCTAAGATGGGTATTTCAGTAATCAGTTCTTATAGAGGTGGATGTAACTTTGAAACAGTTGGACTGAGTAGAGCTCTAGTTTCAGATTATTTTCCAGGAATGATATCAAGAATTTCTGGTATCGGTTTAATTGGAATAGAAAAAAAAATTAAAGAACTTCACGAGAAAGCATATAAAAAAGATGTTCAAATATTACCAATTGGAGGAATTTATAAGTATAGAAAAACTGGTGAAAACCACCAGTTTCAAGGAAAACTAATTCACACATTACAACACGCAGTAACAATTGGTTCTTACGCAACATTTAAAAAATATACTGACGGTATAAATAACATGTCTCCTATTAATTTAAGAGATCTTTTAGATTTTAAAAAATCAAATGATCCAATCGATATTAAAGAAGTTGAGTCCATAGAAAATCTTACTAAAAGGTTCGGTAGCGGGAGTATGTCTCATGGTGCATTGTCTGCTGAAGCACATGAAACATTAGCTATTGGTATGAATAGAGTTAAAGGTGCCTCCTGCAGTGGTGAAGGAGGTGAAGATTCTGCTAGATTTAAAATTCAAGAAAATGGAGATAGCGCAAATTCAAGAGTTAAACAAGTTGCATCAGCAAGATTTGGAGTGACAATTGATTATCTAAATAATTGTAATGAAATTGAAATTAAAATAGCTCAAGGTGCTAAACCAGGCGAAGGTGGACAATTACCAGGATTTAAGGTTACAAAAGAAATAGCTAGATTAAGACACTCAACACCAGGCGTAACTCTTATCTCACCGCCACCACATCATGATATTTACTCTATAGAGGATTTAGCCCAGCTAATTTACGATTTGAAACAAATAAATCCAAAAGCTCGAATAGGTGTAAAATTAGTCGCTGCAACTGGAATTGGAACAATCGCTGCAGGAGTGGCTAAAGCTAAAGCAGATGTGATTCTCATTTCAGGTCATTCAGGAGGAACTGGCGCCAGTCCACAAACGAGCGTTAAGTATGCAGGTATTCCCTGGGAGATGGGATTAACTGAGGCCAATCAGATTTTAACATTAAATAACTTAAGACACAAAGTTACTTTAAGAACAGATGGCGGAATTAAAACAGGTAGAGACGTTGTTATTGCGGCAATGATGGGGGCAGAGGAATTTGGCATGGGCACTTCATCTTTAATTGCAATGGGATGTATAATGGTAAGACAATGTCACTCTAATACTTGTCCGGTAGGAGTTTGTTCTCAAGACGAGGAATTAAGGAAAAAATTCACCGGAACGCCAGAAAAAGTCGTCAATTTTTTTAGATTTGTTGCAGAAGAAGTTAGAGAGATTTTAGCTTCATTAGGATTTAAAAATTTAAATGAAATAATCGGAAGGACTGATCTCCTTAAACAAGTAAGCAGAGGCTCATCAAATTTAGATGATTTAGATTTAAATCCATTATTAGTAAAAACCGATCCGGGTGAAAATACTAGATATTGTGAAAAAAGAGATATTAATGCTGTCCCCGACACTTTAGACGAAAAAATTTGGACAGATATTAAAAATAAAATTGTTAAGGATAAAATAATAGAATGTGAATACGATGTTGAAAATACATATAGAGCGGTAGGAACTAGATTATCTCATTATGTTTATAAGAAATTTGGCAATAACGCTTTAGCGGAGAACACTGTTATTATCAAATTAAATGGTTCTGCAGGACAATCACTTGGAGCTTTTTTAGCTAAAGGAATTAAAATAATTGTTAATGGCGATTCTAACGACTACGTTGGAAAAGGGTTATCAGGTGGAACAATAATAGTTAAACCAGTTAAAAATAGTAATTTAATTTCGAATGAAAATGCAATTATAGGAAACACAGTTTTATATGGAGCTACAAGTGGCAAACTTTTTGCATCAGGTAAAGCTGGTGAAAGATTTGCTGTTAGAAATTCTGGAGGGATCGCAGTAGTAGAAGGGTGTGGATCAAATGGATGCGAATATATGACCGGAGGAAAAACGGTTATTCTTGGCGATGTAGGAGATAACTTCGCAGCAGGTATGACAGGCGGAATGGCATTTATATATGATCCTAATAAAAAATTTGAAAATTACGTAAATCCTCAATCTGTAATTTGGCAAAACATAGAAACAGACTATTGGAAAAAATATTTGAAGGATTTAATTTTAGAATTTAGCAAGGAGACCAATTCAAAAATTTCAAGAGTGATCTTAAATAATTATGAAAACGAAATGAAGAATTTTATTCAAGTTTGCCCTATAGAAATGTTAGATAAGTTAGATCATCCTATTTCATTAAAAGAACTTAAGTCGAAATCAGCATAATAATGAATAAAGATAAATTCTTTTTTTTTGGATTCGGCCAAACTGCTAAGTACTTTGTAAACAATTTAGAGAAATCAAAAAAAAAATTTTCTCTTAGTGCTACTAATACTAAAAAAACAACTTTAAAAACTTTTGGTAAAAAAAAGTTTTTGTCTTTTAAGTTCAAAGATAAATTTTACGACAAAAAATTAATCAAAAACTTATCAGAAGCTGATTATGTTTTAATCTCTATCCCTCCGCAAAAAAAGAGGGATTTAGTTCTAAAAAGTTTTGGCAAATTTTTAAAAAATTCAAAATTCAAAAAACTGATTTATTTATCTGCAACAAGTGTTTATGGAAATCATAACGGAAAATGGGTTAATGAAAATTCGAAACTTAAAGGTAATACTAAATTTGGTTTAGGTAGAAAAATTGTTGAAAAGTCATGGATAAAATTTAGAGACCTACACAAGCTTGATATAAATATTCTACGTGTCTCAGGAATTTATTCAAAAGAGAGTAACGTATTAAAAAAAATATCAAAAAAGAACATTTATGTTAAAGAAAAAAAATATTTTTCAAGAATAAGAATAGAAGATTTAGCACAAATTATTAAAAAGATGTTTTATGCACGACAAAGTTTTCTAATACTTAATGCCTCAGATGACAAGCCAGCAACGAACATAGAAGTAGCTAATTTTGCTGCAAAACTTTTAAAAATTAAAAATTTAAAACCTATGCCAATATCCAATTTTAAAAATAAAATGATTAAAGAATTTTATAAAGACTCAAAAAAAGTGAGTAATAAAAAAATGAAAAATAAATTACTCATTAAATTAAAATATCCTACTTACAAAGAAGGACTAAGAAATATTTTTAATAATTCTTGATAACTCATTCTTCATTTTTTTAAGAGATTTTGTATCTGAGAGACTGTGATCTCCATTTTTAATAATAACCAATTTTTTTTTAGCTTTTTTAAAAATTGATAATACTTTTCTTGAAAAAGAAACTGGAACTACCTCATCCTTTTTTCCATGAAACATAGAGATCTGAATTTTCTTAAATATTTTTTTTGAGAAAACTTTATTTTTTCTACCATCTTTAATTAATTGATGTGAAATAGGATATTGATATTTTGTTTTATCCCCATGATTAATTGTTGTTATACCCTTTTTTATTATTTCGTTTTTTATCTTTTTTGGAAATTTCTTCCACATCAACCTATCTAAAAATTCTGGAGCTGAGCCTATTCCCAACATACCTACAATTTGATTTTTATAAAATTTGAACTGGTTAAGTGCTATCCATGCCCCCATACTAGAACCAATTATTAAAAATTTGTTCTTTTTAACGATTTTTTTAATTAATTTTTTAGCATCATCAGTCCATAAACTTATGTTTCCTTCAATAAATTTTCCTGAGGATTTTCCATGACCAGAATATTCAATTGCTAAAAAACCAATTTGGTTTTTATTAGCAAATGAACGAAAAAAATTTGGTTTTTTCCCTTCAATATCGGACATAAAGCCGGGCAAAAAAACAATGTAAGGATTTTTATCAAAATTATTGGTTGAATATCTAAGCTTTCTATATCTGGAGATATTGTAGTATCTAAATTTTTTCATATTATGTTGTCAAAGTTGATAATATATTATCTTAACATATGGCATCTAATTTTAAAGTAATGCAAGTAATACCAAAACTAGGCTACGGTGGCGCTGAGACTGGTTGTTATGATCTAGCTCATTTCTTGGCAGAAAAGGACTGTAAATCTATTATTGTTACAAGCGGAGGTCCTTTGATTAAATATATAAGAAAAAAAAAAGTTAAGATTATTAAATTACCGGTGCATCTAAAAAATCCTCTTGCACTTATGTTTAATACTTTTGCTTTAATTTTATTACAGATTATTTACAGAATTGATATTGTTCATGCCAGAAGCAGAGCTCCAGCTTGGTCATGTTATTGGTCAACTTTTTTTACAAGAAGAAAGTTTGTCACGACTTTTCATGGGACATATAACTTTAAAAATAAATTTAAAAAGTTTTATAATAGCGTGATGGTAAAATCAAAATTAACTATTGCTGGATCCAATTTTATATTTAATCATATAAATGAACATTATGAAAATTATTTGAATCATAAAAATAAACTTTTGGTTATTTTTAGAGGTATAAATTTAAATTATTTTGACCCAAGTGCTATATCTGATATTAAACTCTTAAAATTAAAAAAAGAGTGGAGTGTCGATGATGATAAATTTAAAATTCTTTTACCTGGTAGATTAACAAATTGGAAAGGACAGCTCAATTTTATTGAAGCTCTAAATATTTTAATTGAAGATTATAAAAATGACAAATTCCAAGCAATAATTTTAGGATCAGATCAAGGTAGAAATGTGTATAAAAAAAAACTTCAAAGTCTAATAGATAGATACAATATTAATAAGAAAGTAATATTTGCAGAACATTGTAATGAGATGCCCTTAGCTTACGCCGTAGCTGATATTGTAGTTTCAAGTTCAATTGAACCTGAGGCATTTGGCAGGGTAGCTGTGGAAGCGCAAGCTATGCAAAAGCCTATAATTGCTACTAAATTGGGCGGGTCTATGGAAACAATCGTTAATAATAAAACTGGTATTCTTTATAAGTTTGACGATCCTCGAGAATTAGCTAAAAATATTAATTCTTTTATGGAAACAGACAAATTGGCATTGAATATAATGGGAGTTGAAGGTAGAAAAAACGTAGTGAAAAAATTTGATGTTGAAAAAATGTGTCAAAGCACTTTTAATGAATATAAAAAGCTTCTAAATTTATAATGCCAGATATTCAGCTCTTAGATGGAAAAAAAATTCCCTTTGAAAAAAAAATTAATGGTTTTGAACTAGTAAAAAAGATTAGTAAATCTTTAGAAAAAAAAGCTCTTATCATGGAAGTCGACGGCAAATTGAAAGATTTAAGTTTTGAAATTACAAAAAATTCTAAAGTTAAGATAGTTACATCTGATGATAAGGACGGTTTAGATGTTCTAAGACATGATGCAGCTCATATTATGGCTATGTCTGTTCAAGAGCTTTATCCAGGAACACAAGTTACAATCGGGCCCGTTATAGAAAATGGATTTTATTACGATTTTGCTAGAAAAGAACCTTTTACTTCAGAAGACTTAAAAAAAATTGAAAAAAAAATGTCAGAAATTATTGATAGAGATGTAAAAACTAAGAGAGAAGTTTGGAAAAGAGATCACGCTATAAAACATTTTAAAAATCTAGGAGAAAAATATAAAGCTGAAATAATTGAAAGTATTCCAAAAAATGAGGAACTGTCTATATATCATCATGGTGATACTTGGCATGATTTATGTAGAGGGCCACATTTGGCTTCATCTGGAAAAATTGGAAAGGCTTTTAAGTTAACAAAAGTATCAGGTGCATATTGGAGAGGAGACTCTAACAATGAGATGTTACAAAGAATTTATGGAACTTGTTGGAGCAATAAAGAACAATTAAATTTATATCTGGAAAGACTAGAAGAAGCAGAGAAAAGAGACCATAGAAAATTAGGAAAGGAAATGGATTTGTTTCATTTTAGAGAGGAAAGCCCTGGATCTGTATTTTGGCATGAAAAGGGATGGATTTTATTTCAAAGGCTCGTTGAATACATGAGGTTTAGACAAAGGCTTGATGGCTACAAAGAGATAAATACACCAGAATTATTAGACAAAACTCTATGGGAAAAATCTGGTCACTGGGAAAAATTTTCAGAGCATATGTTCACTTCTGAAACTCCAGATGAAAAAGTTTTTGCAATAAAACCAATGAATTGCCCAGGATGTGTTCAGATATTTAATCAAGGTCTTAAAAGCTATCGTGATCTTCCATTAAAACTTTCTGAATTTGGTAAGGTACACAGATATGAGCCCTCAGGAGCATTGCATGGATTGCTTCGTGTAAGAGCTTTTACTCAAGACGATGCCCATATTTTTTGCACAGAGGATCAAATCACGCAAGAATGTTTAAGTGTAACAAATTTAATAATAGATATTTATAAAAATCTTGGATTTAAAAAAGTAATTTTAAAATATTCAGATCGGCCTGCGAAAAGAGTCGGTGATGATAAAATTTGGGATAAGTCTGAGGAAGCCTTATTAATAGCCATTAAAAAGTCCAAACTTGAATATTCAATTAACAAAGGAGAAGGAGCATTTTACGGACCTAAGATTGAATTTGTATTGCAGGATGCAATAGGAAGAGATTGGCAATGCGGAACTTTGCAGGTTGACCTTAACTTACCAGGTAGATTAGGCGCCTCATATGTTAGCAAGTCAGGAGAAAAACAAGTACCAGTAATGTTGCATAGAGCTCTTTTTGGTTCTTTAGAAAGATTTATAGGTATTTTAATTGAAAATTATGCCGGTAAACTTCCATTTTGGCTATCACCTTCACAAGCAGTAGTATGTCCAATAGCTGAGGACAATAATAATTATGCAAAAAAGTTATTTGAAGATTTGTTTAAAGAGAGTATAAAATGTGAAGTGGATTTAAGAAATCAAAAAATCAGTTATAAAATTAGGGAACATTCCTTGGCAAAAGTACCAATGATTTTGGTATGCGGTAAAAAAGAAGAGAAAGACAAAACGGTTACTGTGAGAACTTTAGGGTCTGAAAAACAAGAAACATTTAAAAGAGAAGAATTAATAAAACGTATTATTAAATCAAATAAGATGCCAATTAAATAAGTGTCAAATTTTAAACCAAACTATTTTCAAAGACGCAGCAAACCTCAAGGCCCAAAAGCAAATGAGCGTATCAAAGCTTTAGATGTTCAAGTGATTGGCAGCGATGGAAATAATTTAGGTGTAATGCAAATTAAACAAGCTATTCAACGTGCACGAGATGAAGGTTTAGACTTAATCGAAATCTCCCCTAATGCAAATCCTCCTGTTTGTAAAATTATGGACATGGGAAAATATAAATATGATTTACAAAAAAAAGCTAATCAGGCAAAAAAGAAGCAAAAAATTGTTTCTCTTAAGGAAATTAAATTAAGGCCTGGAACAGAAATCCATGACTACAATTTTAAAATTAAAAATGCAAAAAAATTTATTACAAAGGGAGATAAAGTAAAATTTACTGTAAAATTTAAAGGAAGAGAAATGCAGCACGTTGAACTTGGCAAAAATTTGATGAATAGAATTATTGAGGACACTAAAGATATTGGAAAAGTAGAGACCCATCCAAAATTTGAAGGCAGACAAATGATAATGATAATTCAGCCTATTTAATCTTATATAAAATCACCTTGTAAAGTTTTACTAATATAGATATAACCCGAGTAATTTATGCCAAAATTAAAAACTAAAAGCTCTGCTAAAAAAAGATTTAGAATGACTGCAAGAGGTAAAGTAAAAATGCCTCAAGCAAATAAAAGGCACGGTATGATAAAAAGGTCCAATAACCAAATAAGAAAACAACGAGGCACTACGATAATGTCTAAGCAAGATGCAAAGATCGTCAAATCGTACATGCCATATAATTTAAGAGGATAAAATGGCTAGAACAAAACGTGGAGTAATAAGCAAAGCAAAACATAAAAAGGTTTTCAAAGCTGTTAAAGGGCAATACGGTAGAAGAAAAAACACTATTCGAGTTGCGAGACAAGCAATGGAAAAAGCAATGCAATATGCTTATAGAGATAGAAAAGCCAAAAAAAGAGATTTTAGATCTTTGTGGATACAAAGAATAAACGCTGGAGTAAGAAGTGAAGGTTTAACGTATTCGAGATTTATCAACGGTTTAGCTAAGTCAAAAATCAAATTAGATAGAAAAGTATTGGCAGAACTAGCTTATAATAACCCAGAAGTATTCAAAACTATTGTAAAAAAAGTTCAATCATCCCTTAACTAATTAAGGTCTTTGATTTATCTTATAAATTATAAAAGAATCAAAAATTTATGAGTGACCTGAATAACATTTTAAGTAGTTTTGAAAATAAGTTCTCATTAGTTAAGAATAAAGATGAACTGCAAAATTTAAAATCTGAATTTTTTGGAAAAAACGGATCTATTTCTCTTCAGTTTAAAAAAATGGGTTCACTTAATCCTGAAGAAAAAAAAAATATTGCTAAAAAATTAAATGAAATTAAAAACCAGTTAACTTCTAAAATAGAAAAAAAATTTAAAGATTTTGAAAATCTTGAGATAAGTCAAAAACTTAAAGATGAAAAGGTAGATATTACTTTACCAATTAGATCTACTCAACATGGTAAAATTCATCCAGTCTCCCAAGTAATTGACGAAATATCTTCCATTTTTTCTGAGGTAGGCTTTTCAGTTGCTGAGGGCCCAGATGTAGAATCAGAACATAACAATTTTTCAGCTTTAAACACCCCCGAAGACCATCCCGCAAGAGATATGCATGATACTTTTTATCTTGATAAAGATAAAAAAACACTTTTAAGAACACACACTTCTCCAGTTCAAATAAGAACTATGCTTAATGGGAAGCCACCATTTAAAATTATTGTTCCTGGCAGGACTTACAGATGCGATAGCGACCAAACCCACGCGCCAATGTTTCATCAATTAGAGGGCTTACATATAGATAAAAATATAACTATGGGACATCTTAAAGGATGTTTGAATTATTTTATAAAAGAGTTTTTTGAGGTAAAGAAAATTAAAATGAGATTTAGACCTAGTCATTTCCCGTTCACAGAGCCATCCGCAGAGGTAGATATTGGTTATAAAATTGAGGACGGTAAAATTGTAATTGGCGAAGGTGATAAATGGTTAGAGATTTTAGGTTGTGGAATGGTTCATCCTAATGTTTTAAAAAATACTAAAGTTGACCCTAAAAAGTTTCAAGGCTTTGCTTTTGGAATGGGCATTGATCGACTTGCAATGCTTAAATATGGAATAAATGACTTAAGAGCATTTTTTGAAACTGATTACAGATGGCTAAATCATTTTGGCTTTGATCCATTAGATGTTCCAACTAATTATAGAGGATTAAGTAGATGATTTTAACATTATCTTGGTTAAAAAATCATTTAAATACTAAAGCCGGTATAAATGAGATAATAGAAAAATTAACAAATATAGGTTTAGAGGTTGAAAGTCTTAAAGAAGGAACTAATAATTTATCAGAATTTAAAATTGCAAAAATATTAAAAACTGAAAAACATCCTAATGCAGATAAGCTAAAACTTTGTGATGTGAACACCGGGGGATCTTCTGTTGTTAAAGTTGTCTGTGGAGCAGATAATGCAAGAGATGGTCTAGTCACAGTTTATGCTCCACCTGGAGCCATAATACCTAAATCACAAATTAAATTAAAAATAGCTAAGATTAGAGGAGTAGAGTCGCAAGGTATGCTTTGTTCTGAAAGTGAACTTAATTTATCAGAGGAAAGCGCTGGGATTATAGAGCTTAAAAATATGTCTAACAAAATAGGCAAAAGTTTTTTTAAAAGTTCAAGTGAAAAAGTTATTGATTTATCAATAACTCCCAACCGCCCAGATTGTTTAGGTGTGAGAGGAATAGCTCGAGATTTATCTGCTGCAGGATTAGGAAAACTATTAGATATAAAAAAAAATAAGATTATACAAAAAAAAAATCACAATATAAAAATTTCAATAACTAAAGAGAAGAACCAAGGTTGCTTAGCATTTGGTAGCTGTTTGATTAAAGGAATAAAAAATAAAGAGAGCCCTAAATGGTTGAAAGATAAAATTCATTCCTTGGGTCTTAAACCAATTTCAGCGGTAGTAGATATTACTAATTACGTCATGTTTGATTTAAATAGGCCTTTACACGCTTATGATGCCGACAAGATTGACAAAGAAATTATTGTTAGGAACTCAAGAAAAGGTGAAAGTTTTACAGCTCTTGATGAAAAAAAATACACTCTGCAAAAAGATATGTGTGTTATAGCCGATAAAAGTGGAGTTCTAGGCTTAGGAGGTATCATTGGTGGAACAAGATCTGGAACAGAGATAGAGACAAAAAATATTTTGTTAGAATCTGCTTATTTTCTCCCGGCATCAATAAGAAAAACTTCAAAACAGCTAGGTCTCGAAACTGATGCTAAATATAGATTTGAAAGAGGAATAGACCCTAATTCAATGATTGATGGTTTGCAAACTGCTACAGATTTAATTTTAAAAATTTGTGGAGGTGAGGCAAGTAAGTTTTATATTTCAGGAAAAAAAGAATACAAAAATAAATCAATTGAACTTGAAATAGGTAAATTTAAAAAAACAATAGGATTTTCGATAACAGAGAGTGAAATAAAAAAAATATTAAATTCTCTTGGATTTTTTACAAAATCTAGGAAAAAAAATCTTCAAGTTCTCATCCCAACATGGAGACCAGATATTAACCAAGAAATAGATTTGATAGAAGAGCTTATTAGGATAAAAGGATTTGACAAAATAAATCTAGTTGAACCTGAAAAGGTAAGAGTTAAAGAGACACTTAATTTTCAACAAAAACTATTTCACCTGGGACAACGATCTGTTTCTAGTAAAGGTTATTATGAAGCAGTTACTTGGTCATTTACAGATCAAAAGATTGACGATTTGACAAACGACAGCAATAGTCCGATTTTTATAATTAATCCAATTTCTAATGAATTAAACGTATTAAGAAGGTCAATATTTTCAAATTTACTTTATTATTTAAAAAAAAACCACGATAGAGGATTTCAAGATATTGCTTTATTTGAAATAGGACCAGTTTTTTACGGAAAAAAACCTGGAGAGCAGCAAACTATAATAGGAGCAGTTAAATCTGGACAAGTAAATAAAAAAAGTTGGTCAGAAAAAACTAGAAATGTTGATATTTTTGACATGAAAACAGATGTAATAAAAACTTTAATTGAATTGGGAATTAATCAAGATCATTTAATAGTGAGTGATAAATCAAAAAACTGCTACCATCCTGGCAGATCAGGTTCGGTAAACTTTAAAACAAGTAATGGAGTATTACTAGCTCAATTTGGAGAAATTCATCCATCAATCATTTCAAATTTAGATTACAAAGAAAAAAATATTTATGGATTTGAAATCTTTTTAGACAATATTCCAAAACCAAATAAAAAGATGAGAGTCTTAAAAGAAAACTTTAAGTTCTCTGACTATCAAATTTCTGAGAGAGATTTCGCTTTTGTGATTGATAAACATTATCAAGTGGGCAGATTAGATAAAATTATCAAAGATCTGGACAGAAATATAAGATCAGTAAATATTTTTGATGTCTTTGAAGGCGGAAATCTACCACCCAATAAAAAATCCATAGCAATTAATGTTTCATTACAGGCAGATGATAAAACTCTTTCAGATAATGATCTAAATCAAATAAGTGAGAAAATTATTAAAGAAATAGAGGATAAAACTGGCGGGAATATTAGATCATAATGTCTGAAATAGAAAGAATTCGTAATTTTTCAATAATTGCGCATATTGATCACGGAAAATCAACAATAGCGGACAGAATAATTCATAAGTGTGGCGGTCTGACAGATCGTGAAATGAAACAACAAGTCCTTGACTCAATGGATATTGAAAGAGAGAGAGGTATCACAATTAAAGCACAAACTGTAAAATTAAATTACAAAGCAAAAGATGGCAAAGATTATATTTTGAATATAATTGATACTCCTGGGCATGTTGATTTTGGATATGAAGTAAGCCGATCGTTATCTGCCTGTGAGGGTTCCTTATTAATTGTTGATAGCACACAAGGAGTTGAAGCTCAAACTTTGGCAAATGTTTACCAAGCTATGGAAATTGAACACGAGGTAATTCCAATACTTAATAAAATTGATCTACCAGCATCTGATATAGAAAAAACAAAAAAAGAAATAGAGGATGTAGTAGGAATAGAAACAAACAATGCTATTTCTTGCTCAGGTAAGACTGGTGAAGGAATTGACGATATTTTAGAGGCAATAATAAATAAACTTCCTTCTCCAAAAGGGCAGCAAAAAGATAAGCTAAAATCATTATTGGTTGACAGTTGGTATGATAGTTATTTGGGTGTTGTAATTTTGGTAAGAGTTATAAATGGAAAAATTACAAAAAATATGAAAATAAAATTAATGTCTAATGGCCAGGAGTATATTGTTGAGAAGGTTGGTGTTTTTACACCAAAACCTATAGACATGAACGAACTTAATTCAGGAGAAATAGGATTTATTATCACAGGTATAAAATCACTATCAGAAACTAAAGTGGGTGATACTATTTGTGATGCTTCAAATCCAATTAAGACACCTTTACCAGGATTTAAACCTAGCAAACCAGTTGTATTTTGTGGTTTATTCCCAGTAGATAGTTCAGAGTACCAAAAACTAAAAGACGGACTAGCAAAACTAAAACTTAATGATGCGAGCTTCTCTTATGAACCAGAGTCATCTAGTGCACTTGGCCTTGGTTTTAGATGTGGATTTTTAGGCTTGCTTCATCTTGAAATTATTACTGAAAGATTAGAAAGAGAATTTGATGTTAATCTCATCACCACAACACCTGGAGTAATTTACAAAGTACATAAAAATAATGGTGAGGTAATAGATTTACAAAATCCAACTAATATGCCTGACCCCTCTCAAATTTTAAAAATTGAAGAGCCCTGGATAAAATCTACAGTTATTACCCCAGATGAATACTTAGGTTCTATAATTAAAATATGCCAAGATAAAAGAGGCATTCAAACTAATCTAAGTTATTCGGGAAATAGAGCAGTTTTAACTTATGATCTTCCACTTAATGAAGTTGTTTTTGACTTTAACGACAGACTCAAATCTGTCTCAAGTGGTTACGCAAGTTTTGACTATGAGATTTCAGGATATAGAGAAGGCAAGCTGGTTAAACTTGGAATTCTCGTGAATACTGAACCTGTAGATGCTTTAGCAATGATTATACATAAAGACTTTGCACAAAAAACTGGAAGACAGGTTTGTGAAAAGCTTAAAGATCTTATTCCTAGGCACAATTTTATGATCCCAGTACAAGCAGCTATTGGAAGCAAGATAGTTGCAAGAGAGTCGATTAAAGGTTTTAAAAAAGACGTACTGACAAAAATTCATGGCGGGGGTGCAACTGACAGAAAAAGGAAACTTTTAGAAAAACAAAAAAAAGGTAAAGCAAGAGCAAAACAATTCGGAAAAGTTGAAATACCCCAAGAAGCTTTTATTGGAGTTTTAAAGATAAATAAAAACGAGTAGTTAGAATGATATTTAAGTACAGGCCTGAAATAGATGGATTAAGAGCTATAGCTGTATTTTCAGTAATATTATTTCATGCTGGTATAAATTTGTTTAAAGGAGGGTTCGTTGGAGTTGATGTTTTTTTTGTAATAAGTGGTTACCTTATTACTTCAATCATTTTAACAAATCTTGACAATAAAGATTTCTCCACAATGTATTTTTATGAAAGAAGGGCAAGGAGAATATTACCAACTTTAATAATAACTATTTTTTTTAGTCTTATAATATCCTTTTTCCTTTTTAGTTCTAAAGACCTAATTTTTTTTTCTAAAAGTGTAATATCATCTCTTACCTTCTGGTCTAATCTTCAATTTCATAATGAAGCAGATTATTTCGCAAAAACAAGTGAGTTTAAACCTCTTTTACATACCTGGAGTTTATCAATAGAGGAACAATTTTATATTATTTTTCCTTTGATAGTATTATTTTTTATTTCCATCAAAAAAAAATTTCTTAACAAGTTTATAATAACTGTTTTTTTTATGAGTCTTTTATTTTCTCAATGGTCAGGAAATCTCTCAAAAAACTATCCTTTTATTGATAATGAATTAAATTTTTTTTCACAATCAGCTTACTCATCTTTTTTTATGCCATTCGGTAGAATATGGGAAATATCTTTAGGAGCTATTTGCGCTATAATACTAAAAAAAAATTTAGTTAAAGATAGTAAGATTTCAAATTTTTTGTCTCTCACTGGATTTATTTTAATTTGTTTTTCAGTATTTTTTATCTCAGAAAATTATCCATTTCCAAGTTTTTATACTTTAATCCCTACCATCGGAACAGCTTTAGTTATCTTGTTTAGTTTTAAAAAAACTTTTATAACAAAAATTTTAAGTTTTAAATACTTTGTGTATTTAGGATTATTATCGTACAGCTTGTACTTATTTCATTACCCAATTTTTACCTTTTTGAAATATCTTAACATAGAAGTAAATTCTATATTGTTGATACCTTTGTTAACAAGCATAATACTAATTTCTTTTCTTAACTGGAATTTTATAGAAAAACCAATGAGAAAAAAAAATGTAAAGATTAAAAAGTTTTTAATTTTAATTGGAACATCATATCTACTTCTTATATTTATTTCATTTTATTTTATTAATTTTAAAATTAAGGGAAAAAACTATATCGAGGATCTGCCAGTTAAAATACAAAATTCTCTTGATGTTTTACCCAAAGAAGTAACTAGGTGTACTGGTGTAGAACTTAAAAAAGAAAATTTTTTGAAAAATGATTTATGTTTTATAGGTAACAAAAATAATAAAAAAATTGATTTTGTAATATACGGCGATAGCCACATATTAGCTTATTATAATATCTTTAATAATTATTTAGCAAAAGTAAATAAAAAAGGATTATTCATTGGATATCCCGGATGTCCACCTATCCCTAATATTTATACTATTAGATCAGATGAAAGTAGAAAAAATTGTAGAAAATTAAATGATAAGATACTCCAGCTTGTAGAAAATAAAAATATTTCTAATTTAATACATATTGCACGATGGTCTTACTACACAGGAGAGGAGCTACCTAATGGAGAATTTAATCCAATAAATAATATTATAAATTTCAATACCGATACTGAAGAGTCAAAAAAAGTTTTTGAAAAATCAGTTGAAAAGAGTTTGGAAAAATTTGGAAAAATGAACTTAAATCTTTATATACTTGAGCAACCGCCATTTCAAAATTTTTCCCCATCAGATGTTTATTTGCGATCTTATAATAAGGATAAAAAAATTTTTTTAGATAAAATAAACTATTATTCTATTAAATATTCAAAATATATTTTTAATCAATTATTTAGCAATAGTGTTTTACAAATTAATTCAGAAAAATATAAAAATATTTATTTCATAAAAATAAGTGATATTTTTTGTAATAATAAAAAACAAATATGTAAAATAGGAAATTCAAAACAATCTTTTTATAGAGATAAAAATCACCTCAATGAATATGGAGCAGAAGTTGTTAAAAAAAGAATTATCAATAAAATAGAAACATTATCAAATGATTAAAAAAAAACTTATCATCATTACTAATGAGAAGATTTTTCAAGAAGGGGAAAAAAGTTTTTGTAACAATATCGATATCAAGACAACATCAGAGAATTTAAACAAAAATTTTGAAGTTTTACTATTTGGAAGAAAATCTTTAAAAAAAACTAATCACAAAATTGATATAAATTCAATTATAGTCTGCTCAGGTCTCATTGGTTTATTTAAAAATATTAAACAATTAATTAGTGAAAGAGAAACAAAATTTTTGATTATTTCACTAACTCCCTTTACTTTTTTTGTGAACTTATTTTTAAAAGTTTTTGGTAAAAAAACATTTCTTTATTTACGAAGTGATGGGTTTATAGAGTATAAGAAAATACTAGGATTAACTGGATCGATTGTTTACAGATTTATGTTTTTGATTACATCAAAAATCTCAAAGTTGATTAGTGTTAATAATTTTTTATTAAGAGGCAATAAGGGTTTCACTGTTATACCATCTCAATTAAATGATGAATGGATGGAAAATAGGTCTGTTCCCAATTTGGACAAAAATGACTTACTTTATGTTGGAAGATTAAGAGTTGAAAAGGGAATATTTTCTTTAATAAATATTATTAAAGATAAAAATGAAGTACGATTAACTATTGTAGGTAACGATAATAAATTAAAAGGATTTTCGGAAAATAATATTAAAATTTTTGATATAGAGACAAACCAAACAAAATTGATAAAACATTATGATGAAAATAACATTTTTATTTTACCATCATTTACAGAAGGAAGCCCAATGGTAATGATTGAAGCTTTAGCTAGATTAAGACCTGTTATAATATTTGAGGAAATTAAGCACATAGTTGGGACATATAAAGGAGTCTTTGTATCAAAGAGAGAATATTCAAGTTTAATTAAACAAATAGAATTTATAAAAGAAAATTACAGATTTATTCAAAAAGAAATAGAAACAAACGTTTTGCCAAAAAACGATAACTTTATAAAAAGTATTCAAAAAATAATTGATAACGAATAAAATACAATGAATAATAAAACACTTATTTTTACTGCCACATATAATGAGTCTGAAAATATAAAAAATTTTTTAGGAATAGTGTTGAGCCTAAAAAATACCGATATTTTAATTATTGACGATAATTCACCAGATGGAACGTCTAAGATAATTGAAAATTTTAAAAAAGAAAATGTAAATTTGAGTCTTTTAGTTAGAAAAGAAAAAGAAGGTTTAGACACTGCACACAAAAAAGCGTTTAATTATGCAAAAGAAAAGGGCTATAAATATTTGATTACTATGGATGCCGACTTATCTCATGACCCTTCAAAGGTCCCAATGTTCATTGAAGAGTTAAATTTCAGTCCTTTTGTAATTGGTTCGAGATACATTCAAGGTGGTCGTAATGAGACAAAGCTATCACGATATTTATTGAGTATAATTGGAAACAAAATAATAAAATTAGTGTTAGGAATTAACTGTGAAGAATTTACAACATCTTATAGAGGTTTTGATTTATCTAAGTTAACTAACTTTGATATCAATAAAGTGAAATCTAGAGGATATAGTTTTTTTATGGAAACAATTTATCAAATAGATAAAGCTGGATACACGATAAAACAAGTGCCAATTATATTTGCAGATAGAAAAAAGGGTGTCTCAAAAATTCCTAAAATTGAAACTTTAAGAACTTTAAAAAATTTATTTTTATTAAAGTTCTTTTCCTAGTAGGAGAGGTGGCCGAGTGGTTGAAGGCGCACGCTTGGAAAGCGTGTAAACGGGAAACCGTTTCGAGGGTTCGAATCCCTCTCTCTCCGCCATTTATTATCCACATACAACTAAAAAGAGACTTAAGATAAAAGCACGAATCATTTAAATTATTTTCAAGGGCAGCTAAGGGAGACTGAGGCTGCCTTTGCTATTTAAGGTCTTTTAATTCCGATCACTTCCAAATTTGCTGTCTGTTTTATTTTTTTAATGGTTTGATTAATTCCCATAATAACTGTTTTTTTCATGGGTCCGTAAGCATGGATAAGTTTTTTATTTGATAGAGCCACTGCAACGTGACCTTTCCAAAAAATAAGATCGTTTTTTTTAATTTTTTGTAATTTAATATTTTTCTTAAAATATTTCACCTGATCTTTTGCATCTCTTGGACAAAATTTTTTGTTAAAATTTAAAAAAACCTGTACAAGGGCTGAGCAGTCAATTCCTTTAAAAGATTTGCCGCCCCATTTATATTTTATATTTTTAAAAATATTAATCTTATTAAAAAAATTTTTTCCTTTATAAGAAAGTGGCTTAACATCTTTTGAACTAATCCATCCTTTTTCAAATTTAAGAAAATTTGCTTTTTTATCTAAAACTTTTATTTTCGAGCCGAAAGTTAAATTAATAATTTCATTTCGTTTGTTTGGAAATCTATAAACTTTTGCTTTCAAAATTGCTATTTTATGTGATGGTTTGAGGTACTGAGAAAAGTTTTTATTCTCTATATAACCTATATAGTTGTCCTCTTTAATTTTTACTTTAAGCCATTTTTTCGTTTTTTTGGTAAGTGAAAAACTATCTCCATAAATCATTTGCGTGACTATTTCCGACTTTTTAGTAGGATTTTTGTGGAGATTAATTATTGAAAAATTATTTGTTAGGTATTTAGTCATTTAATTTAAGTTTATCTTTTATCATGTAAAGAAATATTAAAGATGGTATCACCATTAGTGCAGTAATTATAAAAAATGTACCCCAATCCCCATTTAGCCAATCAACTAATGCACCAGATGATGCAGCTAAAGTAGTTCTACCAGCAGTTCCAATTGAAGCAAGAAGAGCATACTGTGTTGCCGTATAAGTTCTGTCAACTAGCAAAGAAATAAAAGCAACAAAAGCTACTGTTGCAAAGGCTGCTGCCATATCATCAAATATAACAGCAATAGCAAATAATAATTCTGATTTTCCAGACCAAGCTAATAAAGAAAACAATAAATTTGTTGAAGCCATTAATATTCCAGAAACAAACATTGCTTTAATGACACCAGATCTAATTGCGAACAATCCTCCTAAAAGAGTAAAAATAACAGTCGTTATCCAACCCAGTCCTTTGGAGTAAAGTGCAATATCTGATTTGGTAAAACCTATTTCTTTGTAAAAAATAACTGACATTCGTCCTAAAAAAGCTTCTCCAATTTTAAAAAGAAAAATAAAAGCTAAAATTGCCAAAGCTATATTAAAACCGTTTTTTTTAAAGAAACTTATAATGGGACCTATAATTGTTCCAGTTAACCAGGCAAGAATTTTAGTGACTAAATTTGAAGTACCTAATCTTTTTTCAATGTTTTTGTCAGTTTGTAATTGTAATTGTTCTTTATCTATTTGTTGTGGTTCGTTAACAAACATCAAACCTATATTACAAGCAATTATGACTAATCCTAAAATAAGAAAAGTTAGTTGCCAATAATTTTCAAATCCGAGGTTCTGAAAAAATTCAGCTGTGTTTAGAGAAATCACACCACCTAATTTATAACCAGTCCACCACCCAACCACTGCCATTGCTGCACCTGCTTGCATTGATTTACCCTCATTTTCACCAATTTGCTCAATTCTCAAAGCATCTACAGTTATATCTTGAGTTGCAGAAGCAATAGCAATTATTAAACCAATGGTAATTACTAACGCAAGATTGGCAGTGGGATTTATAATGCTCCAAAAAACTAAGCTTATTAAAATAATTGCTTGCATAACAACTATCCAGCTTCTTCTATGACCAATTTTATTTGTTAACCAGGGAATTCTAACTCTATCAATTAATGGGGCCCAAAGATAATTAAAAGCATAAACAGCAAATATTAAGCCGGCCCAACCAACAGTACTTCTGCTTAATCCATCTTCTTTTAACCAAAGACTTAAACTGCTACCAATTATGACCCAGGGAAAGCCACTAATAGCACCTAGTAATAAAATTTTGATCATCCTACGATCAAAATAAACAGAAAAGCTCTCAGAAAAAGATTGTTTTTTATGTATTTGCATAATTTAGTTCCTCCAAAAAGATGGGAAAAATAAAACTAAAATCGCAAATAATTCTAATCTTCCTAATAACATTCCTGCTGATAAAATCCACTTAGAGATATCTGGAATATTTTTATAATTTCCATTAGGCCCAATAATATCACCTAAACCAGGACCAACATTTGAAATCGAGCTAGCTGCTCCAGAAATAGCAGTTAAAAAATCTAGTCCCGAGAGTGATAATAAAAAGGCTATTATTAAAAATATGAATAAAAATGAAAAAATAAAAGTAATTACTGATTTTATGAAATCATCGGAAATCTTTTGATTGTTATATTTTATTATTATAACACTATTTGGAGAAATTAACTTTTTTATCTGATTTTTTAAAAAAATTAATAACATTTGTAACCTAAATATTTTTATTCCGCACGCGGTAGAACCAGCACATCCACCAATAAACATTAAAAATAAAAAGAAAATCAAAGAAAATTTTCCCCAAAGTCCAAAATCATCCGTCACATACCCAGTACCTGATAGAATTGAAATTACATTAAAGAAAGAAATTCTAAGATTATCGATAATAGACGTTTCATCACTAATTAAAAATAGATATAGAAACATAATTATTATTGAAAAAATTAAGATATTTATTAGTCCTTTAATTTGTATGTCTTGCACAAATATCTTTCTATTTCCTTTAATAAATTTTAAATACGAAATAAATGGAATACTTCCTAATATTATAAAAATACTTGCCACTATCTCAATATTTGAATTACCAAAAAAACCGATTGATTTATTATGCGTTGAAAAACCGCCAGTAGCTAATGTTGTCATGGAGTGTGCAATGCTATCAAAAATAGACATTCCGAACAGCCAATAAAAAAAGGCACAAAGAAAAGTTAAAACAAAATAAGTGGCTATTAGTATTGTTGCAACTTCTAGTGTTCTAGGTAAAATTTTTTCAGTTGATAGAGGTCCCTCCATTTTAAATAATTGCATTCCACCTACTTTTAATAAAGGTAAAATTGTTATCGCCATTACTATTATTCCTATACCTCCGAGCCATTGCATTAAAGCTCTCCATAGTAAAATACTTTTTGGTGTGCTATCTAAATCTGTAATTACAGTTGCACCAGTAGTTGTTATACCTGACATACTTTCAAAAAATGCCTCACTAATTGATAGTGGAATTGGTGATAGTAAAAAAGGCAAACTACCGAAAACTGCAATTAAAAACCACGCTAAAGCAGAAAATAAAAAGGTTTGTTGTAGATTTAATCTGAACTGTTTTTCTAAATTAGCTAAAATAAATAAAACTCCGATAAAAATTGTTATAAATGATGCACCAATAAAACTATGACTATCTTCATTAAAAATCACTTGAAGCGCGTAAGGTATAAGCATTGAAGATCCTAGGATTGTAAGCAAAACACCTATTAAGAAAAAAACTGTTTTATTTGATGACATGAAAGTGAGACTATTTAAATACTAAAAAAATTCAACTTAATTTAATAAATTATAAACTGTATTTTGTAATAAAAATTTTATAAACCTATATAATGTTAGATAATAATGTAGTTCAATCTGTTTCTGCTTGGCCATTTGTTGAAATTAGAAATTTATTAAAAGAGAGGAAAAATTTAATCAAATCGAAAAACAAGATTATTTTTCAAACCGGATACGGCCCTAGTGGTCTTCCACATATAGGCACTTTTGGGGAAGTTGCCAGAACGACTATGATGATTAATGCTCTACGTCATACAAATAAAATTGATGCAGAGTTAATCACCTTTTCTGATGATATGGACGGACTGAGAAAAGTCCCTGACAACATACCCAATGACGATGTTTTGAAAAAAAATTTAGGGAAACCACTTACAGCTATTCCTGATCCATTTGGAAAATTTGGAAGTTATGCCGATCATAATAATTCAATGTTAAAGGATTTTTTAAAAAAATTTAATTTTAAATTTAAATTTAAAAGCTCTACCGAAAACTATAAAAATGGTACATTTAATAATTCTTTAAAAAGAGTAGCTGAAAAATATGAAGATATATTAAATATTATTTTACCCACTTTAAGAGCAGAAAGAAGAAAAACATATTGTCCATTTTTACCACTATGTCCAGATACAGGAAAAGTTTTAGAAATTCCGATGGAAAAATTAGAAAAAAAAAATGGAAAAATAATTTTTAATAATAACGGAAAAAAAATTGAAACAAGTATTTATGACGGAAAATGTAAATTACAATGGAAAGTAGATTGGGCAATGAGATGGTTTACTTTTGATGTTGACTTTGAAATGTACGGTAAAGATTTAACTGAGAGTGCTATTTTATCAAGTAAAATTTGTAAAATTCTTGGCAAACAACCACCAAGTGGATTTGCTTATGAACTTTTTCTTGATGAAAAAGGAGAAAAAATATCGAAATCAAAAGGAAATGGAATTACTATAGACGAATGGTTGAAGTATGCATCTCCAGAAAGTCTATCGTTATATATGTATCAGAATCCAAGAAGAGCAAAAAAATTATATTCAGATGTAGTTCCTAAAGCAGTCGATGAATATTTATCTTTAATTGAAAAATTTCCTTCACAAAAGGAAAAAGATAAACTATCCAATCCTGTTTGGCATATACATAATGGAGAGCCACCAAATGAAAAAATTGTAATGCCTTTTTCAATGCTTCTCAATTTGGTCGGTTCTAGTAATGCTGATGATAAAAAAATATTGTGGAAGTTTATCAATAGATTTCATAAAGACGTAAGACCAGAAAGTTTTCCGATTTTAGATAATTTAACAGAGTATGCAATAAAGTTTTTCAAAGACAAATTAAAACCAAAAAAAATTTATAAACGACCGAATGAAAATGAAAAAAAAGCCTTAGCTGACCTTGCAGCGAAAATTGAAAAAATTAATGAAAATGTAAACCCTGAAGAAATTCAAACAATGGTATATTCAGTTGGTAAAGAAAACGGTTATGAAAAAAATCTTAGAGATTGGTTTAAATTGATTTACCAAGTTTTATTTGGTGATACTGATGGACCTAGAATGGGGTTTTTTATAAGTTTTTTTGGAATACAAGAAACAGTTAAATTGATAAAAGATAAGATTAATTAGATGTTTTCATTAATCAAACCATTTATTTTTAAGTTCGATCCAGAAATGGCGCATGACTTAGCTATTAAATCCTTAAAATACAATTTTTTACCTGAGGATGTTTTTAAAGTTGAGAATGAGGACATGTTAGAAACTAAGATTTTCAAAACAAATATAAAAAATCCTATTGGCCTGGCAGCAGGGTTTGATAAGAGTGCTGAAGTTTATAATTCTTTATTTAAGTTTGGATTTGGTTTCATAGAGGTTGGAACTATTACTCCAAAAGGGCAATCAGGAAATCCTAAACCAAGAGTATTTAGACTTGAAAAAGACAAAGCCTTGATAAACAGACTAGGATTTAACAATGACGGTTTAGATGTAGTCTCTAAACGATTAGAAAAGAATTTACCAAGTGGGATTTTAGGTGCAAATATTGGACCCAACAAGGAAAGTATCGATAGAGTTCAAGATTATTTAAGCTGCATAAGTAGAATTCACAATTATGTAAATTATATCACAATAAATATTTCATCTCCTAATACTCCAGGTCTTCGAGAGTTTCACAGTAAAAAAACCCTCAACGATCTTTTGACAAATATAAAAAATTTCACAAAAAAAAATAAAATTAATAAACCCGTAGTTTTAAAAATATCTCCAGATATTGGAGATCAAGAAATAGAAGATATAATAGAGCTACTGAAAAAATTTAATATTGAGGGAGTTATCATTTCAAATACCACTGATTCTAATAGAGAAAAACTTTTAGGAAAACACAAGGATGAAATAGGTGGATTGTCAGGAGAGCCATTAAATCAAATATCTAATCAAATTATTAAAAAATTTTATAAAGAATTAAAAAACGAAATTACTATAATTGGTGTAGGAGGTGTTAATTCTGGAAACACTGCTTACGAAAAGTTGAGATCTGGAGCTAATTTATTACAACTCTATACTGGAATGGTTTACGAAGGTCCAGGAGTAGTAAAAAAGATCAAATCTGAATTGATTAATATTATGAAAAAAGAAAAAATTAAAAATATTAATGAAATAGTTGGAAGTGGATAAGAATAATCACTTGACCAAATTAAAGCTAACAATTATAAAAGCCCATCTATTATGACAAAAAAATGTGAACTAACTGGTGTTTTACCATTAAAAGGACATAACGTTAGCCATGCTAATAATAAAACAAAGAGACGTTTTCTACCAAATTTAAAAAAAGTTTCCTTTAAAAGTGATATTTTAAAAAGAAGTATACGATTAAATGTGAGCAATGCCGCTCTAAGAACAGTTGATTTTAAAGGCGGGTTAGACAAGTTTTTAAAAACAGCGAAGAGTAGAAATTTATCAAAAAGAGTCCAAAAACTTAAATATTCAATAATTTCTCAAAAATAATTTAGATGCTAGGATTTAAAGATAATAGATTATTTTTAACCTTGTCATTTTTGATGGGGTTAATAGTAATACTATCAAATTATTTAGTTCAGTTTCCAGTGCAAATATACAATTTAGAAAACTTGCTTACTTATGGTGCATTTAGTTACCCTATTACTTTTTTAATTACTGATTTGGCTAATAGAGCTTATGGAAAAGAAAAAGCTCGTATAATAGTTTTAATTGGTTTTTTTATTGGAATTATATTAACTTTTTTCATCTCCACTAATTTTGATGATATTATATCAGTAAGAATAGCCATTGGCTCAGCCACAGCCTTCATCATCGCTCAAAACTTTGATGTAAACATTTTTGATAAGCTAAGAAATAAATCTTGGTTTGTAGCCCCTCTGACTTCATCTGTTCTTGGATCTGTAATCGATACATTTCTTTTCTTTTCTATAGCTTTTTACGGAACAGATATTCCGTGGACCACTTTAGCCTTAGGAGATTTATTTGTAAAATTAACAGTTGCAATTGCCATGTTAGTGCCCTTTAGATTATTAATTTATAAAATTAAAGATATTGGTAAAATTAAAATTAAGAATTTTAATTATTAGTTGAGCACTCTCTTGTCGTCTTTAAATAAATCTGTTAATTGATTTATCATTACATCCCCAAGATCTTGAACATCGGTGATTTTAACAGCTTTTTTATAATATCTTGTAACATCATGGCCAATTCCAATCGCTAGAAGCTCTATATTTGATTTATCTTCTATCCATTGCACAGTACTTTTTAAATTAGTCTCTAAAAAATCACTAGCGTTTGTAGATAATGTTGAATCATCCACAGGTGCACCATCTGAAATCACCATTAATATTTTTCTTTCCTCTTTTCTTTTTGACATTTTTTCAAATGCCCATTTAAGAGCTTCGCCATCAATATTTTCTTTTAATAAACCTTCTTTAAGCATTAAGCCCATATTTTTTTTTGCCAACCTCCAGGGAGTATCAGCAGATTTATAAATAATATGACGCAAGTCATTTAATCTTCCAGGAAAACGAGGTTTTTCATTTTTCATCCACAATTCACGGCTTGACCCACCTTTCCAATGTTTTGTGGTGAAACCTAAAATTTCAACTTTAACAGAACATCTTTCTAAAGTTCTAGAGAGAATATCTGCACAAATTGCAGCCACGGAAATTGGCTTACCTCTCATAGACCCAGAGTTATCGATGAGTATCGTTACAAGTGTATCTTTAAATTCTGTATCCTTTTCTTTTTTAAAAGATAGGGAATTTAAAGGATCAATAATAATTCTTGATAGTTTTGAGGTATCAAGAGTTCCTTCTTCCAAATCAAAATTCCAAGACCTATTTTGTTTTGCTAATAATTTTCTTTGTAATTTATTAGCCAACTTCGAGATAAAATTTTTAAGCTGTAATAGTTGCTGGTCCAGATTTTGCCGCAATCTTTGAAGCTCCTCTTCAGACTCAAGCTCTTCCGCAAGAATAATTTCATCAAACTCTTTAGTATAAAATTTATATTTTTTATCCCCGAAATTATTTTTACTTCGAGCTCTTTTTTCAGTATCATTAGAAGTATCTTCTATTTGAATTTCATCAGCATCTTTGTCATTTTCATCTGCGAGATTGTCTAATTCAGGTATTTTGGCATCTATAGCCATTTCTTGGTTTTCGTCAATTTTTGTATCTTTTTTCTGATCCGTATCATCTTTATTATTTATTTCTTTATTGTTATCTTCCTCTTTTTTATTATCTATCTCCTCATAATCTGTGGACTCTTCTAAATCTAATTCTTTTATCAGCTCTGATATCGCAGAATTATACGTTTGTTGTTCATTAATCTTTTCTTTAATGCTATTTATTTTAAGTTTAAATACTTTATCAAAATTCTTTTTGAATTCAGCTGGTATAATATCTGATTTTATTTCAGATTTATTTTTAAAGAATTCTTTTCTCAAATAACTTTCAAAAGCAAAATTAAATTTATCTTGTTTATTTTGAGTTAATTTTTGTCTTGAATAGAAATTTGTTAAGTTATCTTTAATGCCTTTATACTCGTTAATTCCTAAAGCTTCGTACCTTACTTTTTCAGCTAATTCATATAATTTTTTTGACTTATTACCTATGGGTTCAAATTTTTTATAAATTTTTTTATTGCTATACTTCAATTTAAGAGACATTGAGTCTGCTTGTGCTCTAGCTTTGTCAAAATTAATTTGATTATGTTCTGTGTTTATTTCTGGTAGTTTTATTGATTTATTATCTTCGATTACGTCGTGACCACCAAAACTTATCTCTATATCTTCTTTATTTGATATAGATTTAATAGTTGATTTAATTGCTGTTTTAAAATTTTGAATTATCTCTTCTTTTTTTTCCACTTTATAATTGAACATTTATTGAGGATTCAGGAAGCTCCTCACCAAAACATCTTTGATAATATTCAGAAATTATTTTTTTCTCAATTTCGTCACATTTATTTAAAAAAGTTACTCTGAACGCATATCCTTTATCTTTAAAAATTGTTGCATTTTCTGCCCAATGCAAAACTGTTCTTGGACTCATCACAGTCGATATATCACCAAGCATAAAGCCTTTTCTAGTTAGATCTGCTACTTTAATCATGTTTGAGAGTGTTTCTTTTCCTTCTTTATTATTATATTTTTTATTTTTAGCTAAAATTATTTCTAACTCTTTTTCATTTGTAAGATAATTTAAAGTTGAAACTATATTCCATCTATCCATTTGTCCTTGATTTATTTGCTGCGTACCGTGGTATAAGCCTGTAGTATCTCCCAAGCCAATTGTATTTGTTGTTGCAAACATTCTAAAAAAATCATGCTGTTCTAAAACTTTATTTTTATCTAGTAATGTAAAGTTACCCTCACTTTCCAAAACTCTTTGAATAACAAACATTACATCAGGTCTACCAGCATCATACTCATCGAAAACAAGGGCAACTGGGTTTTGTATCGACCAAGGCAATATTCCTTCTTTGAATTCTGTAATTTGCTTACCGTCTTTCAAAACAATCGCATCTTTGCCAATTAAATCTATTCTACTAATATGACTATCAAGATTTACTCGTACGCAAGGCCAGTTTAGCCTTGCAGCAACTTGTTCGATGTGAGTTGATTTTCCTGTTCCGTGATACCCTTGAATTAAAACTCTTTTATTAAAAGAAAAACCTGCAAGTATCGCTAATGTAGTGTCTTTATCAAATTTGTAGTCCGGATCTATCTTTGGAACATACTCATTTTTTTTTGAAAAACCTTCAAGTTCCATATTGCTTTCGAAGCCAAAAGTTTGTTTAACTGAAATTTTAATATCAGGTTTAGTTAAAAATTGCGCTGCGCTCATTTTATTTTTTTCCTAAATTCATTTTTAATTGACTGTAAGCTAAAGTAATCTTTTTTAACTTGTCTTCAAATTTTTTACTACCGTTGTTTTTATCAGGATGATATTTCTTTACAAGGTATTTAAATTTTTGCTGAATTTCTTGCCATTTTGCTGAATAATTTAATTCCAAAATATCAAAAGCATCTTTTTCTTTTGAAGACAAGTTTGATTTCCTGAACTCTTTAAAGCCAGTTGTTTTAAATATATTTAGCTTATCATCTAAGGCGTTATTCCATAATAAATTAAAAAAATTTTCAGAAGACCCAAAACTTTTAGTTGATTTGTGCCAAGTTAAATCTGATTTTAAAAAGTACTCAATCTCATCGTTATTCATATTTTCAAAATAATTCCAATTTTTGTTAAAAATTTTTATATGTTTGAGACATAATAATTTATATTTTCTGATATTATCTTTTTCCACTGGAGCTTTATAAGTTCCGTATTCTTTACAGTTTTCCCAATCACAAATAATTTTCATATTCTATTATTTTTATATATAATATTATTTTTAATGGAATCTTATTTTAAACAAATTAAAGAAAAAATTAAAAGTAAAATTAAGATAGAAGAAATTAATATTATTGATAACTCTGACGCACATAGAAATCATAAATCATTTGAAAAAGGTAAATTGCATCTTATTTTAGAAATTAAATCAAGTTATCTAAATAATCTTAAAAGATTGGAGGCAGAAAAAATTTTAATGACAACATTAAAAGATGATTTTGTTGATAAAATTCATGCAGTAGAAATTCGTCTAAAATAATTTATTAACAATCTGATTAATCTGACCGATATTAAATTTGTAATTACCTGGCTCTGTTGTTTTTGCAATGTTTCTTAAAAGTATAAAATTTATTTTATCGTCATTATTTTTTTTGTCATTTTTCATAAATTTTACTGACTTTAAAATTTCATTTTTTCTAATAAATTTCTTTACATTTTTGAGAAGTTGATTTTTATCGTAAATTCGTTTGATCCTCATTACGGTATTTTCGCTGCATAATTTTTTAAATTTTGAAACTCTTACAGCTATATACATGCCAATCAAAACAGCTTCACCATGATTTAATTTTTTTGAATATTTATTTTTAATTTCCAATGCATGGGCAAAAGTATGGCCAAAATTTAATTTCATTCTTAAATTTTTTTCTTTAAAATCTTTTTCAGTAAAAGATAATTTTATTTCACAACTTTTTTTAATAGCGATAATCAGGGAATGATCTTCACATTTAAGAATTTTTTCTGTATTTTTTTCAAGCCAATTAAAAAAATTTTTATCTTTAATAATAGCGTGTTTAATAATTTCAGCATAACCACAGACCATTTCTCTTCTTGGCAATGTCTTAAGAAATTCAGTTTCAATAAATACAGCTTTTGGATTATAAAAAGATCCAATCAAATTTTTTCCATAACTTGAGTTAACGCCTGTTTTTCCACCTATACAAGAGTCTACTTGGGCAAGTAAAGTAGTAGGTATATTTATGAAGTTTAATCCTCTTTTATAAATACTTGAAATGAAACCAGATAAATCACCAATGATACCTCCCCCAACTCCAATAATTAAATCTGATCTATTAAAATTATTTTTCAATAATTTTGAAATTATATTATTAGCTACAAAAAGATTTTTGTTTTTTTCAGACGAAGTCACAAAAAAAATAAACAATTTATGCTTTGATAAACTTTTTTTAATTTTTGAAAGAAATTTTTTTGGTACTCTTTTATCGTAAATAATTGCAATTTTATTTGTTCGAGAACAAACTTTCTTTAGTTCATTATTTAAAACTTTAAGAGAATTTTTGCCAATAAAAATTTTATAATTTTTTGTTTTTAATCTATTAACTTTCATAAAATACTAATATTTTTTGAACAATTTTACTTTTTTCAATATTATCACATTTAATTCTAAAATCTGCTAATCTATAAACTTTCTTTCGTAATTTATATATTTTCTTTACATCATTCTCTAGATTGTCTTTACTTAATAACGGTCTTCTATTATTTCTCTTATATCTTTTTATAAGTTGATCAAATCTTAAACTTAACCAAAAACTCACACAAGATTTAAGCACTTCACTCCTAATCTGATCATTCATAAAAGCACCACCGCCCAAAGCGATAACAGCCTTTTTGCCTTTTAAAATTTTAATTGTGGTTTTTTCCTCTAATTTTCTAAAATAATTTTCGCCATCACTCTGGAAAATCTTTTTAATTGATCTTTTTTCATTTTTTTCAATAATTTTATCGACATCAATAAACTTTGTATTAAGTTTTTTGGCTAATAATCTACCAATTGTAGACTTACCTACACCCATCATTCCAGTTAAAACAAGGCTTTTATTCAATAATTATCCTAATTAAAAATTTGATTTATCACAAATTTGTCTTAATTTGCGAGTTTAAATATATTTTTTAACTATGCAACTTAAATTCAATCGACAAAAAAGTTTAAGAGAATCTATCATTCATAGATTACTTAAGTTAGTGGTTTTTATAGGTATTTTTGTAATAGTTGTTTTCTTATTAGAAAAAATAAATTTTTCAAAACCCGATAAGATGTTTAACACCGATATTACGAATGAAATTATCAAACTTAAGTAAACTTATTTTTGTTTTATTAATTTTATTTAATTCAAGCTCTATAAAAGCTGATGACGAGGATGCAGTTGATATTTGGAAGAAAAATGAATTAGAGAGTTCATCCAAAGATCTTAAAAAGAAAAAAGATAAAATTGATAGTCCTCTTATAAATAAGAATACAATTACCACCAATAACATAATCCAAGAAGAAACAACGATTCAAAAAAAAGAAACTCCTTTGTATGGGATTTGGGATCCCGACACTTACAACTTTGAATTATCAATGTGGTCTAAAACTGATGGAAAAAATATACAAAAAACTATTTCTCGTATAAACAAATTAGAACTTTCAGAGACAGCAGAAAGTCTGTTTCTCAATACTTTATTTTCTTATTCATACACCCCAGAAAATATTAGTGATAAAGAATTTTTAGATATTAAGATAAATTGGTTAATAAAAAATGAAAAGGATGCACTAATAGAACAATTTCTAAAAAAAAATGAAGACTTTCCTAATAAAACAAAAATTATTCAATATTTAGTTGATAGAAATATTTCAAACGCAAATATAAAACTTGGATGTGAAAAAGTGAATTTTATTGGCAAAGACATTAAAGATCCTTATTTGGAAAAATTTAAAATTTATTGTTTAATTTTCAATAACAAAAAAAATCAAGCGCAATTGTTATATGATATTTTGAAAGAACAAAAACAATCAGATAAATATTTCGATAACGCTATAAATTATTTACTCGGACTCTCCGATAATAAAAACAAAAAAGTGAAAGATGACAATTTATTAAATTTTTATTTATCAAGTGTTACTCTTTCAAATTTTAGTTATGAACCAACAAGCAAAACAAAAAAAAGCATTTGGGAATATATGAATGCTGCAAATCTAATTAGTATCGATGATGTTAATGATAAAGAAAAGATTAGAAATATTGAGACAGCAGCTAATAATGATCAGATAAACAAAAGTCAAATATTTAAAATTTATAGACAAATACCTTTTGATTTGAATACTTTAATTAATGCTCAAAATGTATACCAATCTTTAGACGAAATTGAAGGAAGAGCTCTAATTTATCAGAAATATTTACTATCAGACAATATACAAAATAAACTTGATTTACTGTTTTTGTTAAAAGATCTTTTTAAAAAAGCAGATCTTTCGAATTTATACTCTGAATATTTAAGTGACAGATTAAAAGAGTTAGATATTAAAAAAATTCCAAAAGAATACCAGAATGTAGTTGAAAGAAACATAATATCAAATAAGTCTTTAACACAAAGAAAAATAAAATTCGATGACAAAATTTTACATAGATCTAAATTGGTAAGATACTTTTATGAAAAAGATTATCCAATTAAAAAGACTCAAAAGGAATTAGAAAATGTTTATAAAAAGATAAAAAGAAATAGGAATTATTTTTATTCTGCCAAAGACATAGCTGTATTAGAGTCTTTAGAAAAAGATGGCATTAAAATTCCAAAAGAAATTGATCATAAAAAATTATCAAAAGATTACAATATCCCTGGAAGCTTAATAGATTTAGTAAATAAAGGTCAAAAAGGATTTTTAGCACTTAAAATTGTTGAAATAATAGGTGAAGATGACGTAAATAATTTAGATCCAGAGACAATTTACTTTATTACAAATTTGTTAAATAAGCTGAATCTTAAAGAATTTAGAAATGAAATATTAGGAACTGCTCTACCTTTACGAATATAAGTATTGTAAAGTTAATAATGTCAAAAAAAAAAATATTAACAGTTCCAGATCCAATTTTGAGACAGATCTCTAATCCAATATCAGAAGTAAACAGTGAAATTAAAAATTTAATGGACGATATGCTTGAAACAATGTACGAAGCACCAGGTATAGGTTTGGCTGCCGTGCAAATTGGAATTTTAAAAAGAGTAATAGTGGTTGATGTTTCGAAAGATGCAAAAAAAAAAGAACCTTTATTTATAGCTAATCCAGAAATACTATCTCAATCAAAAGATTTAATTTCATACGAAGAGGGTTGTCTTTCAATTCCAAACCAATTTGCAGAAGTACAGAGACCCAGCATGTGCAAAATTAAATATTTAAATTATAATGGAGAAACAAAAGAATTAAACGCTGAGGGTCTATTAGCGACTTGTATACAGCATGAAATTGATCACCTTAATGGAGTATTATTCATTGATTATTTATCAAAACTTAAAAAAGATTTAATGTTAAAAAAAGCAAAAAAACAAAAAAAAGAAATAGATAGGGTTGTAGTTTAACTTCAATAATCAAATGCCATTAAAAATAGTTTTTATGGGAACACCTGAGTTCGCAATTCCTTCATTAAAAATTTTAAATAATTCAGAGCATAAAATTTTGTGTGTATATACTCAACCACCAAAAAAAAAAAATAGAGGACAAAAAATTCTTAAAACACCAATACATGACTTTTCTGAAAAAAATGGATTAGAAGTAAGAACAAAAGATTTGAGTGAAATTGGCGAATATGATAAATTCTTAGAATTAAACCCCGATTTTGTTGTCGTAGTCGCTTATGGAAGAATAATTCCAGAAAAATATCTTAAAATAAAGAATTTGTTATTTTTAAATATTCATGCATCATTACTTCCTAAGTGGAGAGGAGCTGCTCCTATTGAGCGTTCTATTATTAGTATGGATAGCGAAACAGGAATATCTATAATGAAAATAGAAAAAAAACTAGATACAGGACCCTTCATTAAACAAGTTAAAACAAAAATTTTTAAAGAAACCACGAGTGGAGATTTATCGGAAAAACTTTCTGTTATTGGCGCCAATGCTTTATTAGAGGTGATTGATTTGATTCATTCTGGCAAGGCTTCGTATACAAAACAAAATGAGAAAGAAGCTTCTTATGCAAAAAAAATTAATAAAAGTGAAACTCGAATTAATTGGAAAGACAAAGCAGAAAATATTATTGCAAAAATTAATGCTTTTAACCCTAAACCAGGAGCATGGTTTTTGTTTAATGAAGAGAGAATAAAAATTTTAAAAGCAAAAGAAATACTCATAAATGGAAAAGAAGGAGAAATTCTTGATAACAAACTTACCGTTGGTTGTGCAAAAAATGCAATTCAAATTTTAAGTATTCAAAAAGAAGGAAAAAAAGCGATGAGCGTTAATGAGTTTTTAGTCGGCAATAATTTAAAAAAAGGAACCAGATTAAATTGAAATTTAATTATCAAATTGTAATTGAATATGATGGTACAAATTATAATGGATGGCAGTTCCAAAAAAACGGCTCTACAATTCAAAAAGAGATTGAAAAGGCAATTAAAAGAATATTGAAAAAAAATATAAGATTAATTGGTTCTGGACGTACCGATTCAGGCGTTCATGCTGTAGGACAATCTGCAAACTTTTTTTGTGAAAAAATTAAAGATGAGAAAAAATTTTTAGGATCTTTAAATTATTTTTTAAACAAAAAAGATATATCGATTTGTTTAATAAAAAGGAAAAAATTAAACTTTCATTCTAGATTTGATGCAAAAAAAAGAACTTATAAATACTTAATAGTTAATAGAAAAAATTATTTGGTATTAGATAAGAATAGGGCATGGCATGTTAAAAAGAAATTAAATATTAATTCTATGAAAAAGGCTATTAAATTATTTTTGGGGACTCACAATTTTAATGCTTTTAGATCCTCATCCTGTGGTGCCAAATCACCCGTAAGAACAATTGAAAAAGCAGCAGTCATTAAAAAAGGAAATAAAATTTCTATTACTTTTTCCTCAAAGTCTTTTTTACAGCAGCAAGTAAGATCAATGGTAGGCTGTTTAAAAATGATAGGAGAGGGAAAATGGGGAAAAAATAATCTTAAAAATTTGTTAAAAACAAAAAAAAGATCGCTCTGTGCGCCACCCGCACCATCTTGTGGTTTATATTTGTATAAAGTTATTTACTAATTGATTTATTTTTTTTTGACTTTTTAATTCTCCATCTTGACTCTGACTTTACAATAAAACCAACACACTTTTTTGCGCCGCACCTACATGGATAATTTTTATAATCTTTATCAAAGCTGAACCCATAATCATAAGTAAGCTCTTCATTTTTTTTAATATCCTTGATTGAATAAATCCATAATTTTAATCCTACACCATCAACCTCGCAATTTGGGTCACATGAGTGATTTATCAGTCTAGCAGTATTATAATTAAAGTCTCCATCCAAATCATATTTTTTGTTTAGATTAAATAAATAAATAGCTTTATCATTGTCAAATTTAGGATTTGTCTCAGTCTCTTTTACAGTAATTATTTTCCCTTTATATTCAATAATTTTAGTTCCCTTTTTAATGTCTAATGCAGCACATAAACCGCGATTATCAATGTTAGATTTTTTTATTTTGTAAAGCTTCTTCATTATTAAAATTCCATTAATGCTTTTATATGTTCTTCTGTGCTCTCTGCTAAAGCATTTAAATCGTAACCTCCTTCAAGAATTGAAACTATATTTCCTTTACAATAATCTCTTGAAGCTATCAATGTTCTTTTTGTAATTTCAAAATAATCTTGAGATTTTAAATTAATATTTGAAAGCGGATCATCTTTATGCGCATCAAAGCCAGCAGAGAAAAAAATAAATTCTGGTTTAAATTCATTAAGTTTTTTCAGAACATGTTCATATGCATCAAAGTATTCAATAGAATTAGTTCCTGCTGGCAATGGTATATTAAAAATATTATTATATGATCCTTTCTCATGACTTGCTCCGGTTCCAGGAAAATGAGGGTATTGGTGAGTAGAAATATATAAGACTTTTTTGTTAGAATAAAAAATATTTTGAGTTCCATTTCCATGATGAACATCAAAGTCTATTATTGCCACTCTCTGTAATTTATATTTTTCAATTAAATAATTTGCTCCAACAGCAACATTATTAAAAATACAAAAACCCATAGCTTTATCGTATTCAGCATGATGTCCAGGTGGTCTAACTGCACAAAATGCATTCTTTAATTTTTTGTTTTTTACAGAATCGACCGCAGATATAATTGAGGATACAGCATCGTAAGAAGCGTTTTTACTTCCAGGAGAAATTACAGTATCACCATCTAAAAAAAATTGACCTTTGGTTGGAAAAGCTTTTTTTACTTCGTTGATATATAAATTATCGTGAGTTTTTTTGAGATAATATTCATCAAATTTACTAGGTTCACTCCATTCTAGATTAGAAAAATTCCTTTTTTTCAACCTGTCTAAAATAGACTTAATTCTATACTTATTTTCTGGGTGTCCATCGCCGGTATCATGATTTAATGAACTTTTAGATGATATAAAACCGGTCTTCACTTAAAAAACTCAACTAAAAAATTATAATAAATCTTTTTCAGATTGCTAAGATCCTTTAAAGAAACACACTCATCTATTTTATGCATAGTTTTATTTACCAAGCCAAACTCAAGACATGGAGAAATTTTTTTAATAAATCGTGCGTCTGATGTGCCTCCCGTAGTAGAAAAAACAGGATTAATCTTTGTAATTTTTTTAATAATTTTTTTAGCCAATAATATATTTTTTCCAGGCTTTGTTAAAAAAGACTCTCCGTTTTCTAAATAATTAACTTTATATTTACATTTATTTTTTTTTGTGATTTTTTTTATAATTATATTAATTTTTCTTTTAAGTTTTGATGCAGTTTGAAGATTATTATATCTCACATTAAACAGAGTTTTAGCTGATGATGGAATTACGTTATGAGCTTTATTATTTACATAAAGACTTGTAAATTCGAGATTAGAGGGTTGAAAATTTTTGTTTCCTTTATCTAATTTTTTTCTTTTTAGCTCTGAACAAATTTTTACTAATGTATTAATTGGGTTATTAGATAAGTGTGGATAAGCAATATGGCCTTGAGTTCCGAATATTTCTAATTCAGCTGTTAGACTACCTCTTCTTCCAATTTTTATCATTTCACCTAATTTTTTTGGATTTGTTGGCTCCCCAACAATACAAAAATTTATCTTTTCTTTTTTCTTTTTCAAATAATCGACAACTTTTTTAGTTCCATTAGTAGCATATCCTTCTTCATCTCCAGTAATGAGAAAACTTATTGAACCACTTATATTTTTATTTTGTTTTATATATTCACTGACAGCAGAAACAAAACAGGCAATTGAACTTTTCATGTCGTTAGCTCCTCTACCAATTAAATAACCTCTCTTAACTTGAGGTTTGAAAGGATTTACTGTCCAATTGCTATAATCTCCAGGAGGAACAACATCTGTATGTCCTGCATAACAGAGATTAGGTTGTTTTTTACCCAATCTTGCGTATAAATTTTTAATTGGTTTACCTTTTCCTTTTTTAAATTCCAGTATTTTACAATTGAAACCTAAAGATTTTAATTTTTTACTCAGAAATTTAATTGCACCTGCGTCTATAGGAGTAACGGTAGGAAATTTAATTAAATCTTTGGATAAAGTTAATTCGTTTATAGTTTGCATTTAGTCTCTCAATAAATCGTTAATTGAAGTTTTGCTTCTAGTTTTTTCATCTACCTTTTTAACAATCACTGCGCAATATAAACTTGGTCCGCCAGGATTTTTCTTGTTGGGTAAACTTCCTGGTACCACTACTGAATATGCTGGAACTTTTCCATAAGTTATCTCACCTGTATTTCTGTCTACAATTTTAGTTGAAGCGCCAATATAAACGCCCATAGAAATTACTGCTCCTTCTTCTACTAGTACTCCCTCTGCTATCTCTGATCTGGCACCGATAAAACAATTATCTTCTATAATAACTGGTCCGGCTTGAAGAGGTTCTAAAACGCCTCCTATTCCAGCACCACCTGATACATGACAGTTTTTTCCTATCTGAGCACACGAACCAACAGAAGCCCAAGTGTCGATCATAGTTCCTTCATCGACATAAGCACCTAAGTTTACAAAACAAGGCATTAGAACAACGTTTTTTGCAATGTAAGAACCTCTTCTTACAACTCCATTAGGAACATGTCTATAACCAGCTTTTTTCCAATCCGCTTCATTCCAATTAACAGATTTTCCTGGAACTTTATCATACCAAGTAGTGTAAGGACCTTTAGACATTGTCATTTTATTTGTTCTAAAACTTAACAGAATAGCCTTTTTAACCCATTGATTGACAGTCCAATTTCCATTTTTCTTTTCCGCAACTCGCACAGATCCTTTATCTGTTAAATTAATAGTTTCATTAATAGCATCTAATATTTTTTGATTAGATGTATCAGAAATATTTTGTCTGTCTTCAAATGCATCATTAATTATTTTTTCAAGTTCATCTACTTTCATTTATCTCCTTTAAAAATTTCGATAATTTATCTGTTTTATAGTTAATAAAACTTGAGTTCGAAAACTCAGCAGCCCAAGGCTCCTCATTTATTATCCAAACTGTTTTCATTCCTAATTCATGAGCGGGTTTTAAATTTCTCGCAATATCTTCAATAAATATACTATATTGTGGCTCAATTTTGTATTTTTCTATAATTTTTTTATAAGTTATGATTGATGGCTTGGGTATAAAGTCTGCACTAACGATATCAAAAATGTCATCAAAATACCTTTCAATTCCAAGTCTTTTTGTTACATTTTTAGCGTGTGCTAATGAACCGTTAGTAAATATTATTTTTTTACCTTTAATTTTTTCAATTTCCTCACCTAATTGTTTATCCTCTTTTAAAAAGCTTAGGTCTACATCATGAACAAATTCTAAGAATTCATTAGCATCAATTTTATGATTTTTTATCATACCATTAAGCGTTGTATTATATTCCACAAAATAATTTTTTTGGATTTTTCTTGCCTCTTCTTTGCTGATATTTAGTTTAGAAGAAATATAATCGGTCATTTTTTTATCAACCTGTTCAAAGACCTTTGTAGCCCCAGAATACAAAGTATTATCTAAATCAAAAAGCCAAAATTTTATATCTTTTAATTCTTTCATTTTCTTATCAAAGTTCCAGCGCCCTTATCAGAAAATATTTCATCTAATATTGAATGAGGTTTTCTTCCATCAAGAATAACTACACCTCGCACTCCATTTTCTACTGCATCAATACAATTTTTTATTTTAGGTATCATCCCACCCTGTACAATCTTAAGTTTTACTAAATTTTCTATATCAAAAGGTTTAATTTCTGAAATCAAAGTTTTCCTATCATCATAAACTCCCTCTACATTCGTCATGAGCAAAAGTCTTCTTGATTTAAGTTTCTTAGCTATTGCACTTGCTGCAGTATCACCATTAATATTGTAAGTATTTTTATCTTTATCTATACCTAAAGGAGCAATAACAGGTATCTGTTTTTTATTAATTATACTTTTTAAAAATTCAATATTTATACTTTCAGGAATACCAACAAATCCAAGTTCTTTATTATCAGGCACAACGTTAATTATATTATTATGTTTTGATGTAATCGATATTGCTTGTGCACCTTTTTTTATCAAAGAGTCCACAATATCTTTGTTGAAATCAATTAGCACATCCTCAACTATTGATATTACTTTTCCATCAGTTACTCTTAAACCATTAATAAAATTTGTTTTAATATTTTCTTTCTTTAACTTTCTTTCAATCCTTGGACCCCCTCCATGAACAACAATAATTGACAGTCCTAATTTATTTAATACGCTTATATCTTCAATAAAATTATTGAAAATATTTCTATCAATTAAAACGTTTCCGCCGTATTTAATTACTATAAGTTCTTGTTTATATTTATTGATATATTTTGGGACGCTATTGATATCTGGAGCACCCTTGGGCCAAAATTTTTTAATTTCTTCTAAATTTTTTTCCTCGGACATTTAATTTGTTTTAACTTTTGTTTTTCTCATAATAACCCACTGCTGAGCTATCGTAAGAATGTTATTAACTGTCCAATAAACGACTAGTCCGGATGGGAAGGGCGCTAAAATTATTGTTAAAAACAAAGGAAAGAATGCAAAGATTTTAGCCTGTATAGGATCAGCCGGTGCGGGATTTAATTTTTGTTGTACATACATTGAAAGCCCCATTAATATTGGCCATATACCAATTATTAAAAATCCTGGAGGATCCCAAGGTATCAAACCGAATAGATTAAAAATGGTAGTTGGATCTTTAGCAGACAAGTCTTGAATCCATCCAAAGAAAGGCTGATGTCTCATTTCTAATGATATAAATAGCATTTTATAAATAGCGAAGAAAAAAGGTATTTGAATTAGTATTGGCAAACATCCAGAAGCAGGATTAATTTTTTCTTTTCTGTATAAAGCCATCATTTCTTGTTGTAATTTAACTTTATCCTCTTTATGAAGTTCTTTTAGTCTCGTCATTTCTGGCTGAACTGCTTTCATTTTAGCCATCGATCTAAATGAATAATTGGCAAGAGGAAAGAATATTATTCTTATAGCTAAAGTAATCAAAACAATTGCTATTCCAAAGTTACCTGAAAACTTAAATAGATAATCAATTACAAAAAATAAAGGTTTAGTAAAAAAATAAAACCATCCCCAATCAATTGTTAAGTCAAATTTTTCAATACTTTCGCTTTCAGCATATCCATCGACTGTTTCTACTTCTTTTGCAGCAACAAACAATCTTACGTCATTACCAGATGTACTTTTAGGGTTAATCGTAACTGGTGAATTTAATATATAATTAGCTCTATAATTATCCTTATATAAAAATGTCGATTTAAAGTTTTTATCTTTAGGAGGAACAATTGCTGTTACCCAATATTTATCAGTTATACCTAGCCAACCGTTATCTGAATTTCTTACAATCTTCTTTTCTTTAATGTCATCATAATCATCTTCCTTTAATTCCCCATCAAACACTCCGATAAAACCCTCGTGTAAAATGTAGAAACCCATTACGTCGTCAGGCTTTTTATTTCTTGTTATTTGAGAATACGGGTAAAGATTTATTTTTTGAGAGGTATTGTTTTTCACTTCTTGCTTAATTTTAAATAAATATTTGTCATCTAGTTTGATAATTTTTTTAAAGATTAAACCTTTGCCATTATTCCATTCTAGCACGACATCATTTTTGTCATTTAAGACTCTATTGCCCTTTACTTTCCACAAAGAATCTAATCCAGGAACATCTACTTCATTACCAACACTTGCCCACCCAGTCTCAATATAATATCCATCTTCAATTTGTTTAGGATTTAAAAGAACAACGTTTTCCTCAGACTTCAAATCTTTTTTATATTTTTTAAATGATAAGTCATCAAATATTGCTCCTTTTAAAGAAATCGATCCAGTAACTTTATTATTTTCAATTATTATTCTATCAACTTCAGTTAAAGCATCCTTTCTTGAAATCTTTTTTACAATTTTTTCTTGATTAATATTTGGAGTGATATCACTTTGAGTTAAATTTTGATTTGTTTGGACATTGCCTGAAGTTTGGCTTTCCTTGACTTGTCTAGGTGTTTCAAAAAAAGCACCCCAAAAAAGAAGTACCGCCATTGATAAAGCAATTGCTACAAAAACATTCCTATTATCCATTTTTGATATCCCTTTTTTTTGGAACTAAATCTAGACCAGAGTTTCCACCTAAAAATTTAATAGGGTGACATTTGATTATTCTTTTAAATCCTAATAAACCACCTTTAAAAAAACCATGCTCATTTAAACTTTCAATACAATAATCCGAACATGAAGGTAAGAATCTGCATCTATTTCCCAGCATTGGGGAAAAAAAATATTTATATATTTTTATAAAAAAAATGGCAGTTTTGATAAAGATTTTATTCATTTAATTTAATTTTTTAAAACTTTTCTGCATTTCTAAAAATATTTTATCGTACTTTTCTGAGTAAGATTTTATTTTACAGATTATTATATAAGTATAATTCGAATTAATTGCACCTTTTATTTTAAGAATTTTCGAAGTTATTGCTTTCAATCTTCTCTTAATTCTATTTCTTTTTACTGCATTGCCTAATTTTTTCTTTACAACAAAGCTAACTAACAAATTATTTTTATCAGTTTTTAAAAAATTCTTAGCTGCGAACATAGAAAAGTAGTCAGTGTGAATTTTTTTACCTTTTAAAACACGCTTGAAATGATCGCTCTTTTTTAAACTTTCAAGCTTAAGCATTTTATGTTGAAATAGTTTTTCTTCCTTTAGCCCGTCTTCTGGCTATAAGTTTTCGACCACCTTTAGTAGCCATTCTTGATCTAAAGCCGTGACGTCTTTTTCTTACTAATTTACTTGGTTGGTATGTTCTTTTCATAGAATAATTTTAGTTATATATTTAATAATATCACTGTTGTACAGTTAAAATTATTTAATGACTAAAAATATTAAAATCACCTTGGGCCTTATTTATTTACTTTGTTTATGTCTAATTTTATATGGCTTTTTTATTTTTGTGGATGTAAGTCAACTTAATAATTATTCCTATATAAGAGACAAAACTCAATTTTTAATAGATGTTAGAGACCAAAATTTAATTCTTTTTACAATTGCGTATGTGTTTTTCGTAATAATATGGATTTTGTTGTTGGGTTTTGCCTCCCCAATTGCTTTAGTAACAGGTTTTCTCTTTGGAAAGTTTTTTGGAACTATAATTTCAGTTTTAAGTTTTACATTTGGATGCACACTTCTGTATTTATTTGCAAATCAATTTTTTAAAGACTACATAACGGACAAATTTTTAACAAAAATAACAAAATTCAAAGAATTATTTAATAAAAATGAATTTTATTATTTCATGTTATTCAGATTTGCTGGAGGAGGAGGCATTCCTTTTGCAATACAAAACGTACTTCCAGTTATTTTTAATATGAAGGTAAAAAATTATTTTTTTTCGACTTTAATTGGTCTTCTACCTACTGTTTTTATAATGTGTGCTATAGGATCAGGAATAGAAAATATCATACAAAAAAATATAGATCCAAGTATTTTTACAATGATACAAAATAAAGAAATTTTTTTACCAATTATTGGCTTTTTTGTAATAATTATTTTTTCATTAATTTTAAGATTTTACTATTTTAAGAGATGAAAAATATTTTATCAGACAATCCCAGTCCTTACTTACAACAGCACAAAAACAATCCTGTTCACTGGCAGACTTGGTCTAAAGAGTCTTTAAGCTATGCAAAAGAAAAAAAAAAACCAATCTTATTGAGTATCGGTTATTCCAGTTGTCACTGGTGTCATGTCATGGCACACGAAAGCTTTGAAGACAATCAAACAGCAGATTTAATGAACAAATATTTTGTTAATATAAAAGTAGACAGGGAAGAAAGACCTGACTTAGATTTTATATTTCAAAGTTCATTCCAATTATTTAATCAAACTGGTGGCGGTTGGCCACTTACAATGTTTTTAGATGAAAATGCAGTTCCATTTATGGGGGGCACGTATTTTCCTAAAGATGAAAAACACGGACTTCCTGCATTTAAAACTATTTTACAAAAAGTACATGAGGCATATACAGAACAAAGAGAAAAAATAATTGAGCAAAAATCTTTAATACTTAAAAATTTAGAACTTAAAAAAACAAATGTTGTATCGCAAGACCTCGAGCCATTATTAGAAAACGTATTGAATAATTTAGATAAAGTTAATGGCGGGTATAAAGGAGCTCCTAAATTTCCAACATTTCATATTTTTGATACTTTAATTTATTTTTTTAATAGAACAAAAAATCAAAAATACTTAGAACCCGTTGAGTTAATTTTGAAAAAAATATGTTCTAAAGGAATTTACGATCATGTCGAGGGAGGTATTTCTAGGTATACTGTAGATGATAAATGGCTTGTACCTCACTTTGAAAAAATGTTGTATGACAACGCTCAATTTATTTTACTTTTAACTAAGTTTATAAAAGTAAATCCTAATGAGTACTTTTTAAATAAAGCTAAGCAAACGACAAATTTTTTGATGAAAAGTTTTATATGTGAAGACTCCGGTTTACTTGGGACAGCATATGATGCTGATAGCGAAGGTATCGAAGGTAAATATTATGTGTATAAATTTGAGGAACTTAATGTAATTGAAAATATTGAAAAATTTTACGATGTAAGGCCTGAAGGTAATTGGGAAGGGAAAATAATTTTGGATGAGTTAAAAACTCCGAATGCAGACATCCAGCAAAAATTACTCGAAATTAGATCAAAAAGAAAAAAACCTTTTTTTGATAAAAAGATACAATTAGATTTAAATTGTATCTGGATCAGCGCTTTAAACTCATTACATTCTATAATGCCTAATGAAAATTTTTTAAGAACAGCTGAGAATTTTTTTGAAAAAATTGAAAAAAAGTTTTTATCAAACGAGATTTTTCACAGTTACTCAAAAGACATTTCTTTCATTGAGGACTATGCTTATCTTATACAATGCTTATTAGATCTATCAGACAGCAGCTTAAATCCAAAATATAGAATTTTGGCAAAAAAATATTGCGATGAAGCAGTACTTAAATTTTATGACAAAAACAAAAAAATATTTCAAAAAAATAAAAAAAATAGAAATGATATTTTTATTGAACCGATAGATATAAGCGACAACACAATATCTAACGGTAACTCCATTATGTTATTAAATTTTTCTAGACTAGGTTATATTGAAGAAGCTAATAATTTAGCCTTAAGTTTAAATGGCTATCTAAATATATATAAAAGTTTTATGATAAGTTCTTTGAAGTCGTTAGATTTTTTTAGAGAAATTCAAAGTGGTAAAAATTGTAGTAGCGAAGGATGTAAAATTTGAAAAGAACTTATATAGAGTGGTTTTTATGGCTGCTATTAGTTGTATTATGGAATTATGGATATCCAGAAGCTTCACCTTTTTATGATGTTTTGGTTGCAATAATTTTATCGCTGATTTTCATTTTTATCAAAAAATTTAAAAATTAATGGTGCCCACAGCCTGAATCGAACAAGCGGCCTTTTCCTTACCATGGAAATGCTCTACCTACTGAGCTATGTGGGCTTTAGTATAGTTATAATTTGCATATAATAATAAGAGGGTTGCATATTTTCAATGCAAGAAGTAAAAGTATTATGATGCAGGAGCTGTTATGGGAATTCATTATGATTATAAATCTACGCGTGGCGAAAAGGCTATGAAGAAAGAGGCTAAAAAAAAAGCACGTATAGAACAAAGAAGAGCAAAAAAACTTAAAGATAATCCAATATCGGAAAGAGAAAAGAAAATGCACGATATTGATAAACCTATAACTTTAGAGGATTTAACTAATCCAGATAAATCTTAAGCTTTTCATGACCTCGACTAATAGAGAAGAAAAGTTTAAAAAAATTAGGGCAGTATCCCTAAAAAGAAACTTAAAAAAAAGAAAGAAAAAAAATCCAAACTCAAAAAAATGACTGTTCTATCTGATAAATGGATAAAAAAAATGTCCAAAACAAAAAAAATGATTAGACCCTTCGTAGATAAACAAAATAGAAAAGGTAAAGTGTCTTTTGGTCTATCATCTTATGGATATGATGCTAGAGTATCAAATGAATTTAAAATATTTACTAATGTTAACTCAGGTGTAGTAGATCCAAAAATTTTCAAAAAAGACAGCTTTGTTACCAAAAGGTCTAAAGAATGTATTATACCACCTAATTCTTTTGCTTTAGCAAGAACGGTGGAGTATTTTAAAATTCCAAAAAATGTTTTGGTTATTTGTTTAGGGAAGTCGACCTATGCTCGTTGCGGAATTATTGTAAACGTAACACCTTTAGAACCAGGCTGGGAAGGCCATGTAACTTTAGAATTTTCTAATACTACACCTCTACCAGCAAAAATTTATGCTAATGAGGGTGTAGCACAATTTGTTTTCATCAAAGGCAATGAAACTCCCGAAATTACCTATGATAAGAGAAAAGGTAAGTATATGAAACAAAAGGGTGTAACACTTCCAAAAATTTGATTTTAAATGCGAAAATTATTAATCGAAGGAAAAAAAACCTTATCTGGTAGTATAGAAATATCTGGTTCAAAGAACTCAACACTACCAATACTTGCTGCAACAATACTCAACAATAAAACTGTAATAAAAAATATTCCTTATGTTAACGATGTATTTACAATGGTTGATTTATTAAAATTCATTGGGTTGAAATGCCATTTTTTGAAGAAGCAAAAATCTATTCAAATTACAAATGATAAAACAAATATCAACACTGTTGCTCCTTATAAGTTAGTTAAAACTATGAGAGCAGGTGTATTAGTACTAGGACCTTTGCTAGCTAAATATAAAAAAGCTAAAGTTTCTCTTCCGGGTGGATGTGCTATTGGAACACGTCCAGTAGACTTACACCTATTTGCATTAAAAAAACTAGGAGCAAAAATTAAAATTAAAAATGGCTATATTATTGCATCAGCAGAAAAAGGTTTGCATGGTACAAATATAAAGTTTCCAAATATTTCAGTTGGAGCGACAGAAAATGCGTTATTAGCATCAGCCTTAGCAACAGGCACTACAGTAATTGAAAACTGCGCTATTGAACCTGAAATTCAAGATCTCATTGGTTTTTTAAGAAAAATGGGTTTAAAAATAACAATATTAGGTAGAAAAATTTCTGTTAGTGGAAAAATTGAACCAAAAAAAATATCTCATAAAGTTATTTCTGATAGAATTGAACTTGGCACCTATCTTATCGCAGGAGCACTAACATCAAAAAAAATTACTTTTAAAAACATCGACACAAGTTTTATAAAAAAAGAGATAGAAACTTTGAAAACGATGGGTGTAAAAATGAATATTAAAAAGAATTATATCGAGGTTTTTAGGTCAAATAATCTTAAAAAGATCAATATAAAAACACAACCCTATCCTGGCTTTCCAACTGATTTACAAGCGCAAATAATGATTTTGATGACACAAGCTACAGGACAATCGAAAATTACCGAAAATATTTTTGAAAACAGATTTATGCACGTTCCTGAATTAAGAAGAATGGGAGCAAAAATTGAGATTCGGAATAATGTTGCAAATATTTCTGGGCCTTCTTCATTAACAGGTGCAGAAGTAATGGCAACAGATCTTAGGGCATCGGTAAGTTTAGTCCTTGCAGGTTTAATAGCTGATAAAAGAACAAGTATAAATCGTATATATCATCTTGAAAGAGGCTACCAAGATCTAGAGAAGAAATTAAAAAATTGTAAAGCCAGTATAAAAAAAGTTTAAAAATGAAAGCACAAAATCTAAAATTAATTGCAAAAAATGATGAAGATTTGAAAGTTATATCTGCACATCTTCAAGATTCCATTGTAAAAACAAGTGATATCGCAAATTTAAAAAAAAATAGAATTTTATTAATGCAAATAAATCGTTTTATGTGGGAAGATGTTGAAAAGGGAGTGTTTAGAAAAAACAAACGCATTAGAACTGTGCTTAAATTTGAAAATTTAATTAAAGTAGTCTCAAAAAATATAAATCAAAAAAAAGGTGATAGATTTTTAGACTTTTTAGCTATTGAAACAAGGAAAATGCCTGATAAAAACTACGAAATGAATTTAATATTTGCTGGAGATGTTATTATAAAACTTGTAGTTGAAGCTATAGAGGTAACCTTAGATGACCAAGGATCTCCGTGGGAAAGTAAAACAAAGCCAAAACATGAGAGTTTATAATGTTAAAAATTTTTAATGGAAATCAAAAAAAATTATAAGTTATTTATCTAATGTCTAAAAGAGGTATTGAAAGATTGGGACCATCGGTTATAAATTTAGCTAAGCATGAGAATTTAGAAGGTCATGCACTTTCAGTAAAATTAAGATTGGAGGAAAATTAATTGGCTAAGCAAGAAACTTTGGAGTTCAAAGGCAAAGTAACAGAGTTGTTACCTAACGCCATGTTCAGGGTAAAACTTGAAAATAATCATGAAATTCTTGCTCACACTGCTGGAAAGTTAAGAAAGAATAGAATAAGAGTTTTAGCTGGAGATAACGTGATGGTTGAAATGACACCATACGATTTAACTAAAGGTAGAATAACTTTTAGATTTTAGGCCTTGTAGCTCAGTAGTAGAGCAGTACCCTGAAAAGGTATGTGTCGTTTGTGCGATTCAAACCAAGGCCACCACCAAAATGAAAGAAAAAGAAATTTATAAAATATTCAAACCGCAACTTACCCCAAAAAAAATGTTAGAGCTTGGCGTATTCGGGGGAGCATACTTTGCAGATGGCAGAATTAAAGAATTTCCAAAGGAATGGTTTAAAAAAGCAAAAATGAGTAAGAAGTTTGATGTTAATTTAAATTGTTTTAAAATTGAGTCTGGTTTGTCCAGAAAAGAATGGATTGATAAAGGCTGGATCTTTAAACAAGATCCTTTAGGCTGGTTTCAATGGTTTTGCAGATTTAAAAACGGAAGGAGAATTCTTGAGATAGATATAATTCAAATTAAAAGATGGAAAGCATTTGGGGATAGACACGGACCGGCAGTAAAAAAAAATTGTGACGAAGGTGATTTGCAATGTAGGAAAAGACAAAGACAAGCTTTATTACAATGGGCATATGATCCTTTTTTTTAATTAAACAGATCCACAGCAATGTTTATATTTTTTTCCAGAACCACAGGGGCACTTGTCGTTTCTTCCAATTTTTTTATTTATTACCTCTTTTTTTGAACTAATCTCCCTTTCTTTCTTTTTATCTTCAAAAACCAAATTCATATTTAATAAGAATTTTATAATATCAATTTTGATTTTATTTAATAGGCCCTCAAAAAGTGAAAAAGCTTCTTTTTTAAATTCAGATAAAGGATCTTTTTGACCATAACTTCTTAAACCTATTACTTGTCTTAATTGCTCCAAATATTGTAAATGCGCTCGCCAAGAAAAATCTAAAATTTGTAAAAAAATTTTTTTTTCTAAATCGTTATACTGATTTAATCCAATTAATTGGATTTTTTCATCCCTTTTTTTATTATAAAAAGTTAGAATTTTTTTTGTAAACGACTCATCATCTAATTCAGCGAGTTTCAAGAGTTCTTCATCATCAATTACATTTCCGGTTATATTTTTAAGACCAGTTAGATATATTTTTTCATCATTTGAGGTTTTGAAGTCAACTTTAATACTTATGAGTTTTTTAGTTATTTCATCCAAAAAATCAATTAACATATCTTTAATATTCTCTTGTTTTAATATATTTAATCTTTGACTGAAAATTACCTGACGCTGATCATTCATAACATCATCAAACTTAATTAATGTTTTTCTTATGTCAAAATTTCTTGCCTCTACTTTTTTTTGGGCTCTTTCCATTGCTTTATTAATCCATGGATGATCGATAGACTCATTTTCTTTTAAACCCAACTTCTTTAACATTCCGTCAATTTGGTCCCCTCCAAAAAGTCTCATTAATTCATCTTGTAAGCTTATGTAAAATAATGATGTACCAGGGTCACCTTGCCTTCCTGACCTACCTCTTAATTGGTTATCTATTCTTCTACTTTCATGACGTTCGGTGCCGATAACGCACAAACCTCCGATAGTTTTTATTTTTCTTTTCTCTGCCTCAATTTTTCCTCCAAGTTTAATGTCTGTTCCTCTGCCAGCCATATTAGTGGCAATTGTTATGGCATTAATTTTACCTGCTTCTGAAATAATCTTAGCTTCCTCTTCGTGAAATTTAGCATTTAAAATATTATGTTTTAAATTTTTGTTTTTCAGAAACTTTGAGATTTGTTCAGATTTTTCTATACTTGTTGTTCCTACAAGGACGGGCTGACCTTTTTTATTACACTCTAAAATTTTTTTAGTTATCGCATCATATTTTTCCTTCTCTGTTCTGAAGATAAGATCATTAAAATCTTTTCTTATCATTTTATTATTAGTAGGAATTGAAACAACATTAAGTTTATAAATATCGTAAAATTCTTCAGACTCTGTCAGCGCAGTACCTGTCATTCCAGATAGTTTTTTATATAGTCTAAAATAGTTTTGATATGTAATTGAAGCCAGTGTTTGGTTCTCTTCTTGTATAGAAACATTTTCTTTAGCCTCGATTGCTTGGTGCAAACCATCAGAAAATCTTCTTCCACTTAAAATCCGGCCCGTGAACTCATCTATAATTTGAATCTTATCTTCTTTTACTATGTAGTCTTTATCTTTTTTAAATAATAAATTGGCTTTTAGCGACTGATTGATATGGTGAACTAGATTCAAGTTTTGCGGATCGTAAAAGTTATTATTTTTTAACAATTTTTTTTGAACTGCCAATTTTTCAATTTTATCAATACCAGTATCGGTTAAAATTGCATTTTTATTTTTTTCGTCTAAATCATAGTCTTTATTGTGCAACTTTAAAACAAATTCATTCGCAGTTTGATATAAATTACTTTTATCCTCTACTTTACCAGATATTATCAGCGGAGTTCTAGACTCATCAATAAGTATACTGTCGACTTCATCTACAATGCAAAAATTATGATCTCGTTGAACCATATCTTGAATATCGTATTTCATGTTGTCTCTTAAATAATCAAATCCTAACTCATTATTCGTTCCGTAGGTAATATCGCATTTATAATTTTTCTTTCTTTCGGAGTCTTCCAAAGTTGAGGTAATACATCCAGTTGATACGCCCAAAAAATTATATATTTTACCCATCCAATCAGAGTCTCGTTTTGCTAAATAATCATTGACAGTAACTATATGCACTCCTCTTCCGCTGAGAGAATTTAAAAATGCTGGCAGAGTTGACACCAATGTCTTTCCCTCACCAGTTTTCATCTCTGCTATTTTGCCTTTATGCAAAATTATCCCACCAGCTAACTGAACATCAAAATGTCTTTCACCCAGAACTCTTTTAGACGCCTCTCTTACCAGCGCAAAACTCTCTGGTATTAATTTGTCAAGTTTGACACCTTCTTTAATTTGATTTCTTAAATTATATGACTTTTGTTTAACTTCATCATCATTTAATGCCGAAATTTCAGCCTCTCTTCTATTTATCTCAACAATCAAAGGTTTAATTTTATCTAATTCCTGTTGATTACCGCTTTTAAATATTTTACTAAATGCTGCTGTAAATAAATTCATTAATAATCTATATATGTATTTATAACTTAAATTAAATAGTAACAATGACAATAAATTTAAAAAATTTTCTTTCGGATAAATCTAAACTATCAAAAATGGGAGAATTCCAGGATCTAAAGCCCCTAGATGGTCTTGAAGTATCATCAATTTCTGCTGACTTGTATAATAATGGCAGAGATGATCTTGCTCTTTTTTATTTCAGAGATGGCGCTAATTATGCAACGCTTACGACAACGAATACAATTGTTTCTGAAACAATAACTTGGAATGAAAAATCTAACAAAAAAACTATTAAAGGTCTGTTAGTGAATACAAAAAATGCGAATACATTTACAGGAAAACAAGGTTATGAAGGAATCGAGTCTGTTGCTAAAAATTTAGCCAAGACACTTACATTAAGAGAGTCAAAATCTGAAGAGGGCGTATCCGAAACGGTTAAAATAAAAGACCTTATATTTGCATCAACAGGTGTAATAGGTGAAAAGTTTCCCGCTGATCAAATTAACAGCAGAATGTCAGAGTTAGTCTCTAGGTTAAGAGATGATCAAAATAAATTAATATGGATTAAGACAGCCTCGGCAATCATGACAACAGATACTAAGCCAAAATTAGCTTATGAAGAATTTACATTTAATAATAAAATAATTCGTATAGCTGCTGTAGCAAAAGGCTCTGGAATGATTGCGCCTAATCTTGCAACAATGTTATCATTTATATTTACTGATGCCGATATACCTTCTAATCTCCTAAAGGTTTTATTAAAAAAAGCTATAGCAAATACATTTAATGCAATTACAGTAGATAGTGATCAATCCACTAATGATATGGTGACAATTTTTTCAACAAGAAAAATCAAAATTGGTCATAGTAGAGGAATAAACGATCCAGTAATTCAAAAATTTGAGGCTTCTCTCAAAAGTGTTTGCTTGAACTTAGCCAAACAAATTGTTGTAGATGGGGAAGGGGCAAAGAAATTTTTAACTATAAAAGTTATAAATGCAAAATCAATATCTAGCGCTAAAAAAATTGCATTTTCTGTTGCCAGTTCACCACTTGTAAAAACAGCTATTGCAGGTGAGGACCCTAACTGGGGTAGAGTAGTGATGGGAATTGGAAAATCAGGCGAAAAAATAGACAAAAATAAAATTTCAATTAAATTTGGAGATTTTCTTGTAGCAGAAAATGGTGGTCCGATAGAAAATTTAGATTTAAAGAAAATTAGGGAATATATGCAATGGGAGTCAGTTTTAATTGAAATTAATTTAAATTTAGGATCTGAACAATTTGAGTGTTACACTTGTGATTTTACACATGATTATATCGATATTAATGCAGATTATAAAAATGCAACTTGAAAAAATACACTAAATTACTAACTATATATTATGATAAAATACAATCTAAAATGCGAAAATAAACATGAGTTCGAAAGTTGGTTTTCAGATTCAAAAGACTTTGAAAGACTTAAAAGAAAAAACTTAATTGAATGTATTTTTTGTCAGTCCAAAAAAGTTGATAAATCAATAATGGCTCCAAGAATTTTAAATTCAAAAGATTTTAAAAATAAAAATAATATTACTAATGATGATTTAAAAAATTTCAAAAAAAATCTACAAAATCTACGTCAATTCGTTGAAAAAAACTTTGAGTTTGTTGGTAATAATTTCGCTAGCAAAGTAAGAGAAGTTTATTACGATAAAAATAGTAATAAAAATATCTATGGAACAACTACCGATGAAGAGAAAGATGAGTTAAAAGAAGAAGGCATAGATCTGGTGAGTATTCCGTGGGTCGAGAAAGATAACTAATTTTTTATACTAGAAATTATATAATTTACAGACAAATTATTTGATCTCTTCCATTTTTTAGACAGAGGGTTAAACTCCAAACCTTTAACATCATCAATGGTAAAATTAAGCTTATTTATTTTTTCTTTAAGCTCATTTGGTTTAAAAAATTTATTCCAATCGTGAGTTCCGATTGGCAACCATCTCAAAACATATTCAGCTCCAATTATAGCTTTAATAAAAGAGATAAATGTCCGATTTAATGTAGCAGTAAACATTATACCATTTTTTTTTAAAAGTTTTGCACAACTTTCAAAATACAAATCTACATCTTCAACATGCTCAACGATTTCTAAATTTAGAATAACGTCATATTTTTCTTTTTCATTCAATTCTTCAGGTGAGGAATTTAAATATCTAATTTTAAGTTTATTTTTATTTGAGTGACTCTCTGCAATTTTTATATTCTTTAATGAGGCATCAATTCCTGTTACCTCAGCTCCTAATCTATTCATTGGTTCTGACATTAAACCTCCGCCACATCCAATATCTAATAGCTTTAAGCCACTCAGAGGTTTTGATTTGTCTATTTTTTTAAAATGTTTAACTGTTTTTTCCAAAATATATTCAATTCTTATAGGGTTAAACATATGTAAAGGTTTGAATTTACCTGATACATCCCACCATTCATCAGCAAGTTTTGAAAATTTTTGTATTTCTTCTTGATTTATTGTAGTCATACAAGTCTTAAAAGTATTAAATTTTACATATTAATACTATATTAAACTAATTTATGACAAAAAAAGTTTTAAAATTTGGAGGCACTTCCGTAGGTTCTATAGAAAGAATAGTGCATGCGGCAAAAATCATTAAGAAAGAGTTCGAATTAGGCAATAAGTTGATAGTTGTTGTGTCTGCTATGGCAGGCAAAACCAACGAGTTGATCACTTTGTCTAAATCATTATCAAAAAATTTTAATAAAAGAGAGTTAGACGTACTATTAGCGACGGGTGAGCAAGTTACTTGCGCTTTAATCTCAGGAACTTTAAATGAGCTAGGGGTAAAATCTCAATCATTTATGAATTGGCAAATACCAATTTTGACTGAAGGTGATCATAATAATTCTAGAATAATAAATATGAATATTTCAAAAATTAATGAATACTTATTTCAAGGTGGTGTTGCAGTGGTGCCAGGATATCAGGGTATCTCAAGCTTAGGAGAAATCACAACAATAGGAAGAGGCGGCTCAGATGCAACCGCAGTAGCCATAGCAAAAATTTTTGATACAGACTCATGTGAGATTTATACAGATGTAGATGGAGTATATTCTTCAGATCCAAATAATATTCCAATGGCAAAAAAAATTGAAAAAATTTCTTATGAGGAAATGTTAGAGTTGTCTTCTCTTGGCGCAAAAGTAATGCAGTCATCAGCTGTACAGACAGCTATGATTTATGAAATACCATTAGAGGTAAAATCGACTTTTACAAACCGACGAGGTACAAAAATTTTTGATAAAGCAAATATTGATTATACCAAAGCCGTCACAGGTGTTGCATATTCTAAAGATGATGCAAAAATCACACTTCAAGCTGTTGAAGATAAACCAGGTGTTGCAGCGGAAGTTTTTGAGCCTTTAGGCAAAAACCAGATAAATATTGATATGGTAATTCAAAATGTATCTTCTGATGGCAAAACAACTGATATTACATTTACAGTAAAAAGAGATGAACTAAATAAGTCTTTGAAAATATTAAGAGAAAACGCTAAAATTAAGTTTAAAAATTTAAGTTATAAAGATAATGTATCTAAAGTTTCAATTGTTGGCGCTGGAATGGTAACCACACCAGGGGTAACACATAGAATGTTTAGAGCCTTATACGAAGAAGATATAAATATATTAGCAATATCCACTTCAGAAATAAAAATATCAGTAATTATTGAAGAAGATTTGACAGTTAAAGCAGTAAAAAAATTGCACAACACTTTTAAATTAGATTAACATGGAGATAAGGTCTTACAGAGAAGTTAAGAGAAAAAAAACAAAAAAAATAAATGTTGGAGGAGTTACAATTGGTGGGGACTCTCCAATAAGCGTTCAATCAATGACCAATACCTTAACGACTGACATTAAATCGACAATCGATCAAATAAATTTACTAGAAGAAAACGGAGCTGATATTGTAAGAGTTTCGTGTCCAGATGAAAACTCTACTGTTGCACTTAAAAATATAGTTAAAGAAGTTAATGTACCTATTGTTGCTGACATACATTTTCATTATAAAAGAGCGATTGAAGCCGCAAAAAATGGCGCCTCTTGTTTAAGAATAAATCCTGGTAATATTGGAACAAAAGATCGAATACTAGATGTTGTTAAAGCAGCAAAAGATTATAATTGTTCAATACGTATTGGAGTTAATGCGGGATCTCTTGAAAAGAAACTACTTGATAAATTTAAAGAACCTTGTCCTGAAGCGTTAATAGAAAGCGCTATGTTTAATGTAAAATTATTTGAAGATAATGATTTTTTTAATTTTAAATTAAGCGTTAAGTCTTCAGATATATTTCTAGCAATAAAATCTTATGAAGGTCTATCCAAGCAATGCGATTATCCTTTGCACTTAGGTATTACAGAAGCAGGTGGATTAATTACTGGTAGTATTAAATCATCAATAGGCATGGGTCATTTATTGATGAATGGTATTGGCGACACAATTAGAGTATCACTTTCAGCCGATCCTGTAGAAGAAGTAAAAGCTGGATATGAAATTTTAAAGTCATTAAATTTAAGATCTCGTGGTGTTAAAATAATTTCCTGTCCATCTTGTGCTCGACAGGCTTTTCCAGTTATAGAAACTGTTAAAGTATTAGAACAAAAGTTATCTCACATTAAAAAACCTATCACTTTATCAATCATTGGATGCGTAGTTAATGGGCCAGGGGAAGCTGCCCAAACCGAAATTGGCATTACAGGTGGAGGCAATGATAGTAATTTATTATATATTTCAGGTATTCCACACAAAAAAATAATTAACGATGAAATTATCAGTCAAGTTGTAAAATTAGTTGAAGAAAAAGTTAGCGAAAAAAATAATTAAATATGATTCCTAAAGATAAAGTTGAAGCGATAGTTTCAAAACACAATACTATAGAAAAAGAATTATCTAGTGGAAATTTGGATCCAAAATTATTTGCTGAAAAATCGAAAGAGTACGCTGATTTAGGTCAAATATTGAAAAATGCGATAAATTATCTAAATTTTAAAAAAGAAAAAAAAGATCTCGAGAATATAATTAATGATCAAAATAGTGATAATGAAATGATGAGTTTAGCAAAAAAAGAATTGGCAGAAATAAACAAACAAAATGAAATAGACGAAAACAAATTAAAAATTTTTCTTCTTCCAAAAGATCTAGATGATAAAAAAAATGCTATTGTTGAAATCAGAGCAGGCACAGGCGGCCTAGAAGCCACTTTGTTTTGTTCAGATTTATTTAAAATGTATGAGAAAGTTTGCTCTAAAAAAAAATGGAAAGTTGAATTAATAAATATCTCCAAAAGCGAGGCTGGTGGATTTAAAGAAATAATATTTTCTGTAAGTGGGAGTGATATTTATTCATATTTAAAATATGAGTCCGGGGTTCACCGCGTTCAAAGAGTTCCTGATACAGAGACACAAGGTAGAGTTCACACATCAGCTGCTACTGTTGCTGTATTACCAGAGGCCGAAGATGTTGATATTAATATTAAAGATAGTGATTTAAGAATAGATGTATTTCGTGCTGGTGGACCTGGCGGCCAATCTGTAAACACAACTGATAGCGCAGTTAGAATTACTCATTTACCAACAGGTGTTGTTGTAAGTCAACAAGATGAAAAATCTCAACATAAAAATAAAGCAAAGGCTTTAAAAATTTTAAGAGCTAGAGTTTATGAGGCTGAAAAAAATAAAAAAGATAAGGAAAGATCTGAAAATAGAAAAAATCAAATCGGAACTGGCGATAGATCAGAAAGAATTAGAACTTATAATTTTCCCCAAGGAAGAGTAACTGATCACAGAATTAATTTAACTCTTCATAAGCTTGATGAGTTTTTAAGTGGTGAAATTCATGAAGAAATGAATGAAAGTCTTAGACTAAAAGATCAAAACCTTAAATTGCAAGAATTAAACTAATGCTGCCTAATGAATTATTAAAAATAGGATCTAATTTTCTAAAAAAAAAGAGAATAAATTCCTATCAAATTGACTCTGAATTAATACTCTCAAAATTAATAGGAGAACCAAGAGAAAAATTTTTATTGAATTTCAACTCAAAATTAACTTCGTCTCAAATATTTTCGTTTAAAAAATTAATTTTAAGAAGAGGCATTAAGAAAGAACCAACCGCTTATTTGATCAAAAATAAAGAGTTTTGGAGCAATGATCTCAAAGTAGAACCAGGCGTTTTAATACCAAGGCCTGAGACAGAATTACTAGTAGAAAAAATTATATTAAATATAAAAATATCAAGTCCCTATATTTTAGATATAGGAACCGGGTCTGGCTGTATAATCATATCTTTATTGCAAGAGCTTAGACATTCAAAAGGTGTTGCTATTGATATTTCAAAAAAAGCTTTAGTGCTTGCAAAAAAGAACTCTAAAATAAATAACACTTATAATAGAATCAAATTTTATAATCGGTCATTTAACGAAATTAATAACTCAAAATTTGATCTAATTGTTTCAAATCCACCGTACATAGCAAAACATCAAATGAAAAATTTACAAGATGACATTAAATATTTTGAGCCAAAAGTAGCCTTAGATGGTGGAAATGATGGGCTTGACGTAATAAGAAAAGTTATCTACAAATCGACAAAAATCCTTAAAACAAATGGATTGCTGGCCTTAGAAATTGGAAATGGGCAATATAAAAAAGTTTCTCAAATTTTAAAGTTAAACAAGTTTAGAGTTAAATTTATTGTAAAAGATTATCAGGATAACATAAGATGTATATTATCATCATTAAAACATTATTAAAAAACTATGATTAATAACAGAAGAAGAAACTTTAGGGGAAGGCCACAGAAAAATAATTTTAGAAGAAGAATGCAATCTAGCCATAGCTCTAATGGTCACTTTAATAATAATACAGGAAATAAAAATTTTAATCGCAATGGCTCTTTTGCTAACCCAGCTAGTATTGAAAAAGTAATTATTAAATATCAACAACTAGCAAAAGACGCTCAGAGTAGTGGTGACCCGGTTCTTATTGAAAATTATTTACAACATGCAGAACATTATTCTAGGAAATTAACAGAGATAAATTCTAAAAAACAAGTGGTTGAAAATAAACCATCAATCAGTGACGAGTCTACAAAAAACACTGAGAACCCTAAAGAACAAAATTAATTTTTTACTCTAAGCTCAGCAACTTTTAAATCTATTTTTATTCTTTCTAATTCAAATTCATTTCGAGATTCGCCTTTAAGCACTTTACCTGATGGTAACTTTAATTTTTGAGAGTTAACTTTTTTTCCATTAACAACAACCTCATAATGCAAATGAGGTCCTGTCGACATACCTGTAGATCCAACATATCCAATTATCTGGCCTTGTTTAACTTTCCTTCCTTCCTTTACACCTTTAGCAAATTTTGACATATGTGCGTAGATTGTTTCATAAGTTGAGTTATGTCTGATCTTAACACAATTACCACCACCACCACACCATCTTGCTCTAGTTACTGTACCAGAACCAGATGCCATTATTGGTGTTCCTGTTGGTGCTGCAAAATCTGTACCTCTATGCATTTTGTTAAAACCAAGAATAGGATGTTTTCTCATTCCGAATGACGATGAAAGCCTTGCGCCATTAATTGGAGTTTTCATTAATGATTTAACAATACTTTTACCATTGATATCATAATAACCAGCTCCGTCTTTATCTTTAAAGTTATAAAGAATTATTTCTCTATTATTTACATTCATGTATGCGTAAAGTATTTTTCCAGTATCACGAATAATGCCATTATCATCCAAAAATTTTTCGTAAAAAATT
>CACHRI010000002.1:135000-174540 GCA_902582155.1 uncultured Pelagibacteraceae bacterium
ATGGTGGGTAGTTTGACTGGGGCGGTCGCCTCCCAAAGAGTAACGGAGGCGTGCGAAGGTAGGCTCAGAACGGTCAGAAATCGTTCGTAGAGTGCAATGGCATAAGCCTGCCTGACTGCGAGACTGACAAGTCAAGCAGAGTCGAAAGACGGTCATAGTGATCCGGTGGTTCTGAGTGGAAGGGCCATCGCTCAACGGATAAAAGGTACGCCGGGGATAACAGGCTGATACCCTCCAAGAGTCCATATCGACGAGGGTGTTTGGCACCTCGATGTCGGCTCATCACATCCTGGGGCTGGAGCAGGTCCCAAGGGTTTGGCTGTTCGCCAATTAAAGTGGTACGTGAGCTGGGTTCAGAACGTCGTGAGACAGTTCGGTCCCTATCTGCCATGGGTGTAGAAGAATTGAGAGGAGCTGTCCCTAGTACGAGAGGACCGGGATGGACATACCACTGGTGGACCGGTTGTAGCGCCAGCTGCAGTGCCGGGTAGCTAAGTATGGAAGAGATAACCGCTGAAAGCATCTAAGTGGGAAACTCACCTCAAAACTAGTTCTTCCTTTAGAGCCGTGGTAGACCACCACGTTGATAGGCTGGATGTGTAAGCGCGGTAACGCGTGTAGCTGACCAGTACTAATAGCTCAATTGGCTTGATTTATGCACTGAAAAAAATTTGAAATTGAATAAGCTAGTTAATTACATAAAAACTTTAATTCATAAAACTTTAAAGTTATTTGGATTAAGAATTCATAAAATCAATAGGGATAGGTCCAACCTTGATAGACTTCATAAAATTTTTTTAAATGAAGTCAAATCTCCAATCATAATTGACGTTGGTGCAAACATTGGACAATCAATTAATAGATTCAAAAAATTGAATAAAAAAGCGATTATCCATTCCTTTGAACCAATTAAAAAAGATTTTCAAGCGCTCCAGGACAAATTTAAAGATGATAAAAATGTTTTTTTAAATAACATTGCCCTAGGAGAAAAAGAATATGAAAAAAAATTATTTTCAAACAATCTTTCTGGATCATCGAGTTTTAGTAAATTAATTCCTAAAACTGAGTGGATTAAACAAAGGTCATCAACTCACAACATTAATCCCGAAGAAGCATTTGATAAAGAGGTAGATTGCAAAGTTATGACACTTGATGATTATTGCAAAAATAAACAAATTCAAAAAATAGATGTGCTTAAAATTGATACCCAAGGATATGAAGACAAAGTGCTTGTCGGTGCAAAAAAATTAATAGAAAACAAAAAAATCAATTATGTTGAATTAGAAATAATCTTCAACAATATATATGAAAAAAAGTTAAATTTTTTTGAAATTGAAAAACATCTTGTTCCTTTTGGATACGAGCTTTTTGCTATTCAAAATCCAGGTAATTTATACGATGATTATATTTTTCAAGTTGATGTAATATATTATAATCCAGACGCATTGCTATCTGATAAAAATTATATTTATGAAGATTTGAATAAAAAGTTCAAAAACTAACTATATATAGTCATTTCCCACAAAAAATTACAAATATAAGCTTTTTTTGCTTTACAGTTCAAAAGTTGAACAATATATTGTTCAAAATTTGAACATATGAGAGAAAACCCAGATCATTTTGAAGTTTTAAGAAAAATAAACAATAGACCTAACTCTACACAAAGAGAATTAGCTAAGGAGTTAGGGTTTAGTTTAGGTAAATTAAACTATTGTTTAAAAGCTTTAAAAAATAAAGGTCTAGTGAAAATTGAAAATTTCACAAAAAATCCAAATAAATTAAATTACATATACGTTTTAACTCCCAAAGGTATTTCAGAAAAAACAAAACTGACTCTTAATTTTATGAAAAGAAAAATGAAAGAGTACGATGATTTAAAGAAGGAATTAAAATAATGTGGACTGTTATAAAAATTGATAAAAAAAAACTATACGGATTTAGAGAGGATCTAAAAACAAAATTTGGAAATAATTTTCAAATTTATTATCCAAAATTAACAATACAAAACTATCAAAAGAATAAATTAAAAGAAAAAAGCGTTAATCTTCTTGGAGATTATTTATTTTGTTTTCATGTAAAATTCAGTGATAGTAGCAATATAAATCAAATGAAATTTTTCAGGGGAGTCAAAACTTTGCTAAATGGCTTTAAAGAGTCACAAAATGAAATAAATAATTTTATAAGAAATTTAAAAAGTTTAGAAAACAAAAACGGTTATATCACACAAAGTATTTATCAAACTGAAGTAAACAAAATATATAAATTTACTTCAGGACCATTTACTCAAAAAATTTTTAAAATAATTAGTCTTAATAAAGACAAGATTGATGTTTTAATCGGCAATATAAAGACAAGAATTAGTAGAAAAAAGTTTTTATTTAAGCCAGTATAAATTGAAGGAAATGAAAAAGAGTGTAAAAATCAGTTTTTTGCAAAGTGCGGAGCTATGGTAAAAAAAATATTTACAGCTATAATTTTAGCTAGAGGAGGCTCAAAAGGAGTGAAAAATAAAAATATGATTAAAATTAAAAAAAAACCACTTATCTTTTGGACAATAAAAGCTTGTTTAAACTCTAAAAAAATTAATTCGGTTTGGGTGAGTTCAGATAATGATAGGATTTTAAACTATTCAAAAAAATGTGGAGCGGGCATTATCAGAAGACCTAAAAAGTATTCTAGAGACGCTTCTTCATCAGAGTCCGCCTGGCTTCACGCTGCAAAATTTTTAGATAGTGAAAATTTTATTTATTCCGAAATAGTTGGATTGCAGCCAACTTCACCTTTGAGAAACAAAAACGATATTGACAATGCATGTCAATTTTATATCAAAAATAAATTTGATAGTCTTTTTACCGCATTAAAAATATCTGATCATTTTATATGGAAAAAAAAAGGAAGAAAATTTTTAGCAAACTACAACTTTAAAAAAAGACCAAGAAGGCAAATAATCGAGGCTAAATTTTTAGAAAACGGATCCTTCTATATATTTAATAAAAAAAAATTTTTAAAATTTAAAAACAGATTGTTTGGAAAAATAGGTGTATATTTGATGAGCAAAATTAATAGTTTTCAAATTGATGATTATGAGGATATTCATTTAATAAATAAATTAGTAGGAGCAAAATAAGATGAGCGTATTTGTAATTGCAGAAATTGGAATTAACCATAACGGTGACATCAACTTAGCCAAAAAAATGATCGACAACTCAGTTGATGCTGGAGCGGATGCTGTTAAGTTTCAAAAAAGAGATATTGACATGGTTTATTCAAGAGAATTTCTTGAAAGTCATCGAGAAAGTCCATGGGGAAAAAAACAAAAAGATCAAAAACTTGGTCTTGAATTTGACGAAAATCAATACAGAATTATAGACGAATATTGCAATAATAAAAAAATACATTGGTTTGCATCTGCATGGGATTTAAATAGTCTTAAATTTTTATCTAAATTTGACCTAAAGTTTAATAAGGTAGCTTCTGCAATGATAGTAGATACTAAACTTTTAGAGGCAATTGCTAAACAAGGTAAGTACACATTTATAAGTACTGGAATGTCTTCTTTCGTAGAGATTGACAACGCAACGAGTATTTTTAAAAAATATAATTGCGAATATGAATTAATGCAGTGTGTTTCTGCTTACCCATTTGATGACAGTATGGCAAATCTAAACATGATTAAAAAAATGAGAGAAAAATATGATTGCAAAGTAGGTTATAGCGGTCATGAAAAAGGCGGTTTAGCTATTTCAGTAGCAGCCGTTGCTCTCGGAGCAACTTCTATAGAAAGACATATTACACTTGATAGAACCATGTATGGCAGTGATCAAGCCGCATCATTAACTCCAGACGGTTTTAAAAATCTTGTGACCGCTATAAGAAAAGTTGAAAAAGCTATAAAGGGAGACGAAAATAAAAAAATTTTAAAAATTGAAGAAGGAGTAGCAAAAAAATTGAGAGAGCACATAAAAGTATGATCGTTCAAAAGTTTGCAAAAAGTATTAACGAAAAAATAATTTTAGAAAATAAAATTTCTCATTTATCTTCTAAAGTAAAGTTTTCAATAGAAAAAATATACAAAACTTTAAAAAAAGGTGGTAAAGTTTTTCTTTGTGGAAATGGTGGGTCAGCTGCAGATGCTCAGCATTTGTCTGCAGAATTTTTAATAAGATTAAGACCACACGTGAACAGAAGACCATTTCCGGTTATAAGCTTAGCACAAGATACTTCAACAATTACTGCGTGTGGAAATGATTTGGGATTTGAAAAAATATTTGAGAGAAACCTCGAGGCTTTAGCTAATAAGAGAGATCTATTAATTGCGATATCTACATCTGGAAATTCCAAAAATATTATAAATGTTTTAAAATACGCAAAAAGAAAAAAAATTTATTCCATATGTTTTTTAGGTGGAAACGGTGGATCTGCTAGAAAAATTTCAAATCATAATTTAATAGTTCCATCAAATAATGTTGCCCGTATTCAAGAAGTTCATATTTTCCTTGGACATTTTATATTCGAGGAGGTAGAAAACTTATTAATAAAAAAATGAAATATAATAATTTACCAGACATAAACAGTATCAAATCTAGTAGCGACTTTGATTATTTGAAGAAATTAGCGATTGAAAATAATTTTTTCAAACATTTAAATAAGTATGCGGTTCCTACTCTAAATTTAAGTAAGATAAAAAATTTTATAATTGCATGTATAGAAGAGCTTGAGGTTAAAACTAAATTAACTTCGAAACCTTATAGAATCATCATTGATCCTACTAATGCGTGTAATTTGGGCTGCCCACTTTGTCCTACCGGTCTGGGTCAGTCGCAAAGAACAAAAGGTGTTTTAAAGTTTGATGATTTTAAAAAAATAATAGATGAGGCAGAGGAATACTGTATTGAGGTGCATTTATATAATTGGGGAGAACCTACATTAAATAAAAATTTAGTTGAAATGCTTAAATACGCGAAAAGCAAAAATATTTGGACAAGGATTTCTTCGAATTTATCATTAAAATATAAAGGTGATTATGTTGAAAAATTAATTAAATCAGGCCTAAGTCTTCTTCATGTAGACATAGACGGAATTGATCAAGATGTTTACTCAAAATATAGAAGAAAAGGTGATTTAAATATCGTAATCGAGAATTTAAAAAAAATTGCAGAAATTAAAAAACAAAATAGTCTAAAAGAGCCTATAATAGAATTAGCAATGCTGGCGATGAAACAAAATGAACATCAGCATGTAGACTTCTTCAAGTTTGCTAAGCAATTTAGTGCTGATGAGATTAATATTGATAAAATCCAGCACAATCCTAACATGGATGAAGACTGGTTGCCTGAAAATAAAGATTTAATTTATAAAACTTACGAGGGCGGAAAAGCAAACTCAAATTCATCAAACGAAGAAGAGATTAAGCAATGTCATTGGCCTTGGAGCGGAATAGTAATTAATTGGGACGGGGGAACAAACCCGTGCTGTATTATAGATGATCCAAAATCAGACTTTGGTAATGCAATAAAGAATTCTATCGATAAAATCTGGAATAGTCCTGAATATATTTCATCACGTTCAGAGTTTGGAGATAAAAAAGAAATTACTAAAAATACAATATGCAACGTCTGTAAAAACCAGACACACTCAAAAAGATTATCTAGAGTGTCAAAATCGTTTGCAATTAAATTGTAATAATAAAAAATTTCAGTGATTATAAATTTTTTTCAGAAGGCGTGGCTTCTTCTTAAAATTAAAAAAAATTGGAAGAAACCACAAAAAGCAAGTATAATAATTTATGACCATCCATTCGCTTTTTATCTTACAAAATATTTTGAAAAAACAGATTATCAAATATACTATAATAGACTGGAAGATAATTCTGAATTAAATTGCTTTTTAATAATTCAGTGTTTGATTAACTTTGACTTAAAATTAAAAACCTACAAAAAAAGATTTTTCAGCTACGTAAACCCAAAAATTGCAATTACAATGAACGATAACAATCCAGCATTTTTTAAATTAAAAGAAGAATATCCAAAATTAATCACAATTGCTGTTCAGAAGGCTTGGAAATATGATACGGAATTTGACATAATTTATCATAGACATAAAAATAAACAAAAAAATTTAGGTTATGAATGTGATTATCTATTCTGTTATAATAAGTTTATTGCAAAAAAATTTGCACAATTTATAAAAACTAAAAAAATATTCACTATCGGTTCTTTTTTATCAAATTCAAAAAAATTGAATATCGAGAAAAAAAATTATGTTATTTTTATTTCTCAATGGAGAAATTTTAAAAATTCAACAATATATCATAAAAATCTTACCTTCGGAGACTGGCAACGAAATGAAAAAAATTTTCTAAAAAAACTTTTTTTATTTATAAAAGAAAATTCTTTAAATTTAAAAGTTCTTGGGAAGACATCTCACTCAAGTGGTAAGGAAAAAAAATTTTATGATGAAATATTCGGAGACAATTATGAATTTATCTATCAATCTGAAAATAGAGAAAATTATAAAATCCTTGATGATGCTAAACTCACTATTTCTCTTGACTCTTCACTAGCGTACGAAAATTTAGCAAGAGGAAATAAAACAATTTTCTTCTCAATAAGAAATGATGAAGAACAGAACTTCGATATGATCAGATTTTGTTGGCCAGAACATAAAGCTGAAATTGGTCCAAATTGGACAAATTCACTTACTGAAGCTGAATTTAAAAGACTATTTTCTATTATGAATCTTTCTCAAACTGAATGGCAAGAAATAATAAATAACAATTTTAGAGACACATTAATTTATGATTTTAATAATTCCAAATTTGTAAATCTTTTAAAGGAGATTAATTAGAAATTTATGAAAATTAAAATACCTAAAAATAAAAGCTTAAAATTTGTTAAAAAATATTTCAAAAATTTTAAGTTAAACAAAATGTCAGAAAGTCATTTTGATCATCACAAAATGGGAGTGAACGATGTATTTAGTTCTAAATATTATCCTGCAGATTTAAGATTGCTCTACAGACTTCACCAATTAATAATTTTAAATAAGAGGACAACAATTGTAGAGATGGGATCTGGTTGGTCAACAATGGTATTTACCTCTGCTTTAATTGAAAACAAAAAAAAGTATTATAAAGAAGTTCAAAAATTAAGAAGGAATAATCCATTTGAGTTGTTTGTGCTTGAAAATATTAAAAAATATAGAATTTTAAACAAAAGAAAAAATTCTGCATTTTTAAGGAAAAACTCTACAAAAATAAAAACTAATTGGCTCAATACAAATGCAAAAATGATTAATTACAATGGAATGCTGGCTACAGAATATGAAAAACTTCCTCTATGTAGTCCAGATTTTATTTATTTAGATGGCCCCTCGCAATTTAGCATTAAAAATAAAATAAATAACTTTTCAACTGCACATAAAGATATCGTACCAATTGGATGCGATTTACTTAAAATTGAATATTATCTAACTCCAGGTACAATAATCGTGGTTGACGGTAGAGCAGCTAATGCAAAATTTTTAAAAGATAATTTTAAAAGAAAGTGGATTTATAAAAAAGATAAAAATTTTGACCAACACCTATTTATACTAAATGATGAGCCTTTTGGGAGATGGAATAAATTGCAATTAAAATTCTACAATAAAGGTAAAGTTTCTTAATATGCTTTCAATAGATAACTACAATTTTAGAAATTTTTATAATTCTAAACAAAAAAAAAGTATAAAGATTTTCTTTGTTTTATCATTAATAGGAATGTCTTTAGAAATGTTAGGAATAGGTTTAATTATACCGTTTCTTTCTATTTTAATTGAACCAGTTTATTCAAATAGGCTTATTAATTATATAAATAATTATGGCTTCGGACTAAATAATCAAAGCGATTTAATGTTATTTTCTATAATTCTTATTTTACTCGTTTTTTTTTTAAAAACGATATATTTATCTTACGTTTCCTTTATACAAACTAAATTTTTAATAAACTTAAAAACTGATATTTCGGATAAACTATATAAAATATATCTATCAAAACCTTTTATGTTTCATTTAAAAAACAATTCTTCAAAACTGATAAGAGATTTAAATGACTCTACTCAAGTTTTAGTTGTTACTAAATCCATACTTACATTAATTACAGAAGTAACAGTAGTTTTAGGTATAGTTTTTTTAATGGTTTTTTTAGAGCCTTTAGGAACAATAGCCTCTGCTTTATTTATTTTTACCACAGGTTACTTATTTTATTTTAAGGTTCAGCGAAAAGCATCAAAATGGGGAGAAGATAGAAAGCGTCATGAAGGAATTAAATTACAGTGGCTACAACAAGGATTTTCATCAATTAAAGATATTATAATCTTGAATAAACTTAAATATTTTACGGAATCATTTGCTAAACAAAATAAACTAACTAACGATACTCAATTTAAACAAGATTTTACCTTATCTCTTCCTAGACTTTGGCTTGAATTATTTACTGTAGCAGGTTTTACAATATTACTTTTTTTATTAATGAATTTTAAAAATGAGACAACAAACATAATACCTATTCTTGGTTTTTTTGCTGCAGCAGCATTTAGAATAATGCCTTCTACGACAAGAATAATGAATTCATTACAGTCAATTAAATTTGGTTTACCCACAGCTAAAACTTATATAGAGGAATTTGATAGTTTTACTGAAAAAATTGAAAGAGACCATAAAATTCAAAATATCAACTTTAAAAATTTTGTTGAATTAAAAAATATTAATTTTACTTATCCCAATTCATCAAAAATAATATTAAAGAATATAAATATTAAAATTCCTTTTGGTGCTTCTATTGGAATTTATGGTGAAAGTGGTGTTGGTAAATCAACATTATTAAATGTATTTTTACAATTACTTAAACCCCAATCTGGAAAGATTACTCTTGATGGCCAAGATACCTCAAATTTTATAAGACAGTGGCAAAATATAATGGGCTATGTTCCACAAAATGTTTATTTAAACGATGATACATTGATTAAAAATATAGCTTTAGGCATCCCTGATAATAAAATTGATGTTCAAAAGATAAATGAAATTATTAAAAAAGTAAAATTAGATAAGTTTGTTAATGGTCTAAACGAGGGTTTTGACACAAAAGTAGGTGAATTTGGTGACAGAGTATCAGGTGGTCAAAGACAAAGGATTGGAATTGCTAGAGCACTTTATAATGACCCCCAAATTTTAGTTTTAGATGAGTATACAAATTCATTAGATACCGAAACAGAAAGTCAAATTGTAAAAGAGGTCAATTCATTGAAATCAAACAAGACAATTATTACGATAACGCACAAAAGTTCTTCTTTAAGATACTGTGATGAAATATATAAATTAACTCAAGATAAAGGTTTATTAAAAAATGAATTATAGAAATAAACTAATTAGTGGTGAGAAAAAAATTGCTGTTTGGGGAACAGGGTATATAGGCCTGTCTACAATGGCCTACTTTTCAAAAAAAAAGATTAATTGTATAGGTTATGACGTGGATGAGAAGAAAGTTAAAAATATTAATAAAGGAATTTTACCAATTAAAGAGTTAAAAGAGTGGTTCGGTTTTGAAATAAAATCAATGGTAAGATCTAAACATTTAAAGGCAACAAATAATATAATTAAACTATATGATGAAAACATTTGTGTCCACTTCATTGCAATTCCAACTGAAAAAGATGGTAAACCTTTTTTCAGTATTCTTTTTAAGGTGCTTAAAAATATTGTTTCAATTTTGAAAAAGTTTCCTGATACAAAGCCAATGATTATAATTGAATCTACGTTAACACCGGAATTTTCTGAAAAAAAGATAATACCTTTTTTTAAAAAAAATAAAGTAATCCCAGGAAAAGATTTTATTTATGGAGTCGCTCCCAGACGAGATTGGTTTGTTGAAAAAACAAAAAGTTTAGAAACTCTCGACAGAGTGTTTGGTTCAACAGATGAAGCGTCATCTCTAAAAATGAAATCTGTGCTATCTTTAGTTTGTAAAAAATTGCATTGTGCTAGTTCGCATAAAGTTTCTGAGATGGTTAAAAGTATTGAAAATGCTTACAGGCATATGGAAATTACTTTGGCAAATCAATTGTCCTTAGCTTTTCCAAAGGAAGATATGAGAGAAGTTTTAAGATTGGTCGGCACTAAATGGAATATTGGAACTTTTTATCCAGGTTTTGGAACAGGTGGATATTGTATACCCTTATCTAGCCAATATGTTTTACAACAAGTAAAAAACAAAAAAAGCTTATCATTACTAAGAGAAACCATAAAGACTGATAGTGCTATAAATAAATTGATCGCAAAATCAATTATAAGAAGAGGTTTTAAAAAAATTGGAATTTTAGGACTATCATATAAAGGCAATCTTAAGGTAGATATATTGTCTCCAATAATTCCATTTGTAAAAGAATTAAAAAAAAACAGAATTGATGTTAAAGTATATGATCCTTACTATACTCCTAAAGAAATAAAAAAAATACTAAATGTAAATGCCTTCAGATTTCCCACAGATTTAAATAAATTTGATTGTATCGTTGTTTCTGTAGATCATGATGAATTTAAAAAAAATCTTGGAAAAATATTCAAAAAATTTAAAAAAACAAAATTTATACTTGATAATAATGGGATTTGGGAAAATAGTAAAAAAAGTTTAAAGAAATATAATTATCATATTTCTGGTGATAATAATTGGATATAAATTATGGGTAACAAAGTTTTAGTAACAGGAGGGGCCGGGTATGTTGGTTCAGCTGTAGTCAGACACTTGATCGCCAAAGGATACGAAGTCTTCTCAATAGATAATTTAATTCAAGGAAGTGAAGGCGCTTTAAGTTATTTAGGATATCCAACATTTCACTTTATTAAAGGAGATATAACCGATGTTAAACAAATGGAGAAACTTATTAAAAAAGTAGATTATGTAGTACATCTAGCCGCTATTGTTGGTGAAGGAGCATGTAAAAGAGAACCAGAACTGACAAAAAAAACAAATATAGATGGTTCAAAGATGCTTATCGATATTTGCTCAAAAAATAAAATTAAAAAGCTTGTCTTCTTTTCTACTTGTAGCAGTTATGGTGTACAGGACATCAATATAATGGCAAACGAAGAAACAACTTTAAACCCAGTTTCTCTTTATGCTGAAAGTAAAATTTCAATGGAAAAATATCTTATTGAAAATTATGATCCAGAGTTATCTTATACAATATTAAGGCCTTCAACAGTTCATGGCCTTTCTCCCAGAATGAGATTTGACCTGATAGTAAACCATTTTTGCAAGGATGCTTACTTAAATAACAAGTTAGAGGTTTTCGGTGGTGATTTATGGAGACCTTTAATGTGGGTTGGTGAGGTTGGAAGAATCGTTGATACGATTTTTACTGCAGAATTAAAATTAATTAAAAATCAAATTTTTAATCTTGGTAACACTAACGCAAATATGCAAAAAAAAGAAATTGCAGAAATAATAAAGAAAGAATTTTTACCTAATATTTCCATTGAATATTCAGGCATGGATCAAGACTTAAGAAGTTATAAAGTAGATTTTTCAAAAATTGAAAAAACCTTAAACTTTAAATTAGAAAAGCCAATCAATTTAGCTATTAATGAAATTCTTTTTTCTTTAAAAAATAATTTTTTTAAAGATCCAAATAGTAAAATTTATAAGAACTAAATCATGATACCGCTCTCAGTTCCGAATTTGAAAGGAAACGAAAAAAAATATCTTAAAGAGTGCATAGATACAGAATTTGTTTCATCTGTGGGAAAATTTGTTAATTTATTTGAAAAAAAAATTTCTAGATACACAAATTCAAAATACGCTGTCGCATGCACCAGCGGAACAGCAGCTCTCCATTTATCACTGAGAATTATAGGTGTTAAAAGTCAAGATGAGGTTATAGTGCCGACCATGACTTTTATCGCAACAGCAAACGCAATCAAATATTTAAATGCTAGCCCGATTTTTATGGACTGTGACGAGTACTACAATATAGATGTCAAAAAACTATTAAATTTTTTAAAGTTTAATACTTTTTTTAAAAATGGGCACACGTACAACAAAAAAACTAAAAAAATTATTAAAGCAATTATACCAGTACATGTATCTGGTAATGCAGTAAATTTAAAACCAATTTTAAATATTTGTAAAAAAAAAAATATTTTAATAATAGAGGATGCAGCTGAGGCTTTAGGAACATTTTACATTGACAACAAAAAAAAGGGAAAACACGCTGGAACCATCGGAGATATTGGCTGTTTATCTTTTAATGGAAATAAAATTATTACATCCGGTGGTGGCGGAATGATAATTACTAATAATAAAGAATTAGCCAAAAAAGCAAGATATTTGTCAACACAAGCCACAAATGATTCAATTAACTACATACACAATGAAATTGGATATAATTATAGACTTACAAATATACAAGCAGCAGTTGGTTTGGCGCAACTTGAGAAAATAAACTTGTTCATAAAAAAAAAGAAATATATTTACAATTTTTATAAAAAACATTTTAAAAATACAAAAGATTTCGCTTTAGCCAAAAGACCAAATTACGCAAATAATAATGGATGGATGGTTTCGTTAGTTTTAAAAAAGATTAATAATATTAAAAAAAATAGCACTATAAAAAAACTACTTAACAAAAAAATCCAAACTAGATCTATGTGGCTGCCAGTACATATGCAAAAACAATTTAAAGGATATCAAAAGTATAAAATAGATAAAGCTAATAAACTTTTTTACAGCTCTATAAATATCCCTTGCAGCACCAATATAACTAATGGCGAATTAACGAAAGTTGTTAAAGTTTTAAAAAATTTTTAATTTATGAAACACACAGTTTTAGGATACGGAGCTGGCGGTCATGCTGGGGTTATAGTTGATATACTTGAAGATAATAAAAAATACAAAATTATTGGATTAATTGATAAGTCAAATAAGAAATCTGCTCACGGACTAAAGATTATTGGAGACGATACTAAATTAAAATATTTCTATGATAAAAAGAGTAAGAATATTTTTTTTGGCCTCGCAGGTATAAAAACTATTAAAAAAAATATCTTATTGTATGAAAAGTTAGAAAAAGCAGGTTTTAATATAATAGATGTAATTCATACTACCAGTATCATTTCAAAAAAAGTTAAAATTGGTAAAGGGGTAAAGATATTTGCAGGTGTTAAAGTAAACTCAAATGTAAAAATTGGGAAAAATGTTTTTCTTAATACTGCGTGTATAATAGAGCACGATTGCCAAATTGACGATCATTCACAAATAGGGCCTGGTGCCTATTTATCAGGAGGCGTTAAAGTTGGCCGCGGTTCATTCATTGGTATCGGTGTGAGGATAAACGAAAAAATTAAAATTGCTGATAATTGCTTAATAGGCGCAGGATCTGTGGTAACTAAAAATACAGCTAAAGATACGATTTATGCTGGAGTTCCAGCTAAAAAAATTGGAAAAATATGAAAAAAAAAATAGCAATTTTTACTACTACAAGAAGTGATGTTTCTATTTTAACTCCGCTGATGAAAAGAATACAAAAAACACGAAGGCTTGACTATTTATTTTTTGTTGGAGGAACACATTTAAACAAAACTTATGGAAATACTTTAAATGAATTGCGCAATAACAGATTAAAAGTTCATGGTCATTTTAATTATTTGGATAAAGGAGATAATAAAAGAAATCTTTCCAAATCTTTAGCAACTGCCCACCAAAAAGTTAATGAAATATTTAGTAAGCATCAATTTGATATAGTATGTATTCTTGGAGATCGATTTGAAAAACTAGCAATTGTAAATAATGCCATAATCTATAATAAACCAATATTTCACTTACATGGAGGTGAAATCACGGAAGGCGCAATAGATAATCAAATAAGAAATATGATTTCAAAATCTTCTCAATTACACTTTGTAATTTGTAATGAATACAAAAAAAACCTTATCAAAATTGGAGAAAAAAAAAATAATATATTTAATTACGGATCTTTAGCAGTAGATGCTATTCAAAATATCAAAATAATTAAAAGAGAGATTCTTTTTAAAAAATTAAATTTAGATCATAAATTGTCTACTGTTATTTTAACCTATCATCCTGTTACTCTTGAAAATAAAATATCAAGTGCGAACCAAATTAAAAATGTTCTAAAGATATTAAACAAAAGTAATTTTCAAGTTGTTATCACAGCACCTGGTCATGAGAATGAGAGATCGATTATGGAAAAATATATTTATTTGTATTCTAGAAATAATCACAAAATTAAATATATTAAATCTTTAGGTCATAATTTGTTATTTAATTTAATACCTCAATGTGAGTTTATGATAGGAAATTCTTCAAGCGGATTAATTGAAGTGCCTTATTTTAAGATACCTACAGTAAATATTGGTGATAGACAAAAGGGTAGAGTAATGCATAAAAGTATAATTAATTGCTCTTATTCTTCATCATCTATTCAAAAAGCAATAAATAAAGCTATGAGCCCGAAATTCAAAAAAAAAATTATCAAGCAAAAATACCTTTTTGGAAACGGAGGTTCCTCAAAAAAAATCGTAAACAAAATTTTAACAATAAGGATTGATCAAGAATTTTTAAGAAAAAAAAAATGAAAAAAAATATAAAGATTATTGCAGAAGCTGGATGCAATCATAATGGCAAATTGAGACTTGCTTTAAAACTTGTAAAAGCTGCGAAGTTAGCCAAAGCAGATGCAGTAAAGTTCCAAATGTATGATGCAGATGAATTAGTTACTAAAAATGCCCAAAAAGCAACTTATGCTTTAAAAAATACAAAAAAGAAGCAATCTCAACATAAAATGCAAAAAGATTTAATGCTTAAGACATCAGAACATTTAAAAATAAAAAAACATTGTTCTAAATTAGGAATACAATATATGTGCTCTGCATTTGATATACAAAGCTTAAATATTTTAAAAAAAATGGGTATAAAGGAATTTAAAGTGCCATCAGGTGAAATAAATAATTACAAATATTTAAAACATTTAGGAAAATTCAAAAAAAAAATAATTTTATCTACAGGCATGTCTAATTTGAAAGAAATTTCAACAGCAATAAATATACTCAGCACAAACGGTACAAAAAAAAAGGATATATCTATTTTGCAATGTAATTCGCAATATCCAACACCTTATACAGATGTAAATTTACAAGTAATAAACACTTTAAAAAAAACTTTTAAATTGAACGTTGGTATTTCTGATCACACTAAGGGATACGAGGTACCGATAGCTGCTGCAACATTTGGAATAAAGATAATCGAAAAACACTTAACTCTAAATAAGAAATTAGTTGGGCCTGATCATCAGTCAAGTCTTAATCCCCTAGAGTTTAAAGCAATGGTAAGAAGTGTAAGAAATATAGAAAAGGCAATGGGATCAAAAAAAAAAATTGTAACAAAAAGTGAAAAAAAGAATATAAAGTTTGCAAGAAAATCTTTGGTTGCTATCAAAAAAATTAAAAAAAATGATTTTTTTACTTTTGATAATATCGGTATTAAAAGACCTGGAAATGGTATTCCAGCCAGCTCGATTTATAAAATTATCGGAAAGAAATCTAAATTTAATTTTAATATTGATCAACTCATAAAAAAATGAGAGAGAACATTTTAATAACTACAAATCTATCAATTTATTCTGCAATGGAGCAATTACAAAAAACAGCTCAAAAATGTCTAATAGTCATTGATAAAAACAAGAAACTGCTCGGTACAATTACCGATGGTGATATTCGAAGAGCAATCTTAAAAAAAATAAAATTGTCTGATAAAATTCAAAAAATTTACAGAAAACAATGTTTTTATCTTAAAGGCGGCAAATTCGACTTGGTCGCAGTTAAGAAAAAAATGAAAAGACAAATAATAGATATTGTCCCTATAGTAGATAATAAAAAAAGAGTTATTGATTATGTGCAAAGCTCAAAATTGATAAATCAATCGTACAATGAAAACAATAATTTAGAGGCTATAATTATGGCTGGTGGCGAAGGCACAAGATTAAGACCATTAACCAATTTTCTTCCAAAACCTTTAATACCAATTAAAGATAAAACATCAATTCAACTTGTTATAGAAAATTTTGTAAATTATGGAGTAAAAAAATTCATTATTTCGGTAAATTATAAAAGTAAAATTATAAAATCTTTTTTTAAAGAGATGAAACCTAGCTACAAATACAAATTTTTAGAAGAAAAAAAGAAACTTGGAACTGCAGGTAGTTTATCTTTTTTAAAAAGTAAGATTAAAAAAAATTATTTTGTAATCAATTGTGACTCAATTATTAAATGTGACTATAATGAATTATATAATTTTCACAAAAAAAACAAAAATGACATTACATTAGTAGTCTCTACAAAAAAATTTGTAATCCCTTACGGAATATGTGTAGTAAATAAAAAAGGTCGACTTGATAGCTTTAGAGAAAAGCCCAGCAAACATTACCTTATTAATACCGGTATGTATGTTATAAATAATCAAATATTTAATTTAATTCCAAAAAATACGTATTTTGATTTTAATGAATTAATAGATAAAGCTAAAAAGTCAAAAAAGAAGATTGGACTTTTTCCTGTAAGTGAAATTTCTTGGTCAGATGTAGGCCAATGGGATGAAATCGATAAGTTCTATTCCAAAAATGATTAATAAATATAAAGTTTTAGCTTTAATTCCTGCGAGAGGAAAAAGTTTAGAGTTAAAAAATAAGAATCTTAAGAAATTTTTAAAGAAACCATTAGTCAAATGGTCTTACGATGCTGCAAATAAATCAAAGTTTATTGATAAAGTGATAGTTTCTAGCGACTCAAAAGAAATACTCGATTTAGGGAAAAAATATAAAAAATTTATAATTAGCAAAAGACCTAGAAACTTATCAACACGACACATAAATATGATTGATGTGATTAATTTCGAACTTAATAAAAATAGTGATTATGACATATTAATTCTATTACAACCAACCTCTCCTTTAAGGTCTGCCAATGATATAGACAAATGTCTTAAATTAATGATCAAAAAACAAAGACTAAGTGCAGTTAGTTTCACAAGATTAAAATATATACCAGAGCTTATGTTTCGATTAAGCGATAATAATAAAATATTGAATTTTAAATCAATTAAACAACCACTTAACAGACAGAATTACGAAAAATATTTCTACCCAAGTGGAGATATTTATATTTCATTTATTAAACGACTAAAAAAGAAAAAAAACTTCTTAGATAAAAAAACTTTGCCATTTGTTATTAGCAAATATAATTCGATTGATATAGACGACATACTTGATTTTAAGTTAGGGGAATTAAAGTTAAAATTAAAAAAATAATGAAAAAAATTAAAAATTTCTATTTAATCAAAAATAAAAGTAAAATACATTTTTTTCGTTGTAATAAGTGTTTGGTCACATCTACAAGACCGAGAGTTACATTTAAAAACGGGATCTGTACTGCTTGTTTAAATTTTGAAGAACGAAAAAAAATAGACTGGAATAAAAGATATAAAATTTTAAAAAAACTTTGTGATAAATTTAGAGGACGAAAAGGCGAGTATGATGTTGTCGTTCCTGTTGGCGGTGGAAAAGACAGCAGTTATGTTGCTTGGAGATTAAAACATAGTCTGAAAATGAACCCACTTTGTGTTTTTTGTGAACCTCCGTTGATGACAAAAATTGGGGAAGAAAATTTGAAAAACTTTGAAAAGTCTGGCTTTGATGTTTTAAAAATCCCTCATATTGAAAGCTTTAAAAATTTAAATAAATATTATTTTGAAAAATATGGCTTACCCCAACACGTCTGGTTATCAGCTATAAAAATAGCTCCCTTAAAAATAGCGAGCATATTTAATATAAAATTAATCATGTGGGGAGAAGAGGGAGAGTCTATGTACGGTGGACTTAATAAAAAAAGAAACAACATGCTTTTTAATATCAAAGATATCCCTGCATATTGTCAAAATAAGACACCTCTAATAATACCCAAAAATCTTAAGAGTAAAGAGTCTGAATTTACAAATCTTGTTTTAAAGAAAAATGAATTTAGCAAACTTAAAAATTTAAAAATGCTTCATTGGTCATTTTTTGAAAAATGGGACGAAAATAAGCATATGATATTGGCAAAGAAATTTTGTGGTTTAAAAGATGCATCAGTAAAGGAGAAAAATGCAATTAACAAGCACTCCCACACTGATCAAAAAATGTTTGCTCTTCATATGTATCTTGCTTATCTAAAATATGGTTTTTCAAGAGCAACATCAGATACTAGTATAGAAATCCGTCACGGAAGGCTCACGAAAAACCAAGCAATTAAAATTACAAAAAAATATGATCATTTATTTCCTAAAGAATATTTAAAAGATTATTGTCGATATTTTAATATTAGTAAGAAAAACTTCTTCTCTATACTATTAAAACACACAAACAAAAATTTATTCGAATAGATGAAAAAAGAATTTCTTAAAAAATTCAATACAAGGTGGAGACTAAATAAGTTATCTAAGTCACTATTAAAAAATAAAATTGTTTTAGATGTAAATTGCGATGAGAGCAATTATACCTGGATACTTAAAAAATATGGAGCAAAAAAGATTTATTGTATTTTTAAGGATAAAAAACCTAGATTCATCAATAATAGATTTCATTGTTTAAAAAGTGATTTTTTAAAATATAATTTTAGAAATAAAAAATTTGATTTCATATTTTACAATGGTGCGCTTAGTCATTCTAAAAACTATAAAAAAGAATTAAAAAAATTAAGTAATTTATGCAGTTCTGGTGGAAAACTTTGGCTATCAGTTTTTGGCAAGGGAAAACATTGGACTTATTCTAACAGAATATTAAAAAAGATGGGAACAAAAGAAAAAAAAGATTTTTCTAAAGCTCTATTATTGAGAGATTGGGATCATAATAAAATAAAATTCTTAGTAGATCTATTTTTTACGAAGAAAATTTTTTTTTCAAGAAATGAAATACAAAAACTACTTTATAAAAATCAATTTAAAAATATAAAATTTTTAGAAAGAGGAATTAAAACTGATTTAAATGAAAAAATATTTAATCGGCCAAATTTAAAAAAGATCTATGGAGACGGTGAAATAAGACTTCTGGCTCAAAAAGTTTAAAAAAATTTATGATCGGTTTAAGCTTAAATATTAAAAATAATATCATAAAAAAATTTAAAATTTACAACAACGATAAAAGCATACATTTTACTCTAAAAGATTATAAAGTTTGGATTATAGGGAATATTCTAGATGAAAATTATAAAATAAAAAATAAAATTTTAAATTCTATAAAAATTAATCAATACAAAGATGTTTTAAAATTTAATGGTGAATATTTAATAGTAATATACTCCAGAAAAAAAAATTTTTTTTTAGTTGGTAACAGTATAAATTCATATATTCCAATTTTTTACGCCATCGAAAAAAAAGAAATATTTTTTGAGAGCTTAATATTCAATTTAGATAAAAGATTTTTTTCTGAGCTAGACACTAATAGGATTTATGAATATTTAGCATTCAGCGGAAGGAGTTTCGACTCAAAAACTTTTTTAAAAAGAGTAAAAAGTTTGGAGGTTGGGAGTTATATAATATTAAAAAATTCGAAATATCAATTTTTCAATTCTAAATGTTTTAGTTACAATAATAATAAGAAAATAAACAATTATAATATAGATAAAGTGTATAATGACCTAAATAATGCAATAAACGACAGAATTCTGAAAGCTAATAAAAATATTTCTTTTGGTCTTTCAGGTGGATTAGACTCAAGAATACTACTTTCATTAATAACTCAGCAGAATCTTAAAAAAATAAAGTGTCATACATTAGGTAATAAAAAAAATTATGAGACTGAAATAGCAATGAAAGTTTCTAAAATTTTAAAAATTAAAAATAGATTAGTGAATGTACCACTAAATTATTATTTTGATTATGCGGAGGAGGGAATTAAAAAAAGTGGATTTGACACAGTATTTAAGCAAGGTTCTGATTTAAAAACCTACAAATTTCTAAAAAGAAAAGATAAGTCAACTTTTATTATGATTGCAAATGCTCTCGATGTTTTAATAGCTTCTAGTTTCTCAGATACCAGATTAAAAAAAATTAAGAATAAAGAAAAATATTTGCAGTGGTTTGTAAAAAAATATCAATTATTTAATGTTTATGAAATAAATAAATTTTTTAATCTTAATCAATTTCCAAAAAATGATATTATTTATAAACCAATCAAAAGATTAATTAATAGAATTGAATATAATAAAGATTTTGTAAATTTAAATGACGCATTAACTTTTGAGTCAAGAATAAAGCGATGGCATAATTCCACCATTAGAGGAATAAGCAATTCTTTAAATTTTCTAATTCCAACATATGACATCAAATTTTTAAAAAGCTGTTCAAATATTCCCTCAAGAATAAGACTTAGTGGAAGATTTAGGAGGCTACTAATGAAAAAGTCAAATTTAAAGTTATCTAAACTAATTACTGCTAATCAACTTATTAATAAATATAAAAAAAATAGTGCTAAAAAATATCAAAATAAACTTTATGAAGTAAATTTGGGTTATGAAATGAAAAAGGGAAAAAAATTTTTAAATTTCTTCAATAAAATAAAAAAAGATTTTTTAAAACACTCAAAAAAAAATATTATTAATTTAGATTATGTAGATCAGTTAATTGAGGAGCACAGAATATCTAAACGTAATAATACTAGAAAAATTTTTATGATGGTGACATTAATCATATCTCTTACTTTAATATTTAAAAAAAATAATTATTGCCGTTTATAATGCAAAAAAAAATTATTTACATAACAGAGAGTTTTTTAACAAATCATGATTATAACAGATTTGGTTTAAATTATTTTAAAAAAAAAAAAATTTCTTTAAAAATATTAAATATAACTCCAATAACAAGGAAAGCTTATTTTCAAAAAGAAAAAAAATTTCATAAAGTTAATAAACAAAATGAAATTATTTGCCGTTCTAAAAAAAAATTAGCACAAATATTAAAGGGTGTAAAAAGTAAAAATTGTTATTTTTATCCAGATATAAGCACTGAGCATAGCTTTGTATTTAAAGAATTAAATAGAAATAAAATAAAATATTTTATTTATGCCTTTGGTAATCAACCGATAAAAAAAAAAAAATTTATAGAATTTTTTAATTTAATAATTTTATACCCAAAAGCAACTATTAAAAAAATATTTAATTTTTTTAGTTATTTACCAATTGAAAACCATTTAAAACCTGATTTCATTTTTTATGTTGGTAAAAGTTTTAAAAATAAATTTAAAGATGACAAATATAATAAAGCAAAATTAATAAGTGTACCAAGTATTGAGTCAGATATGGCACTTACAAAAAAAGTGGGTAAATTAAATATAAAAGATGACTTTGCTATATATATTGATGTTCCCTACAATCACAGTGATCAAGATAATTCAAAAAAAAGATTTCCACCTGAAACACCTTGTAATTATGAAAACTATTACGGAACTTTAAATAGTTTTTTTGATAAAATTAAATATTTGACAGGATTATCTATTTATATAAGCAGTCATCCTAGAGCCAAGTATATTAAAAACCCTTATAACTTTGGAAAGCTTTTCCATAATAAAACTTTTGAGTTAATAAACCACAAAAAATGCAAACTTGTGTTTATTCATAGTAGTTTAGCCATTAATCATGCTTTGATAAAAAATAAACCAATAATATTTCTGACACAAAATCATTTTACGTATTCAAATAAGAAAAGTATTAATGATTTAGCAAGTTATTTTAATAATAGTCCGTTAAATATGTCAGATAAAACTATAAATATTGAAACCTTAAATAAATGTAAAATACTTCAACCTTATGCATTTAAAGAGTATAAAAAGAATTATGTATCTGAACATAAATTTAAAAATAAAAGTTATGAGATAATTTATAAAAGTTTATTTAAAAAATGAGCATAATTGATAAAAATATTCCAAGAAAAAATAAAATAACAAAAGATAGAATTCAATTTTTTGGAGACACGAAAATTCCTTTGATGTCAGTTGTAGAAATCAGTAATTCCGGGATGTGTAATAGAAAATGCTCTTTTTGTCCAAGAAGCGACCCTGATTATCCTGATATTAATGAGTTCATATCAAAAGATTTACATACAAAAATTTTTACAGAGCTATCAGAATTAGACTATAGAGGAATGATAATATACTCTGGTTACGTTGAACCTCTATTAGACAAAAAAATATATGAAAGTATAGCTGAAGCAAGAAAACTTCTTCCAAATGCTAAAATTGAAATTATAACGAATGGCGATGTTTTGAATAAAGAAAGATTAAAGAAACTTTTTGACTCCGGGTTATCGACATTATTAATAAGCGTTTATGATGGACCAGAAGAGGAAAAAAACTTCTATAAGATTTGTTCTGAGACTGGACTAAGAAAAGATCAATATGTAATTAGAAATCGTTATCTACCACAAGAGTCAAACTTTGGCTTAAACATCAGTAATAGAAGTGGAACTTTAACCAATTCTGAGTATAAAATTCCGGCTTTAGATACAGCATTGAACGCTAAATGCAATTACCCAGCTTACACATTTTTTATTGATTATAATGGTGACGTGCAAATGTGCTCACATGATTGGGCTAAAAAATATATTCTTGGAAATGTAAAAAATCAGAAAATTATTGATATTTGGTTAAATAAAAAATTTCAAAATGCGAGAAAAAAACTATTATTTTCTAATAGAGACTTTTCTCCATGTAATAAATGTGATGTTTCTGGAGAACTAATTGGATCAAAACATGCCAGTGAGTGGATAAAAAAAATTTGATGAAAAGTTGGTTAAACAAAGTAAAAAGACTTCCTGCAGATAAAATTGATAGGTCCAAATATCTAAGACTTGATAAAAATGAAAGAGTTATAAAGTTTGAAAAAAAATTTTTAAATTATATTAAGAAAAATGTTAATACTTTTAATTTATCGTCATACCCTAACATCAATAATGTTAAAAATAAAATAGCAAAAAAAATAGGTGTAAAAAAAGAAATGATTTTTATTTCGGCAGGATCAGATCTTTCTTTAAAAACTTGTTTTGAACTTTTTACAAAACCAAAAGATAGAGCAATTATTTTAGAGCCTACATTTGGTATGGTTGATGTTTATTGCGGTATATATAATATTAAACCAATAAAAGTTGGATACGATAAAAATTTAAAATTGAATTATTCAAAACTATATAAAAATATATCAAAAAAAATTTCATTAATCATTTTAGCTAATCCTAATAGTCCTACTGGAACAATCATTAAAGAAAGTGAAATGCTGCAAATCCTTAACAAAACAAAAAAACTAAAAATACCAATAGTTATAGACGAAGCTTATGAGGGCTTTTACAAAAAAAGTTATATTAATTTTATTAAGAAATATCAAAATTTAATTGTCACAAGAACTTTTTCAAAATCATTTGGACTTGCTGGCTTGAGAGCTGGATATGCAGTAGCAAATAAAAAAACAATAAATTTGATGTCAAAATACAGACCAATGTATGAAATTAATTCAATTTCCTGCAGTGGTATAGAATTTTTACTTAAAAATTATAATATTGTGCAAAAACATGTCAAAGAAGTTTTGATTGCAAAAAATTATTTAAAGAGAGAGCTAGACAAACATGCTATCAAGTACATAGATACATATGCAAATTTTTTTCATATAGAGATGGGTAAAAATATCAAATCTTTAGAAAAAAAATTCAAAAGAAAAAAAATTTTATTTCGTAAAGGGCCAGGTGTAAAGGGTTTTGAAACCTATGCTCGTTTCAGTTTAGGTTCGAAATCTCAAATGAAAAAAGTCCTAAACATGGTTAAAAATGTTTATGCAAGAAATTGAAAAATTTCAAAAAAAAACTATTCAAATTTGTAAAGATTTTTTACACAAGGAGAAAAATAAAAATATCGATGTCAGTCTGAGTCCTTTATGTTTTTTTACAATTTGGGGAAAAACACCTGGTTTATATAAAGTTTTTGAGCTTTTAAACATGAATATCGGCTCAAAGTTTACGTATGTCGTAAGAAATATTTTTTCCATTTCTAAAGACTTTGATTTAGAGCTATTTTTTAATCGGGTTGAATTAAATACTAAAGCAAAAAATTTGATTATTTCTTATTCTTCAAAAGAAAATTTTGACAAAAATGGAAATTTTTTTGATAATTATTTTAATTTCAGCACAAAAAATAAAGATTATTTTTGGTTGTTGATCTCACTGGACAATTACATTCCAAAAAAACTTAAGTCAAACTTGGCTATAATTGCAAAGAAAAAAAATGGAAGCTTTAGTATTTTGTATCTCCTGAAAAGATTATATAAATTATTAAGTAAAAATTATTTCGAACTAAATAAGATAAGACATTATTGTTGGAAAGAATATAATTTTGCAAGACGAGTATCAGATTTAAGTAAATTTATTTTAGAAAAATTGGAGTTAAAAGGTGTTATTTTTAATTATGAAGGAGTCCCATTTCAAAATAATCTTCTTTTAGATGTAAAGAAAATAAACAGAAATATTAAAACTCTTTGTTATCTTCACTGTGCCCCTTGGCCAATACAAACTGATCTAATTTATAAAGATCAACCAGTTGATAAATTAGTCGTTTCTGGAATTCATCAAAAAAAAAATTTGATAAAATATTTAGGCTGGAATGCTAAAAAAATAAAAGTAATTCCATCACTGCGTTTTAAAAAGAAAAAAAAAAAGGAATTCAATGGTTATTTATTTGTACCTTTTAATTTAGATAATGAAGAAAATTATTTAAAAATGCTCGAGGAATACCTTATCAAAATGAAAGATAAGTTTTATTTAAATTATTTAATAAGAATACACCCTTTAAATTCAAACAGTAAAAAACATTTAAAATTCAAAGAAAAATCAAAAAATTTAATATCGAAATATTTACAAAATAAACACAAAAAAAAAACCATGAATAACTCCTTATTTTTCGGTTCAGCAACCGGAGTTTGTATACAATCTTTAGAGGAAGGAACAGATATTATACATTTTCCAAAAAACAAATACTTGGATGTTTTTTCAGACAAAATGTGGCCAAGTTTAAATATTAAACAAATTGGTGGCAATATTTTCGAGTATAAATTGAAAAGAAAAAATTTAACTTTTTTTGTAAATAAAAATAGAGATAATTTTACAAAATATTTTGTACCGCTAATAAAAAAATGATTTTAAAAAATAAAAATATACTCATCACTGGCGCTGGAAAAGGAATCGGCGAAAGCTGTATTCATAATTTTTTATCTAATGGTGCTTTCGTTTATGCTTTATTAAGAAACAGAAATGATAATAAAAAATTTCAAGGTTTAAAGAACTTAAAAATATTCAATGGTGACGTGAAGAATAAAAAATTAATATCAAAAATATTTTTATATTCAAAAAAAAATAAACAACCGATTAACTGTCTAGTTAATAATGCTGGAGTCCGATTTAGAAAAAATTTTTTAAATATAAACAAACGAGAATTGCAAAATGTTTTTGATATTAATTTCTTTTCTCCTTTTGAAATAATGCAAATATTTTCTGAATTTGTTATTAAAAATAAGCTTAAGGGTTCAATTATAAATATAAGTTCAATAGTTGGAAAATTAGGATTTAAAGAGTTATCTGGATACGCTACAACAAAGGGAGCTTTAGCAGCGCTTACAAAATCTTTCGCAGCTGAAATGAGCAAATACAACATTAGAGCAAATACTATTAGTCCAGGATTTATAAAAACATCATATTATGAAAATTTTAAAAAAAATAAAAAAAATTTGTATAAATGGACACTTTCTAGAATTCCCCAAAAGAGATGGGGAAACCCAGATGAGGTTGCAAATCTTGTAGCTTTTATTTTGTCTGATAAAAGCACATATTTAAACGGAGAAGATATTTCTATAGATGGCGGTTGGACTAATGCCTAAAGCAATTGGTTTAATACCAACTAGATTTAATTCCAGAAGGTTACCAGGCAAGTCATTAAAAATGATTGGAAATTTACCGCTTATAATTCATACATATAGAAGAGCAAAATTAGCAAAAAGCTTAGACGACGTATATATTTGCTGTGATACACAAGAAGTTTGCAATGTAGCAAAAAAATTTAATGCTAAAGCTATATTAACATCAAAAAAACATAAATGTGGTAGTGATAGAATTTACGAAGCTTCAAAAAAAATTAAAACTAAATATTCTCAAATAATTGATATTCAAGGAGACGAACCATTAATTGACCCTCTAAATATTAATAAAGTAGTTGAGTACCATAAAAAAAATATGAAATATGATATTATTTTACCAAACTTACCTACAAAATTTACAACAAGTCCTCATATAGTAAGACTAGTATTTAATCAAAAAAAAGAGGTTCTTTATTTAACCAGGTCAAACACTCCATATCATTTTATAAGTACGACTGATATCATTTATAAACATCTCTCTGTCGTGTCTTTTACATCAAAAGCGCTCGAAACATATTCTAAAAATAAACAAAGCAAATTGGAATTGCTTGAAGATATCGAATTGTTAAGAGCTATTGATATTGGTCTTAAAATAAAAACCTTTTCACTTAAAGGAGATAGCTTTTCAGTAGATATTCCAAAAAATCTTATTGATGCAAGAAAAAAAATGAAAAAAGATAAATATTATAAAATTTATAGAAACTAATAATATGATAGTAAATTATAAAGTAAATAATTTAAGTTATAAAGCAACTTTTTGTCATAATAAAGAAAGTCCAGATATTTATAAAGCTTTATCAAAACTATATTGTGATAAAAAGATGCTTCTAATCATTGATAAAAAGTTAAATAGTAAATTTACAAAATTCTTATTTAAAGATTTAAAGAAATGTGGACTTAAAGTTACTCTATTGAAAGTAGACGGTTCTAAAGTAAATAAAAATCGTAAATTTCTTTTTAAAATAATTGACAAACTTATAGAGATGAAATTTTCAAAAAAGTCAGTATTATTATCGTGCGGTGGTGGAGTAGTAGGCGATGTATCAGCATTAGCCAGCTCATTATATTTAAGAGGATTGATTTATTTCCATATTCCAACGACTATGACTGCAATAGTAGATAGCTGTTTGGGTGGAAAAACTGGTATTAATTATAAGAATATTATAAACTCTGTTGGAAATTATTATCATTCACAAAACGTTTTTATTTCCAAAAATATTATAGAATTAATCCCTAAAAGAGAATTTTTAGCTGGAATTCCAGAAATAATTAAATCAGGATTTTTAAATAATAATAAAATATTAAAACTTTTATTAAATAATAAAAAAAAATGTATTAGCAGAAACTATGATTTTCTTTCAAAACTAATTAAGTTGACTTTAATAACAAAAATTAAATTTTTTCAAAATGACGTTTTTGAAGAAACAAAAAGATTAAACTTAAATTTTGGACATACTTTTGCCCATGCAATTGAAATGTCATTAAAAGATAAAAACACTGACTTAATACGCCATGGTGAGGCAGTGGGCATAGGTATGTTGTGCGAAATTTTTTATTCTGAAGGAGAAAGTAATAAGTTCAAATTCTTAAAAAAAATTCTTGAACTTTATAATTTACCTACAAATCTTTTTTATTTCAAAAAGTTGAAAAGATCTAAAATTTTAGAAAGAGATATTTATAGCAACATTTTTTTAGATAAAAAAAAGATTGGTAAATTTCCGAGAATTATAAGATTATTAAACATTGGAAATTCTAAAGTCGTAGAAATGAAGAATAATAAAAAAATAAGAGAAACTATTTCAAAAGTAATTTTCAAAGTATAAATTTACGTTTTATGAGTAAAAAATTCAAAAATTATTTTAAAGGTAAAAAAATTATTGTTACTGGGCACACTGGTTTCAAGGGTAGTTGGCTAGCATTATGGTTAAATATGTTGGGAGCAAAAGTAATGGGTATATCTAACAATGTTCCAACTGACCCATCACATTTTGTAGAAAGTAAATTAAAAAATAAAATTATAAACAACAAAACTGATATAAGAAATCTTAAAAGATTGATCAAAGTTTTTAAGAAGTTTAAACCAGACTTCATCTTTCATCTAGCAGCACAATCCTTGGTGAAGAGATCATATCTAGATCCTATAACAACATGGCAAACAAATACTATTGGAACTTTAAATATTCTTCACTCAATTAAAAATTTAGATAATCCTTGCGTAGCTGTAATTATTACAAGTGACAAAAGCTATGCTAATAAAGAATTAAATAGAGGATATAAAGAAACAGATGTGCTAGGAGGTAAAGACCCTTATAGCGCCTCAAAAGCATCAGCTGAGTTAGTGATAAGATCTTATATAGACAGCTTTTTTTTAAATCAAAAGAAAAAAAAAATAGGAGTAGCAAGAGCAGGAAATGTTATAGGGGGCGGGGACTGGTCAGAGGATAGACTTGTACCAGATTGTATTAAGTCTTGGTCTAAATCAAAAGTAGTAAGAATTAGAAATCCAAGAGCAACAAGACCATGGCAACACGTACTTGAAGCTTTAAATGGATATTTAACGTTAGCAATTAAATTAAAAAAAGATGACAAGTTTAACGGTGAAGCCTTTAATTTTGGACCAAATTCTTCGGTCGAAAAAACAGTAGAAAATTTGCTAAAAGAAATGAAAAAATTTTGGGGAAATATTGAATATAAAAAATATAATAAAAAAAGCTTCTTCGAGTCCAAGCTTTTGAGATTAAACAGCAATAAAGCAAAAAAAAAATTAAAATGGAGACCAATTTTAAATTTTAGAGATACTATTGAAATGACAGCAATGTGGTATAAAAATTATTACCAAAAAAAAGGTAAAAAAAACTTTTTTTCTGAAAATCAAATTAAGGAATACGAAAAAAAATTAAATCGATAGTTATGAAAGTCGTTATTCTAGCAGGTGGATTTGGAACCAGATTAAATGAGTATACAAAAACAATTCCTAAACCGATGGTTAAAGTGGCTGGTATCCCGATTTTAATTCATATTATGAATCATTATTCAAAATATGGATTTAATGAATTTTATATAGCCCTTGGTTATAGAGGAGAGGTAATTAAAAAATACTTTAAATCGCTAAAAAATAGAAATTGGAAAATAAATTTAATTGATACGGGAGTAAAAACGATGACTGGTGGAAGAATTAAAAGACTAGCAAAATATTTAGATGAAGGGTCTTTTTTAATGACTTATGGGGACGGTGTATCTAATATTAATTTAAAAAAATTGATTAGATTTCACAAAAAAAATAAAAAAATGGTTACTCTTTCAGCTGTAAGACCTCCAGCGAGATTTGGGGCTCTGAAAATTACTGGAAATACTGTTAAATATTTTAAGGAAAAATCGAAACTTGATGAAGGTTGGATAAATGGAGGTTTTTTTGTAATGGAAAAAAAATTTTTAAAATTTATTAAAAACGATAAAACATTTTTAGAAAAAGAACCTTTAGAAAAAATTTGTAAAAACAAACAACTTGCAGCATTCAAACATAACGGCTTCTGGCATTGCATGGACACTAAAAGAGATAAAGATAAATTAGATAAAATTTTAAAAAAAATTTGAAAAAAAAAATTCAATTATTAATCGCTGGTGGCACAGGCTTTATAGGTTTTCATTTAGCCAAAAAAGCAATTTCTAAAGGGTGGAACGTTACAAGCCTTTCAACAAAAAAACCAAAAAGACTTAGACGTTTAAAAAAGGTAAAGTACTTAATTTGTGATTTGAGTAAAAAGAAAAAATTAAAGACAATATTAAAAAATAAATATTCGTACGTTGTAAATTTATCTGGATATGTTGACCATTCAAATAAAATTAAAACTACACAAAGCCATAACTATGGTTGTAAAAACTTATCCAATCTTCTTCTTGAACATATGCCTATTTCATTTGTTCAAATGGGAAGTAGTTTGGAATACGGGATGTTAAATAGAAAAACTAATGAAAAATCAAACTGTAGGCCGCAATCAACTTATGGAATTGCAAAATTTAAAGCAACTACTCATTTACTTAATCTTTATGACAAGTACAACTTCCCTGTGACAGTTTTAAGATTGTTTCAAACTTATGGACCTTATCAAGAGCTCAACAGAGTAATACCAATTTCAATAAACAATTGTTTAAATGGCAGAACTTTTAATTGCTCAGACGGAAAACAATATAGAGATTTCATTTTTATTGATGATTTAATAAATGTAATTTTCAAATCATTTAGTAATTCAAAATCTAGGGGACAGATTTTTAACATTGGAAGTGGTAAGGCAACAAAAATAAGAGATGTTATAAATTTAATAAAAAAATTTGTTGGAGACGGAAATCCTTTATTTGGAAAAATAAAACTAAGAAAAGAAGAATCAAAATTTTCTGTAGCAAATTTAAGGAAAACGAAAAAATATCTAAAATGGCAGCCAAAAATTTCTCTAAAAAAAGGAATAAAATTAACTATAAATTCCTACAAGTAGTGGTGGGTGTGATAAGAATTGAACTTATGACCTCTACGATGTCAACGTAGCGTTCTACCACTGAACTACACACCCTATAAAACAATGGATGAAATATTTCTAAAGATATACTATCTATAATAAATAATATTCAATGACAATTTTATTTTCTTCTTTAAATAACTTTTTAAAATTGTTGATTTATATTTTTCCTACAACATTTGTATTAGGGAATCTTGCAATAAATCTATTTTTGTTATTTATTATTATTTTAGGAGTCATAATTTATAATAAAAATTTATTTCATTTTGAAGATAAGCAATCTAACTATTTATTATACTCATTTTTTGCACTAGTAATTTTCTCCACTTTAATACAATTTTTTTTAGAGCCAACATCTAAAGATTGGATAAAATCATTTCTATTCTTAAAATATATTTTTTTGATAATTATTTTAAGAACAATGATTGTAAAAAAGGAAATCAATTTAAATTATGTCATTAAGTTTTGTTTAATCTTATCATCGCTCATTGCAATGGATATACTCTTACAGTTTGCTATTGGTAAAAATTTATTAAATTTTGAACCAATAAAATTAGGTGGTGGCTTTGTTTATTATACCGGAATTTTTAAAGATGAGTTGATAGCTGGTGGATTTTTATTAATGTTTTCTATTCCTGGTATTTTTGCTTTACCAATCATTTTTAAATCTTTAAAGAAAACTCATTTATCACTTCTATTTTTTATTACATCAATTTTTTTTCTGGCTGCAATGACTTTGGCAGGTAATCGTATGCCAGTAATTTTATTTTTACTTTTTTTAACATTTCTAGCTTTTTTTCTAAAAAAAAATAATTTAAAGTTATTTATACTTTTTTTTACAAGCTCATTTTTAATTTTAATATTAGCACTTGTTTTAAATTTTTCTAAATTAGAGAAGATTACCGGTGAAAAAACTCAATTTGAAAAATTTTCTGTTATCCAATTATTTAAGAGATATAAAAATTTTTATACTGGTATACCGAATCCAATAGTAATACTACGTGAAATTAAAAAAGAATATCCATCATTAGAAAAATATAAAAATACAGGAAAACAATTTCATACTATTAAGGAATTTAACTCAACAAAAAATTATCAATATTATCCTTTTACAACTGGGCATCTTCCAATTTACATAACTTCAATAGATTTATTTATTGATAAGCCATTTATAGGAAGAGGTATAAAATCTTATAGAAATTTTTGTAAAGAAAAAATTCATAAACCAAACAGAGTTTGCGAGAGCCATCCTCACAATTATTATTTGGAGATTTTAAATGATACTGGTCTTATTGGGCTAGTTTTAATTCTAAGCTTAATTTATCTACAGTTAAAAGGAAATTATACAAGTTATAGATTTGGAGAAAAAAGAAATGACAATTTATCTAACTGGGTATACCTATCAGTTTTGTTAAGCATTATAATACAATTTTTTCCACTTAAAAGCACGGGAAGTTTTTTTTCAACTTTTAATGCTTCATATACTTTTTATTTTCTTGGAATTTCCTTTGGTTTAAATGAAATGCGGCTAAAAAAACTGTTAAATTAGTCAAAATTAATTTAATTTTCTTTTTTTTCTATATTTACAATTTTCAAATAAAATAATATAAATCCATGCCTGGTAATTATTGCGAAGGGGCAATACCCGATCCCATTCCGAACTCGGAAGTCAAGTCCTTCAGCGCCGATGGTACTTTGTCTTAAGGCACGGGAGAGTAGGACGTTGCCAGGCTAAATATTATGAAAGTAGCAAGTTCACTTAAATCTTTAAAAAAAAGAGACCTTAACTCAAAATTAGTTAAAAGGAGAGGAAAGGTTTATATAATTAATAAAAAAAACCCAAAATTTAAAGCTCGTCAAGGTTAATTCACAATGGAAAATGATAATCACAAAAGTACCTGGGAAGGTTTTACTAAGTTTGTTCTCTGGGGCACATTAGCAGTTGTTGCTATTCTTGTAGCTCTCGCCATATTTTTATTATAAAAAAAATCATAATGATAATTGGATCAACTAAAGAAGACTTATCCTTAGAAAAAAGAGTAGCTTTGACACCAGAAGCCGCAAAAAATATTATTGGATTAGGGTTGAAAATTTGTGTTGAAAAAAACTATGCTGATCATATCGGTATTAAAGATGAAGAATATCAAAAAGTCGGAGTAGAAATAAAAAATTCTTCTAATGAAGTATTAAATTCTTGCAATTTATTGATAAAAGTAAATTGCCCATCTGACGGCGAAATTAATAATATTAAAGAAAAAACTATATTAGTAGGTATGTTTAATCCATCTCAAAATAAAAACAGAATAAACGATATTTTAAAAAAAAAAATTAATATTTTTTCACTGGAACTTTTACCGCGTATTACAAGAGCTCAATCGATGGATGTATTATCATCACAATCTAATTTGGCTGGGTATAGAGCTGTTATCGACTCAATATTTGAATTTGAAAAAGCAATACCAATGATGATGACAGCGGCAGGAACAGTCCCTGCGGCAAAAGTTTTAATTATTGGAGCTGGTGTAGCTGGTTTACAAGCGATAGCCACAGCTAAAAGATTAGGAGCAATAGTCTCTGCTACAGATGTAAGATCTGCATCTAAAGAGCAGGTAGAAAGTCTTGGAGGTAAGTTTTTAACTGTAGAGGGCGCAGAAGATCTGGAAACTTCTGGAGGTTACGCAAAAGAAGCTACCGAGAATTATAAAAAAAAACAAGCAGAAATGATGCAAGATGCATTAAAAAAAAATGATATAGTAATTTGTACTGCATTAATACCTGGAAAACCCGCTCCAAGAATATTAACAGAACAATTAATTAAGTTAATGAAATCAGGCTCAATTATTTATGACCTGGCAGCGGAACAAGGTGGAAACTCAGCTTACTCGCAACCAGGAAAAATCAATACTGTAGATGGCGTAAAAATTATAGGTGTTAAAAGTCTCATGAACAGATTGCCACTAACAGCATCTAGTTTATATGCAAAAAATTTATTTAGTTTTATTCGAAATTTATACAGCAAAGAAAAAAAAGATTTCAATCTTAATTTAGAAGATGAAATAATAAATAAAACATTAATAAAGAAACTTTAACTATGGAAATAGATCCCTTTATATTTAGATTAAGTATTTTTATACTTTCAATATTTGTAGGCTACTATGTTGTTTGGAGCGTTACACCGTCTTTGCATACGCCTTTAATGTCAGTAACAAATGCTATTTCATCTGTAATTATAGTTGGTGCTATAATTGCTGCTTTAGCATCAGCATCTGAAAATGTTTTTAATTCCTCAAGTGTTTTTGGTTATTTGGCAATTGTTTTAGCTTCAGTAAATATATTTGGTGGATTTTTAGTTACACAAAGAATGCTTCAGATGTATAAAAAAAAGAAAGATAAGAAATAATGATATCACCAAATTTATCAGCAATTTTTTATTTAATTTCTGGAATACTTTTTATTCTAGCTCTAAGAGGACTGTCTTCCCCAGATACTTCTAGACAAGGAAATTATTTTGGTATTACTGGAATGATAATAGCGATACTAGTTACTTTTTTGTCTATTGGTAATTTTTCTAACTCTTTTGCCTATATTTTAATTTTATTACTTGCAGGCGGAGCAATTGGAGCTTTTATAGCTTTTAAAATTCCAATGACTGCAATGCCTGAATTAGTTGCTGGCTTTCATAGTTTAGTAGGACTTGCAGCAGTATTTGTGGCTATTGCAGCATTTTTAAATCCTGAAGTTTTTAATTTGGGAGTAGCAGGAAATATTAAATTAGCAAGTTTAATTGAAATGTCCATAGGAGCCGCTGTTGGAGCTATTACATTTTCAGGTTCAATAATTGCATTTTTAAAATTAAGAGGAATAATGTCTGGTGCTCCAATAACTTTTACTGGGCAACATTTTTTGAATCTTATCTTAGGAATAGGAATATTTGTACTAATTTTTTATCTATGTAAAACACAGTCAGAAAATATTTTTTGGACTGTAATTGCTATTTCTTTTCTTATCGGTATTTTATTAATTATTCCAATCGGTGGTGCGGACATGCCAGTTGTTATCTCTATGTTAAACTCTTATTCAGGATGGGCTGCAGCAGGGATAGGTTTTACTTTGGAAAATACTGCACTTATAATTACTGGAGCACTAGTTGGATCATCAGGGGCAATTCTCTCTTATATAATGTGCAAAGCAATGAATAGATCTTTTTTTAGTGTAATATTAGGTGGATTTGGAGCCGATAATTCCACAAGCAACACAAAAGATAAAAAAGATCAAAAACCAGTAAAGAGTGGTAATGCGGAAGATGCAGCATTTTTAATGAAAAATGCATCATCAGTTATTATAGTGCCAGGATATGGAATGGCAGTTGCACAAGCACAACATGCTCTAAGAGAAATGGTAGATAAATTAAAAAAAAATGATATTAAAGTCACTTACGCTATTCACCCGGTAGCTGGAAGAATGCCTGGACATATGAACGTGCTTTTAGCAGAAGCCAATGTGCCCTATGATGAAGTTTTTGAACTTGAAGATATTAATAACGACTTTGCTAATTCAGATGTAGCATTTGTGATAGGAGCAAATGACGTTACTAATCCAGTAGCTAAAACAGATCCAAAAAGCCCAATATTTGGAATGCCAGTTCTTGATGTAGAAAAATGTAAATCAGTTTTATTTGTAAAAAGAAGTTTATCTCCAGGATACGCAGGAATAGACAATGAATTATTTTATCGAGATAACACTTTAATGTTATTTGCAGACGCAAAAAAAATGACAGAGGATATTGTTAAGAACCTTGATTGATGAAAACTAAGATTTTTTGTGACATTGCTGACTTAAAAACAATAAAATTTTTTAATAAAAAATCAATTGTTGATGGTTTTACCACTAATCCCAGTTTAATGAAATTAGCAGGTGCTAAAAGCTATAAAGATTATTCTTTAAAAATATTAAAAGTTTGTAAAAAGAAACCTATTTCTTTTGAAGTATTTGCAGATAATCCAAATGAAATGCTTAATCAGGCATATAAAATAAATAAATGGGGAAAAAACGTTTATGTAAAAATACCCGTAGTAAATTCAAAAGGAATATTTATGGGCAAAGTTATTAAGGAATTAAGCGATAAAGGTATCAAATTGAATATAACTGCAGTTTATACTTATGATCAAACTAAAAAAATCTTCAATTGTTTAAATAAAAAAACAAAATCAATAATATCAATTTTTGCTGGCAGAATGAGCGATAAAGGAAAAGACCCACTACCAATATTTAAAAGAAGTATTAATTTAACAAAAAAAAAAAAGAGAATTGAAATACTTTGGGCAAGCACTAGAGAAGCTTATAATTATATTCAAGCGAAACAATTAAAATGCCATATTATAACAATGCCTCCAAAAGTTATTAATCAAGTAAAATCTTTTGGAAAAAGCCCACGATCATTAACTCTCGATACCGTAAAGGGTTTTTTAAAAGACAGCAAGAAAGCAAATTTTAAAATTTAATTTAATTTTCTTTTTATAATAAGAATTTTCCTCAAAAGCTGTCTTATTAATTTGTCCACTTTTTTATTTGAGAGCATTTTAATAGCCTCATCATATGAAATAATATCTTTTTTATATTTAATAACTAATTTTGAAAAATTTTTATAATCATTGTCATTCCAGTAATTCAAGTGTATTTGTGTTGTTTGTAATCCAAAAGGCAAAAAAAAGTTTTTGTAAAATAGTTGTGGAATAAATTTTATATCATTTTCTAAGTATGGCTTTAAACCATATCCATCTATTATTTCATTTATATTATTAAGTTTTAAAGCTTCAAAAGTATTTTTGTCATAAGTATGATTTGGTGAAAAAAAAGTTCTAATCTTTATATTATTTTTTTGGAAAATTTTTAAGCCGTCTTTAATTTTACTAGATTGACTCTCTAAAGATTGACCATAAAATTCTGATTTACCACCATACTTAAAAAAATCTTTTTTATTTGTTTCAATTTCATAAAGATGATTATAACCATGCATTGCTATCTCCCAGCCTTTAGACTGCCAGTCTTTAACAGTTTTCCAGAAATCGTTTTTAAATGGATACGAAAGAAGTTCTTTATCTTTATTGTTTGGTATGACACCTAAAACTGGCTTAATATTAAATTGGTCGAATAGTTTTTCGCATTTTTCCATCAAATTCCAGTTCATATTTTCAGCTATATCGTCAAATCTTATTAAAATTTTCATATTCATTATTTATAAATATTTTAATAATAATTAAAACAAAAATGAGAAAAAAAATAAATAAATTGCCTTTGATAAGTATCATCTTAAACAGTCATAATGGTTCAAAATATTTATCTACAAGTATAAATAGCGCAATTAAACAAAAATATAAAAATTGGGAACTTATTATTTTTGATAACAATTCCACAGATAATACATCATCAATAATTAAAAAATATAAAAATAAAGACAAGAGAATTAGAAGTTTCAAATCTTCTAGTTTATTAAATTTGTATGACGCAAGAAACAAAGCTATAGAAAAAGCTCGAGGTGATTATATATCTTTTTTAGATTCAGATGATTGGTGGGAAAAAAATAAACTTTATGATCAAATTAATCTTTTAAAAAAGGAGAGAGTAAATGTTGTTTATTCAAATCTATATATTTTTAACGAAATAAAAAAAAATATTATATTTTTTCGAAAGAAAATTTATATAATGGGAAAATAACTCAATTACTTTTGAATAATTTTAAAATGCCGATATTAACTACATTATTAAAAAAAAAAATTTTCAAGTTTCAAAAATTTGATAAAAGATTTAATATTATAGGTGATTTTGATTTTTTTACAAAAATAAGTTTAAAAGAAAAAATAATTTCAACTAATAATCCACTAGCATATTATCGAATTCACCAATCAAATTTAACCTCCAAACGTTTAGATCTCAACATTAAAGAATTAGAAATTTGGATTAAAGAAAATATAGATAAAAAAAGATTTAAAAAATTTTCATTTAAAAAATTAAAAATGTTTGTAAATACGTTAAAAATTAAAAAGCTATTTTTAGATGGTGAAAATATTAAAGCATTAATATCTATTATGCGTGGACCTTATTATTTCAAAAAATTTAAATTCCTTCTTTTCTTATTTGTACCAAAAATTATAACTAAAAAAATCTTAAGTAAATAATGAGCAAATTTTATAATTATCTAAAAAATAAAAAACATACTAATCTTTCTTTGCATGCTGTTTTTCCGGAAACCAAAGAATTTGATAGGTTAAAAATTTACATCAACAATCAAAATTATTTAGATAAAAATAAAGTAAACTCAATTATTAATTTAAGTTTTTTAAAAGATTTTCCAATTGGGTACGTCCTAGCAGACAAACATTTTACGATTTTTGGTTTTTTAGGAACAATTTTTTCTAATAGAAAATTTGGCAATAAAACATGTCTACATTGCTACTTACATAGCTGGGTTGTAAATGAAAATTACAGATTACAATCCTACAGACTTTTGTTTCCAATTTTAGAGAAAAATTGTTTCATTTCAACTTTTACTCCTATCTCGTCTTTAGAAGGGCTTTATAAAAAATTAGAATTTAAAGAAGTAAAATTTTACTCAAATTTTAGTATTTTCTTAAGATTCCCATTTTTCAGTAAATTAGATATAAAAATAGATAGTATAAAAGATTTTAATAATGTTTTAAATTCTGATCTCAAGGTAATTTTAGAAGATCATTCACAGACGAAGTCAGAATGTATATCTCTTGATTTTAATAATCAAAAAGATGAACCAGTATTTTTAATAATAAAAAAAAGGTTTTTAAAAAAGGTAATACCTGTAATAGATCTGTTATATGTATCTGATAAAGATAAATTTTTTATTTACAAAAATTCAATTTTTTACGAATTGTTTAAAAAATATAAGACAATTTTTTTTCTTGAGCATTTTTTAGAAGATGAATTTACCAATTTAAATTCAGAACTTTTTAGCAAAATGACGGAAAAGAAGGTTTACTACAAAAACTTACCGTCCAATTTCAAATTTGATTTACTTTATAGTGAATTATTAGATTAAATTTTATTGGTCATTGTTATTTTGGTTGCGGGGGTAGGATTTGAACCTACGACCTTCAGGTTATGAGCCTGACGAGCTACCAGACTGCTCCACCCCGCGATAATCTAAATTTTCTTAAGGTTAATAGCTTGAAGCTTGTCTTTATCTTCTTTTATATCAAATTTTAAAACTTGATCTTCTTTTAAAACACGTAATTTTGAGTTTTCTAAAGCTGAAACATGTAAAAAAATATCTCTTTCTTTTTCTTCCTCTCTAATAAACCCATACCCTTTTTTCGCACTGAACCATTTTACTTTTCCTTGTGGCATAAATCTCCCTAGAATAAAATTAATATCTGTTTCTTAATTTTTGTTGTTTTTTTATTCTTTTTAAATTTTCAGTTTTAATTCTTTTTTTCTTTTCAGATGGTTTTTCATAAGTACTTTTCATTTTCATAACTTTAAAAAAACCTTCTTTTTGAAGCTTTCTTTTTAATACTCTTATAGCTTGTTCAACATTATTATCTTTAACTTCTATTTTAATAAAAACCTCCTGTTTTTTCCTGCTAGGTAACATTTAAGCAAAGAATTGTCCATATGATTAGAAATCTTTTTTAAATGTTATAAAAAACTACTCTTTATTAAGCTCGGCGTTTTGTTTTTTTTGCTTTTTTTCTTCTCTTAATAATCTTTTCTTTTCTCTTTCAATCCTTCGTTTAGCTTTGTCCAAAGCTTTTTGAAATGTCTCTTGTGTGCATAAAGCTAAAATTACAGGATCTCTTGGTTTTAGATTTGAAAAATTCCAATAACTTCTTTTTCTTATTAGTGAAACTGTGCCTTTAGTACTTCCAACAAGTTTTGAAATTTGACCATCTGTGAGTTCCGATGCATTTTTACACAACCATAATATTGCATCTGGTCTATCCTGTCTTTTAGATAGAGGCGTATATTTCGGTTTTTTCCTCT